>DASXPC010000345.1:0-10829 GCA_036493815.1 Fimbriiglobus sp. | reverse complement strand
TTCGGAAAATCAAATGGGGGATACCGATCTGGCGGCAGAATGCGGAAATTGTCCACTTGGCCGAAAGAGCACGACCCGACGTGCTCTGGGTCGATAAAGGCACTTGGGTCACGTCGCGAACGTTGCGCCGGGTCCGGAAGTTCGGCACCCGGGCGATCGTTCACTACACGCCCGACCCCGCCTTCCTGGGCCATTCCAGCCGCCTCTTCCACAATGCTTTGCCGTATTATGACTTGGTCGTGACGACGAAGACGTACGAGGTCGACCATTACAAACGGCACGGAACTCGGGAGCTGATGACCCAATACCCGAGTTACGACCGCGACGTCCACCGGCCCGAAACGCCGACGGCCGAGGAAACCGAACTGTATCGGACCGATCTCGTCTTTATCGGCAACTACGGAGCCGGCCGCGAAGTCAACCTCCGGCCGCTTGCGGACGCCGGTTTTGACCTTACGATTCGTGGCCCCCTGTGGGACCAGTGTCCGGATGCGGTGCTCCGACGGCACGTGAAGGGCGGAGCGATCGGCGGGCGGAATTACTCCATCGCCCTTGCCGGTGCGAAAATCGCACTCGGACTGCTCTCCCCCTTATGGCCCGACCGGAGCACGACCCGGACTCTCGAAATCCCCGCCTGCGGGGCGTTTCTTCTGGCCCCGCGGACGAACGAACACCGGGCACTGTTTGAAGAAGGGAAAGAGGCGGAATTCTTCGGGTCGGTCGCGGAGTTGGTCGAAAAGGCGACTTATTACCTGGGCCACCCGGCCGAGCGGGCGCGGATCGCGGCCGCCGGGCGCGCCCGCTGCTTGGCGAGCGGGTACAGTAGTGCGGACCGGGTGCGCGAAATTGCCGCACGGGTCGAACAGTTGTTGGAAAGCCAGTAGGGAGGACGGATTGTGAACAGTCAACCCGCCATTCGAGTTCGGCCGCGCGTGCAGCGGCCGGCCGACCCGGCGCCGGTAAACATGGCCGCCTTACTCCTCATCCCGGGGGCGATTTTCATCCTGGTGACGGCCGCTTATCTATTACCGGGCCTAGGGGCGTCCTCAGCCTCCGACGTGAACCAGGCCCTTCCCATCGTCCTCAGCTTGAATTGTGCCTACACGGCCTTTCGCCTGGTCCGCGCGGATCGCGTGATGATCATGTCCCCGCTGTTCTGGTTCCTCTGCACGTCGGTGTTGTATTTCGGGATCGGGCCGCTTTTGTACTACTACGGGGCCGAAGAGAGCATCGCTTATTCCCAGATCTTCTACTTCTGCAATGAAACGACGCTGCTCAAAACGAACATGCTGAACGCCTTTTGCATTACCGTCGTTTACGCGGTGTGTTCGATTGGAATGCTGACGTTCGGGCCGCCTCGCCGGCCGGGTCGGCCGCTATTCAGCCTGGCGGATCGGAACCGGTTCATTACGATTACCCTGATCTTCGGCTGCCCGGTCCGGTACATCCTCAGCCCCATGAATGCCCGACTGGACATCCAGTCGTACATCCCCCAGCAAATCCTGATTCTCGGCGACCTGGTGTATGTCGGCATCTACCTGCTGGTCAACGGTTTCGTCCGGGGGGATCGTAATTGGTTGTGGGTGCTGGTACCCCTCCTGGGGTGGGAACTCGTCAACACCGTGCTCGGCGGGTCCAAACTTAGTTTCTTTCTGTTCGGCCTGTCCGTGTTTTTAGGCGTCTATATGGCCCGGCCGTCCGCCAAGGTGTTCGTCCTGGGGGTGGCGATCGGAGTGGTCGGGTATCTCGTCATGACCCAAATTACCAATGCCGTCCGGTCGGTCGGTCTCGTCCGAAACGTGTCGATGAGCAAGCGGGCGGAAGCCGTTTCCGAATTCCAGGAACAGTACCAGTGGGATTCGAGCGACCGATTCGATACCGTCCAAAAAGGCTGGATCCGGCTCGCGTACTGGACCGCACAAGCGTATTGCATTGAACAATACGACCACGGATACCGGGGCAAAACCCTGGAGTTGATCTACTGGACATTCGTGCCGAGGTTGCTCTATCCGGATAAACCGGTGATTACGCCCGGACGGCAGTTCAACATCGAAGTGACCGGGAACGAGAACAGCAAATCCGCCCCGGGCTTTTTTGCCGAAGCGTATTGGGCGGGCGGTTGGCTGCTGGCCGTAGCCGTCTCCGCCTACGTCGGTCTGCTGTTCGCCGCACTGACCCGAGTAGCCTCATACTCCATACGGCGGTCCGATTACCGGTGGTTCCCGTTCATCTGGTTCGGCATCGTATCGGGATTACGCCCGGACGACTGGTTCGTCGCAGCCTTTGTGGCGTCGTTCCCGTTGGCCCTATTAACCTGCCTGATCATCAGCCTGTTCATGACCCCCAATCGTCACGACGCTGCGTACCGCGACATCGGCCAGCGGGATCCGGGCCATGGCTGACCGACTGCCGCGGGTTGCGTTTTTCGCCGCGACGTTGGCGGCCGGGAACGGCGGGATCGGGCGGTGGGCACGGATGGTTGTGCGAATCCTGGCCCGGGCCGAGCGGGAGGGTCGGATTCGTGCCGCCGTCTGGTCGTTGTTGGATACTACGCCACCGATTGACCTTGGCCTTCCGGTACGGGTATGCCGGGGCAGTCGCATGCGGTTCGTCGCGGCCGCCACCCGGGCCGCCCTGACGCGGACGCATTTCCTATACGATCAGGTCGGCCTGGCCCGAGCCCACTCGACAGTGCCAATCCTTCGTCGCCCCTACCTTGTGCTGGTTCACGGGGTCGAAGTTTGGGAAAACGCCCGGCCCAAGTCCCTTCGGCTGGCCGCTAAGGCAGACGCATTGCTGACCAACACCGCATACACCCGGAGCCGAGCCGATGCCCTTCACGGCCATTTCGCACGGGCTCGCGTTTGCTGGTTAGGCACGGAATCGAACGACTCGCCGCCTCAATCAACTAGACCAGCCCCTCCTCGGGTGCTTTTGTTGAGCAGCGTGGATGTAACGTACAAAGGGCATTCGGAACTCGTTGCCTGCTGGCCACGGGTGGTAGAGGCGGTCCCGGGAGCCAGGCTGACGTTCGCGGGTAAGGGACCTCGGTTGGCAGAGTTACAGGCGCGGGTGGCCGCCTCTCCGGTGGCCGGGGCGATTGATGTCCTCGGGTTCGTTCCGGATGTGGAGTTGGACGCCCTTTACGCGTCGGCTTCGGTATTCGCCATGCCGAGCCGGGGGGAAGGATTCGGGCTGGTATACATCGAAGCGATGCGGCACGGCCTGCCGGTCGTCGCCAGCATTCACGACGCCGCGCCGGAGGTCAACCTCGACGGGGTGACCGGGTATAACGTGGACATGGACCGGCCGGACGAGTTGCCCGCCCGGCTGATTCGGCTGTTGTCCGACCCGGCGCATGCGGCCGCCCTCGGGGCGGCTGGGCGTCAACGGTGGGAAGATCACTTTCGGGCCACGGCGTTCGAGCGGAGGTTGGACGCCGACCTTTCGGACTTCTGGACCGGGGCGTGGAGTCGGGACCGCGGATGAAAGTCGTCCATGTCGTCCCGAGCATTGCCGCCGAAGCGAGCGGCCCGTCGTACAGCATCCCGGCCCTTTGCCGGGCGTTGGCCCGCCGGGACGTCGACGTCGATCTTCACGTTCTGGCGCCGGCACCCGACCTGAGTGAACCGCATTTCACCATTCGGGCGCACCCGGCCCTGCCGGTAGTGGGCCGGCTCGGGATTTCGCCGGCGATGCGGCAGGCCTTGCGCTCGGCCGCGACGACCCTCGATGTCCTCCACAACCATAGTTTGTGGATGATGCCGAACGTCTACCCGGCTGCCGCCGTCCGGGGAACCCGCTGCAAACTGGTCGTATCCCCTCGGGGCACGCTTTCGGCGTGGAGTCTGCGGCGGTCGAAGTGGTCCAAGCGGGCGTTCTGGTGGGCCGGGCAGGGAGCCGTACTGCGTGCGGCCGCCTGTTTCCACGCGACGGCCGAGGAAGAAGCCGACGACGTCCGCCGAGCCGGGTTTTCCGCTCCGATCGCGGTCATTCCGAACGGGATTGAGTTGCCGCTTCCCGCCCAAACCGGGGCCCCGCCCGGCGAACTGCGCCGACTGTTGTTCCTCGGCCGGATTCATCCGGTGAAGGGGATCGACGTGTTGCTCCGGTCCTGGCGGGCCGTTCAGGCCGGTGCTCCAGACTGGGAGTTGGTTCTGGCCGGCCCGGACGAAGACGGATACTTGGCCAAAGTTCAGGCACTGGCTGCCGAGTTGGGTGTCGAACGCGTCCGATTCGCGGGCCCGGTATACGGGGCCGAGAAATCCGCGTGCTATCGCCAGGCGGACCTGTACGTCCTTCCCTCGCGGTCGGAAAACTTCGGCATGACCGTGGCCGAGGCTTTGGCCCATGGAATCCCGGCAATAGTCTCGAAGGCGGCACCCTGGTCAGGCCTCGACACCCACGACTGCGGGTGGTGGGTCGAGTTCGGGGACGCCCCGCTGACTGACTGCCTGCGGACCGCCCTCGCCCTTTCCCCCGCCGAACTCCGTGCCCGGGGAACTCGCGGGCGGGCGTGGATGGAGCGGGACTTCTCCTGGGACGGGATCGGAATGCGGATGCACGAAACGTATACTTGGCTGACCGGCGGCGGTATGGCCCCCCCGTGGGTGAGGGTCACGCGGTAATGTGTGGGATCGCCATGTTTTGGGGGCCCGAGCGCGGCCCAACTGAGCACCGAACGCGGGTCATGACCGCCGCGTTGACCCATCGTGGCCCGGACGACGAGGGGATTGAGGTACTTGCGACCCCCTTCGGGTTTCTGGGTCTCGGCCAGCGGCGGTTGGCCATTCAGGATTTGTCCCCCGCGGGCCACCAGCCGATGGTCAACCCGGAAACCGGGGACTGGGTGAATTACAACGGGGAAATCTACAACTACCCCGATCTCCAGGCCGAGCTCGTAGCGACCGGCGTCAGCTTCCGCAGTCGGTGCGATACCGAAGTCATTCTCCATGCCTACACCCGCTGGGGCCTCGACGCGTTCGAGCGACTACACGGCATGTTCGCGGTCGTCCTGTTCGACGCCCGAGCCGGGCAACTCGTTTTGGCGAGAGACCCGCAGGGTATCAAGCCCCTGTACTACGCCTGGGGCCCGTCTGGTTTGGCGGCCGCGTCCGAACTGCGGGCTGTGATGACGAGCCGGGTCGTCGAACCGGAAATCGACCGGGCGGCCCTCGCCGGAATGCTCGCCTATGGGGCCGTGCAAGGCCCGCGGACGATGGCACGCGGCGTGTCGCTGTTGGACGCCGGGACAAGTGCCGTGGTTCCGCTGTCCCGGGACGGGTTCGAGGCCCGAAAATTCCGCACGCATACCTATTGGTCCATCCCAACTCCTGTGGACGAACCCAATGCGGCTCATCCCCCCGTGCCGGAAGTCCGTAGGCTGCTTCGGGATGCCGTCCGGTCCCACCTGCTGAGCGACGTTCCGGTCGGCGTGTTTCTTTCCAGCGGGTTGGACAGTAGCGCGATCGCGCTTTTGTGCGGCGAGGCGGGGGCAGCCGGGATCAACACGTTCACCGTCGGTCTGGCCGACGAGGCCCAAGACGAAGGTCCGGTAGCCGCCCGCACGGCCGAGCGGATCGGGGCACACCACCACGAAATCCGGCTGACTGAAAACGAAGTCCGCCGGCTCACGCTCGACTGGCTCGGCGCCCTCGACCAGCCGAGTGTCGACGGGCTGAACACGTATGTCATTTCCCACGCCGTTCGCGCACGCGGGATCAAGGTGGCTCTCAGCGGGCTCGGCGGTGACGAGGTGTTCGGCGGGTATTCGACGTTCCGAGACGTACCCCGGATGGCCCGGTTGGCCCGGGCGACGGGCTGGGTTCCCCGGCCTGTCCGGCAAGCGACCGCCCGGCTGCTCTACCGACCCGGGAACACACTGCAACGGCAGAAAGTCTTCGAACTGGCGGGCGACGGCGGGACGCTGGCCGATGTGTATTTCCGCCGACGCCGGCTCCTTTCCGACGCGGAGATGTGCGGACTCGGTTTGGACCCCGGACCGCTCGGCCTGGACGACCGGTACCTGACGCCCGAAGCCGCCCCGAATCTGAACGGTCGGAATTCCGACCCGATCGCCGAGGTCGGCGTGCTGGAAAGCCGGTACTACATGGGTAACATGCTGCTCCGTGACGCCGACGTGTGTGGAATGGCTCACGGACTGGAAATCCGGGTGCCTTTCCTGGCCCGGCCACTTGTCGACTATGCGTATCGTCAGCCTGGGCCGGTCCGCCTGCCGCCGGGGGCACCGGGCAAGTATCTGGTCCGGGAAGCCCTGGCCGACCTATTGCCGCCCGATTTGCTTCGCCTGCGAAAGCGCGGGTTTCAGCTTTCGCAGGAAGACTGGATGCGGGGCCCCCTCCGCGAACCGTTCGAAGAACGAATCGCCGTAGTTCGGGATTCCGGATTGGTCGAACCGAAAGGGGTGACCGCGATCTGGGACGATTTCCTGTCGGCCCCCAAGGGGGCAACCTGGTCGCACGCCTGGACTATCGGAGTACTTGGGGCCTGGTTAACTACCTGGCTCAAATGTGCCGTATTGGTAGAGTGAAGTGGACATGCCAATTTGCAAAGTCAGCGTTATTAATAATCGAATTGAGAAGGAGAAGCTGTATCGTGGAATTAACGGACGTACACTGTTTCATTAGATTCACGAGAAATTCCGTTTTGCAACCAAGTTATATTTTGGTCCGACAATAGATATATATTGTTTTGATACACATGTGGTTTGTGTTATTGTATGAAGATTTGAACAACAGGAGTTTGGTCGATGATAAGTCGCCGTGCGAGAGCAGCGTTCTATGCCACCCTCGGCCCTCTGATGAAAGCTAATGGGGCAATTTACAGGGTCTTCCGTGCACCTAGGCAAGGGGTGGTTAGGGTTCAATTAGGCCCTGGTCGTAAGAATTACCTGCCCGGTTGGACAAACGTTGACGCTAACATGTTCACTGGAAAATGTGATGTCTGGGCCGACTTCCGGAATAAGCTTCCGTTTCGTGACAGCACCGTGGATATATTCTATTCTTTCCACGTTATTGAGCACTTGCCAGATATGCCGTTTCATTTTGCAGAGATGTATAGGTGTTTGAAACCCGGGGGAGTTTTTCGGGTTGGGGCCCCGAACGGGGATTCGGCAATCCGGAAATACATTGAAGGGGATGCCGGCTGGTTCGGTGACTGGCCGGACAAGCGATCTAGTATTGGCGGACGGTTTGAGAACTTTATTTTCTGTCGCCAGGAGCACTTGACAATTATTACCCCGTCGTGGATTCAAGAGTTGGCCACAGGAGCCGGATTCGTAGACCTTAAGATCTGTCAGCCGGGAACCGAGACCGGTTACCCGCAACTAATCAATGGTGTCGTATTGAATATGGAACCGGAGCCGAACCCGGATTGCCCACAAAGCTTGGTTCTGGAAGGGCGAAAGCCGAACCCTTTATAGACTATGACAAAACTCCCTAAGGCAAACGGTTGCTGATCCGCATGCCAGAGGAACCGCACGGTGGCCGACACGTTCATTACGGTCATCATTCTGACTTTTAACGAAAAGTCGAACCTGCCCGATGCCCTGGACTCAGTCGTCGGGTGGGCCCGAGAGGTTTTCGTCGTCGATTCGTATAGCACCGATCAAACCGTTGATATTGCCCTCAGCTACACCGACCGTGGCGTTCGGGTTGTTCAGCATGCATTCGAGAATTACTCCAAACAATGGAACTGGGCACTTTCCCGGCTGCCCTTTACAGGTGACTGGGTTCTCAAACTGGATGCCGACGAACGGGTCACTGAAGAATTTAAGCGGGAGGTGGAGATAATCTTGGCCACCGCAGTGCCGGATCTGGAAGGAATATCGTTCCGCCGGCGTATTTTCTTCATGAACCGACCCCTCAACTGGGGGGGCGTGAGCCAGAACCACGACATGCGGATGTGGAGGGCAGGGGCAGCCCGATTTGATGACCGACCGGTTAACGAGCATGCCTTGGTCGGGGGAAAGATTACCCTCCTCAAATCATTCCTCGATCACCGCGACACCAAATCGGTGTCCGATTGGCTCGATAAACATAATCGATATTCGTCCCTCGAGGCCCGGGCGCTGACGGCCGGAGATATGACCGGGGGAGTTGCGGTCCGCTTGTTTGGTACGGCCGGTGAGAGACGAATGTGGCTTCGGTCGGTTTACTTCCGACTTCCAGGAAGGTCATTTTTTTACTTCCTGTACCGGTATCTATTCCGCCTAGGCTTCCTGGACGGCCGCGCCGGGTTCCGGTACGCCCTCCTATACGCCACGTTCCTGTACTGGATCGACCTGAAGATCGCCGAGTACCGGGCGACCGGGAAACTGCCGGAGGTGATCTGGCCGCCGCGGGGCGTTCCACACCCTGCCCTGGCAGAGTCGGAGTTGCAGAAGCGGGTGGACGCGGTAGTCGTGCCCGAACGATAACGCCGTTGCAGCCGTGAATGCACTTCGCTCTTGTTTCGAGCAGATTATGGACGCATTTTCGAGAGTCTTATCCTCAGGCTGTCTGTGCCGCTGAATACGATAACATGACGAATAGACTTTAACACTGGGTGATATGTCAACGAATCCATCGATACCGGTAGCGATTCAACGTGTCCGTGCCTATGATGACCCGGCTCTTAAACCCGCAATAGATTCAATACTCCGATTGGACAAATCCCTCGTCGATTGGCTCGCGGAAGCCGATCCTGCCCGACTGATTGTGGTTAAGCCGAACTGGGTCGATGAGAACCACGGCACCCGACCGGACGATTGGGAACCGGTCATTACACACCCGGCAGTCGTGGCAACGGTCGTTGAAGGGTTGGCCGAACTGATGGGCGGCCGGGGCACCATCGTTCTATGTGATGCTCCCATTACATATGCCAGGTTCGCAGCTATCGCCGCGCGGGGAGACCTGCCCGGTCGTCTAGCTCGTATCAAATTCCGATTTCCGGCCTTGGCCGTTGAGCTATTGGACCTTAGGCGAGAAATCTGGATCCAGAAAGAAGACGTTGTAACCGAACGTTTGCCGAATCCCCCCGACCCGCGCGGCTACGCCCAACTGGACCTCGGTCCCGGAAGTCTGTTCTACCGATACAAAGGTGAGGGCCGGTATTACGGGGCCGATTACGACACGTCGGTTGTCAACGCCCACCACTGGGGCGAGGTCCAAGAATATCTTCTGGCCGGCACGCCTATGACGTGCGACCTCTTCGTCAATCTTCCCAAGTTGAAGACCCACAAGAAAACTGGCATCACTTGCAGTTTGAAAAATCTCGTCGGAGTCAACGGGGACAAGAACTGGCTCCCCCACTTCATCCAGGGAGAACCGCGGCTCGGTGGCGACGAGTTCCCGGCCGGCGGGTTACGGACTGCGTTCGAGCGGAGACTGCGGCGGTTCGGCCAGCAGGCCGCCCTGGCAGTTCCCGGGCTCGGGAGTTGGGCGTTTCGGAAGATGCGAAACGTCGGACTTCGCGTCATGGGGGACAGTGAGGCCGTCGCACGGGGCGGGAACTGGCAGGGGAACGACACGTGCTGGAGAATGGCTCTGGACCTTAACCGCGCCCTGTTATTTGGCAACTTGGACGGGACGTGGCGGGAAGCCGAACGACCCCATCGGTACATGACCATTGTTGACGGGATTGTGGGAGGGCAGGGGAACGGTCCACTTTCCCCAGACCCGGCCCCCTCGGGCGTTCTCCTCGGCGGTACCAATCCGGCGGCCGTCGATGCCGTTGCGTGCAGGTTAATGGGATTCGATCCGGCGACTCTGCCGATCGTCTCGCGGGCATTCGACCCCCACCGTTGGCCGATTTCCGCCTGCCAGCTCGATGAAGTGATGGTGACAGACGGGGGCGGGCCGGCCTTCTCGCAATCCAAGGTTCGCCCGGCTATTCCCGGCGGGTTCCGACCTCACTTCGGCTGGCCGATGCTCGATGCCGCTCGGTCGGCTTGAATTCGGTACCCATCGATCCGAGACCTCATGCCCGGTTATCAACTCAAAAAGAAGCTCTACGAAAGTCTGCCGGCCACAATAAAGGGGCTGGTTCGGGCCGTACCGTTCGCCTGGGTGGCTGGCCGCGGCTATCGACGGGCGGTCCGTCGTGGCCAACTTCTTGACCGAGCCTCGCGGGACGTCCTGCACCGGTATCAGGAGAAGGCCCTCGGCGAGATGCTGACATTTGCCAGCGATCAGGTTCCGGCCTACCAGTCCTTGGCTTCAATAGTCGGCCGGCTTTCGCCATTCGAAGCTTTGCGGGCGTTTCCACTCCTGGACAAGGAGGCGCTTCAACAGAACCAGTCGATGTATCTCCCAAGGGACTTCGACCGAATCCCCCACTACGCCTGTACCACGGGGGGGACGTCCGGCAATCAGCTTAAGTTCTTTGTCGACGACGACTCCCAGGCGGTTGAAACGGGGTTCATGCATCGGCAATGGGCCAGAGTCGGCTACCATCCCGGACAGCGAAAAGCGACGTTTCGCGGAGTGGAATTCGCAGCCTTGCCGCACGGCGTGTACTGGCAGACAAACCCGATTTATAACGAACTCCAGTTCTCGCCCTTCCAAATGAACGAGGGGACCCTCCCGGCATACCTCGACGCGTTGGTTCGATTCCGTCCCGGGTACCTGCACGGATACCCGTCCGCAATCGCCATACTTGCCGAATACTGCAATCGGCACGCCGTCCCCGCCGATCGGCTTCGACTGCACGCCGTGCTCCTCGGGTCCGAAAGCCTATACCCCGATCAACGAGAACTGATCGAACGGGCGTTCGGAACCCGAGCGTATTCGTGGTACGGGCACAGCGAGCGAGTCATACTGGCCGGGGAG
>DASXPC010000344.1:0-5936 GCA_036493815.1 Fimbriiglobus sp. | reverse complement strand
CCTCGGTTCCAATACCCCCGCGCAAGTTTACCGTTTCAACGCGTTTGCCAATTAAAGGGCCGTATCTCCGGCCCGCGGAACCCACCTATGGCCGCACGGAAACCCAACATACTCAACAGGTTCCGGTTATGGCAATGCCTCATACAAAAGCGATGGTTGTCCTGACCCTTCTGGTCTTTTTAGACCCGCTATCGGCCGCGTGGATTACGATCAAAAACGACACCGGCAAAATCATCGTGATTCAGGAAACGAGAATTGTGAACGGCAAATTGGCGAAGGGCAAGTCGTTCCGGATGACTCCCGGCGAAGTACTGAAAGAATTCCACACCTGTCCCGGCGAGAAGACGCTTCTCGTTTCCGAAAAGTACGACACTCAGACGCCGGTAAAAGAAAAAATCACCTGGCACGACGAAGACGCCACATTTTCCGTGACGAAAGTCGGCACCGTAATCAAGCTCGCGCAGATCAAACCGAAATAATTGCACGACACATCGGAATTGCCGTGGTCCGATATCGCACGATCGACGTGCCGCGAACATTGGTTGCCTTCCCCTGCGCACTCGGCTAAAGTGGGGCGATTCACCCTCCCCCCTCCTCCCCTTCCCCACCGCATGACTTCCACTTCCCCTTCTGCCGCCCCGACCCGGGTTCGCTATTCCGTTCTCTTTCTGCTTTGCCTGCTCGCGATGATTACTTACCTCGATCGCGCCATGTATGGCAGTGCGAAAGACGACATGATGGATGCGGTCGGGCAACCGCGGGAAGACTTTTTCCTCGTCCTGGTCGTGTTCCAGTTGGCGTATGCCTTGTTCGAAATCCCGACCGGGTGGATGGGCGACACGTACGGCCCCCGCAAAACGCTTCTGCGAATCGTCCTGTGGTGGAGCCTGTTCGTCTCCCTGACCGCCTTCGCCGGAGTTGCAATCCCCGGGTCCGGGGTCATCGTCATCGGTTTCGGCGTTTTGGTGGGGATGCAATTCCTTTTTGGCATGGGAGAAGCGGGGGCGTTCCCGAACATAACGAGGGCTATCTACAACTGGTTCCCCGAAGACCGTCGGGGGTCGGCGAAGGGGGCGATCTGGATGAGTGCCCGGCTCATGGGCGGACTGACTCCGGCGTTATGGGTGCTCTTGGTGGTGATCGCGGGGTTGTCGTGGCGCCAGGCGTTGTGGCTGTTCTCCACCGTCGCGGTCGTTTGGTGCATCCTATTCTACCGGCGGTTCCGAAACGTTCCCGCAGAACATCCGGGGGTAAACGACGCGGAACGACGACTGATCGAAGCCGGCAAAGTCACTGCCTCGAGAGCATCGAGAGTCCCCTGGGGAGTAATCGTCCGCAGCCGGAACGTCTGGGCCCTTTGCATCATGTATACGGTCACGAACTTCAACTGGTATTTCTTGATGTATTACCTGCCGGGGACACTCAAGGCCCAGTTCCCCGAATGGAAAGGGACGGACGGTGGACTATTGCTACTCGGCATACTCGCCGGAGCACCGTTGTTGGTGGGGATGGGCGGGTGCCTTCTGGGCGGATACCTGACGGATCATTACATCCGCCGCACGGGCGATCGTAAGTGGGGCCGGCGGATCTTCGGAATGTTGGGGTATGGGCTGGCCGGGTTGTGCTACGCCCTGTCGACGTTATTCACTGGCGGCGGCTCGCACGACCCGACCCGCTTGTGGCTGTTTGCCGGGTGCCTGATGCTGGTGGGGTTCTGCAACGACCTGATCATGGGGCCGGCGTGGGCAACAGCACAGGACATCGGCCGACGGTATACGGCGATCGTCGCCGGGACCATGAATATGGTGGGGAACCTCGGGGCGGCCCTCGGCAACTACGTGACCGGGAGGATTCTCAAGGCCCATACCGTCGGGGACACGGTGCAAACGGACGGATACGTGATCTGCTTTTTGATGTTCGCCGTCGTTTACGCGCTTGGCGTGGTCGCGTGGCTATTCATCGATCCGACGAAACCAGTCGACCCGGACGATCAGGCCGAAAGACTGGACAAGGTGTGAGACGTCTGGACGCCGTTCGTTTCCACAGTGACGATCGGCTCGTTGAAAGATTGGAGTTCGACGACCCCATTTGTAACGGTCAGGTAGTGGCACGGTTTTTCCGTCCAACACCCGCTGTTAAAGTATTCCACCCGCCCGGCGGTGACGGCGGCGGGAAGGTGGGAATGGCCGCAACAGACCACGTCGGCACCGCGCCACTCGGCATACACAATCGCTCGTTCCTCGATCAACTTGGCGCAGCGAAGAAACGTCTTGCTCGACTTCTTGGCATACTTGGCAAAGGCGTGCGTCCGGTCGAGTTTTTGCAGAAAGCGATACAGCCGGTCCGCGAACCACGTGGCAATCGGGTAACTTTCGATGAATTCGTCGAACCGGTGACCGTGCAGGCACAGGACGATTTTGCCGCCACTCTCGAATACACATTCGTCCCGGCATAAGACGCCGAGCAGGTGCGAGACGATTTCGCTCGGCCCGTCGTGGTTTCCGTTCACCCAGACGATTTCCAGTTCGTCCGACAACTTCCGCAGAATGGATAACACTTTCCAGTGGTTCTTCTTCAACCGGCGGAAATCGATCGAATCGAACACGTCGCCGTTCAGAACGAGCCGGTTGGTATGGAGTTCGCCCGATCGAATCGATTCCAGCAAACTGACCAGGGCCTTGGCTTCGCAGTTGTCGCTGCCGAGGTGAAGGTCGGAAAGGATAACGGCATCGTGCATAAAATTCCCCGTTGGCAGTCCGTTCCATCGGGTCAAGCCACAACATCCTATCACGGAACGGGTTGCTGGGTGTGAAGAATTGGTGTCGGTACCGGGAATGTTATCCGAATGATGGGTCGTACCCGCGTGCGGAACCTCTATCATCCACAAAGGAGGAGCCATGCGGATCGCGTTCATCACGGCCGGGGCGGCGGGCATGTATTGCGGGAGTTGCCTGAGGGACAACGCCCTCGTTACCGCCCTCCGCAACCGCGGGCACGATGCGCTCCTCATTCCCACCTACACGCCGCTGACGCTTGACGAACCCGAGGCTGCTCATTCGAACGTGTTCCTCGGCGGTGTGAATGTCTATCTGCAAGAAAAGTCCCGGCTCTTCCGTCACACACCCCGGTTCTTCGACAAACTTTTTGACGCGCCGCGCCTATTGCGTTGGGCCGGACGTTTCGCCACCCGCACCGATTATTCGAAACTCGGCGGTCTGACTGTCTCGATGCTCGAGGGCTCCCACGGCCACCAGGTCAAGGAAGTGAAGCGGCTCGCCGCCTGGCTGAGAGCGGAGGTCAGGCCCGAAGTCATTCTCCTGACAAACGTACTCCTTTCCGGCATCGTACCGACCCTAACCGAAACATTGCGCGTGCCCATCGTCGCCACACTTCAAGGGGACGACGTCTTTCTCGACCAGTTACCGAAACGAGACCGCGAACGGTGTCTGAAACTGATCCGGTCGAATTGCGAACTGCTGTACGGCCTGATCGCGACCAGTCGCTATTATGCCGATCACATGGCCGGGTACTTGGGAATCGATCGCCACCGGATCGATGTGATCCCACCGGGGATCAACCTGGCGGGGCACGGCGGCCCGAAGCCGCCACGGACGGACGACCGGCCGGTGATCGGATATTTTGCCCGCATCACCCCGGAAAAAGGGCTCCACAACCTGGTGGACGCGTTCATCTACTTGCGAAAGATGCCGGGTGCCCCGAGCGCGAAACTGCGGGCCTCCGGCTGGCTCGGCGAGCAACACAAACCTTACTTAAGCGAGCAGGTTCGCAAGCTGGAAGCGGCCGGTCTGGCCGGCGATTTCGAGTACGTCGATTCCCCGGGCCATGCCGACAAGGTGCGGTTCCTGAATTCGATCGACGTGCTCAGCGTGCCCACCGATTACAAGGAACCAAAGGGCCTGTACGTTTTCGAAGCCTGGGCGAACGGCGTATCGGTGGTCTTGCCCGAACACGGATGCTTTCCGGAGTTGATGGAAGGCACCGGCGCCGGCGTCCGGGTGAAGCCGGGTAACCCGGCCGCGTTGGCCGAAGGGCTGCATCCCATCCTGCTCGATGCGGACATGCGAACCCGAATGGGCGAAGCCGGACGGCTGGCCGTCGCCGAGCGGTTCACCGCCGATGCCATGGCGCGGGCCACGGAAGAATATCTCTCCAACATCCTAACCAAGACGCTCTCCGTCGCGTAACTCATGACCATACCCTTCACCACAACCCGCCGCGTCGAATTCGGCGACACGGACATGGCGGGGATTATGCACTTCGCCAACTTTTTCCGGTTCATGGAATCGGCCGAAACCGACTTCCTCCGCGCCCGCGGCCTCACCGTCGCCTGGACGGAAAACGGCATCAAACACGGCTTCCCGCGCGTCTCGGCCGCATGCGATTACCAAGCCCCGGCCCGGTTCGGTGACGTACTAACGGTCGCGGTCTCGGTTGAAAAAGTCGGTAAAAAGTCGGTGAGTTACCGGTTCGAGTTTTCCCGGGACGGCACGCCGCTCGCAACCGGGCGGATTACGAGTGTCCTTTGCCGGGCGAGTGCCGGCGGGATGGAGTCGTTGACGATTCCGGCAGAATTGCGGGCGAAAATCGAATCGTAAATCCTGACGAGCCGGAAGCCTGCGCGACCGGAATTCTTCCGATGACCCCAGAACCCTATCTCACCCGCCTCACCATCCGTCTGCTCGACGGTATTGAGATGCTCCCGTCCGAATTGCGAGAAAAGCATGCGGCATATGTCAAAGCGAAACAACTCCCCGACGGCGGTTTCCCCGGTCGTGAGGGTGGGTCGGACCTCTACTATACCGGATTCGCCTTACGCTCACTGGCCGTGCTGCAGGCGTTGTCGCCCGAAATCTGCGAGCCGTGCGGCCGATTCCTGCAATCACGGCTCGCGTCCTCCACCGGCGTCGTCGATTTCTTTTCGCTTCTGGTGAGTTGCTATCTCGTTCCCCTCGGCGGCGGGCCAGACGTGCTCGCCGTGGCCCCGGCCGACTGGAAAGACCGCGTCGCCGCCATACTCGAATCCTTCCGCACCCCCGACGGTGGATACGGCAAAGTGCCCGGCGTAAAATCGGGCAGTACATATACGAGCTTTTTGGTCACGCTGGCGCTGCAACTCCTCGACCGCCCAACGCCGCAGCCGGACAAGCTGATCGCATTCATCAAGTCACGTCGGAGGGAGGACGGCGGGTACGTCGAGATCGCCCCTATGAAACGGAGCGGAACGAACCCGACCGCCGCGGGGGTGGGAGTATTGCAAATGCTCAACGCCCTCGACGACGCGAAAGAAAATGTGTCCGTTTTCCTCACCGGCCTTCCCTCGAAATTCGAAGGTGGCCTGCGGGCGAACGACCGGATCCCCGTCGCCGACTTGCTTTCCACCTTCACCGGTGCCTGGACGCTGGATCAACTCGGGGCCTTCGGAAGGCTGAACTCGACCGCAATCCGCGAATACGCAGAGTCGTGCGAGCACGGTCCCGGTGGTTTCAAGGGAGGACTGTGGGACGAGGTTCCGGACGTGGAATACACCTTCTACGGACTCGGCGTATTGGCGCTCATAGCCATGCACGATGAGAATCCCACTGCGGAATGACCCGCCCAGCTTCTTCCAGCCCTACTTGACGGGCTCCGCCGAACTGACACGGACCAAAGGCACGTATGACGTGTATTGTGCCTCCAGCACTTTGCCCATAAGAGCGACTTTCTTGCGCACGTGCAATTGAATGTCGAACCCGGTTGCGGGGACGACATACGCTACGACGCGGCCCGGTTCGGATTCGAGGGAGTAGACCGTTTCGCCCTGGTACTTACCAATGGCAACGTAAAGAATGCCCGGGCCGAACCAGGAATCCTTGGCGTCATTCTTTGCTGTGGACGTTTGCGGCGGGGAAGGCGGGATCTTTTCGAGGGCCGGAGCC
>DASXPC010000343.1:0-6759 GCA_036493815.1 Fimbriiglobus sp. | reverse complement strand
TGCACCCGGTTCGAAAAACTGGCAATCAACTTCTCGGCGATGATGAAACTGGCAATGATCCAACGGAGCCTCCGAATCGTGTTTTCAAAGAGAGCCTAGGTGAATTTCCTCACAAAGATCGTGCACCCACCCGGCCGGCGAGCAGGCCTCGATCACCACACGCGCGACAGGCTGCCGCAACAATTCGCGGCGTAGTTCGGTCGGCGTCGTCTTCACCGTGCGAAACTCGGCACTACGGGTCTCCGGCACATACCAGCAAAGTACGCTGTTAAACTTGCCGAGATCGATCGCCAAAATGGTCGTAGACATCGCATGCCCCCAAAGAAAATGGTGTTGGGACTCGCCGTCACGCTACCACACCAGGCATGCATGGATTCTGTGGGTGGGGAAGGTTAATTGACGCTAAACATACCGGTCGCAATCGGCACGAGTGGGCAGCAGTGACCACTGAGCGGCTCTCACCGTTCTTCCAACGACCAAGAGATACACAAAAGTGCCTGACAAGGTTCATCGAAGACAAGTTTCGTGACCTAAATACTTTCACGAAATGTGTCAGAATACACGAGGGCACTTTACCCCTCCTGGAGAAGGGAAGCATTTCTCTTTTTTAGCCCCCCGAGAAGATCGGAGACAGGATGATCCCACAACGTGAAGACCCGGGTTCGAATGAACGGGTCGAAAGTCGCAACGAAACCACCCCGCTACCACGTGATCTGACAACGGAACAAGTCGACTTTGCCCGAGTCGTTGGCAGGCTACTTGCGATTCAATGGGAGGAGGAAACTCTCCCGACCAGCGTTACCGATCGGCTTTTGCCCGGATTCCCCAGCACCAAATAAACACTCGCTCACTGAGACGCTGAGTCGCAACTCTTGCCGGGAGGAACAGTCCAATTGGCAATTGGGGAGTCTGAGCCGAAAGTCGGCTTGACCTTGGCCGACACTCGGCTTAAGATATGGGAGGGAGGACAGAAAAAATGCAGGTCGGCCGTCTCGCGGACCGGTTGGACGTTCCCTATCGCGACATCCGGTACCTTCTGGAGCAAGGTATTCTACCGAAAGGAATCGCCGAAAAGCCCGGCCGTGGCGAACACCGGGACTTTACCCCGGCCCAGGCGTTCTGGATCGGCCTGGTCCTCAAACTGAAACAGTGTGGTATTCGGGCACCGGCGGCCAAGGAGATTGCCAACTTCGCCAAACGGTCGGTTTTCAAGGCGGCGAAGGAGAGTGAGTGGGATAGCGGGTTCAACCCGTTCGCGGGGGAACTCGTGACGGACAAGAAATGGTATCTCGATATCGGTGATATGCTGTTCACACGATTCGCCACCAACGCGAATCCGGACGTGGAGGGTATCTTCGAGAATTTCTGGTGCATCGTCACGGACGGGAGGAAGGAAAAAGCCCCCGGCGCTTCCCCCGTCGTGATCATCCGCATCGACCTGACTCAGTTGGCCTCGCTCCTCATCGAATAACAACTGGTTGGAGCATTTCGAGAGACCGTGAATTCATAACGTCTATCTAAGCCGATATTCGGCTTACGCAACAGGAGGTTGTCGTGCGACTCACAGCCAAGGACCTTTCGTCGCTCTTCGACGATCCCGATTGGAAAACCAAGTTCCCTCCGTTGATTAACGTGGACCAGGCGGCCGAGTTGGCCGCGGTCAAGAAGAACACAATCTACGATTGGTCGAGCCAGAAACTCCTGGACGATTGCAAGACCAAGAATCGTCGCCCGCTTCTCTTCCACCGCGACCGCTTCGTCCAAATCCTCTTCCTGCGAGGAATCATCAATGACAATTGACGGCCCTCTGGCCGGACCCTCAGGGTCCGAGTTGGTCGGGGAGTTCGTGCGTATTTACCGGCGCGGCCGGATTTGGTACGCGAATTTTCAGAACAAGGGAAAACAGTACCGCATCACCTTGGGGACGACGAACAAGAAAGTCGCCCTCCGGAAGGCGCTGAAGATCGACGCCGAACTGGCCGCCGGCCGGTGGAAGGAGGCGATCAACGTGGCGACCTTGGGAGACGGGATCAAGGCCTACCTGACCCATCTTGAGACCGAAAGCCGTTCGGCGAAAACGCTGACCAAGTACCGGTACGTGCTCGGCCAGGTTGCAGCCCTTGCGTCGGCGCGAGGGTGCCGGGATCTTTCGGCGATTGACCTCGGCTTCGTGGACGCGTACCGCAAACTGCGGACGGACCTACAGAAAGGAAAGAAGACAATCTATGGCGAGTGCGTCATCCTCCGACAACTGGTGAACTTCGCGCTTTCGAGGAAAATGCTCGCCGAGGACCCGCTCGCCGGGCTGAAGCTCAAAAAGCCGAAGCCGACCCCGCAACCGTGCTGGACCTGGGACGAGTGCGAGAGGATCCTGGTCGCCAGTCCCGAGGCCATTCGCCCCGCCCTGACCCTCCTCGCCGAGACCGGGATGAGGTACGGCGAAATGGCCTGGCTGACCTGGGACGACGTCGACCTCGTCGGCAAAATTCTTCATGTCCGGGAAAAGGAGGGGTGGCGACCGAAGTCGGGGGACGCGCGGGCGATACCCCTGAGCTCGCGATTAAATGCCCTACTGGAGAGCCTGCCCCGGTCAGGACGCTGGGTGGTGTCCATGCCTTCGACGGTTCATCACCCGGGGCGAAACCGTCAATGGACCGAGCGGCAGTTACTCGTCGAGTTGAAGCGGGTGTTGAAAAAGCTGAACCTGCCGGGCAAGCTCCACACCTTCCGGCACACGTTTATCAGCCACGCCCTCGTGAGCGGGACGGCGATTCCGCTCGTGAAAAAATGGGTCGGACATGTCGACCCCCGCGTCATCGAACTCTACACCCATGTGCACGACCACGCCTCCCAGGCGGCCATGCAGCGCCTGACCGGAGCGAGTTCTTCCCTGCAGCCGAAGGAGAATTAGCCATGAGGGCTACGAAACGGGTCCAGCACAAATCCAGAACAGTGCGGAGGAGGGCCCGGTATCGCAAGTCGCAAGCCAAGGCTCTGCGGCAGGTTGCGCGGTTCAACAAGGAATTGAGCGGAGAGGGAGGGATTCGAACCCTCGATACCCTTGCGGGTATATCGGTTTTCGAGACCGACGCATTCGACCACTCTGCCACCTCTCCAACGGATCGTCGTGCGTGTAGCTTAGGAGTGGCTTCGCTTCCCGACAACGCTTCCGAGGATTGCCATGGTTAAGTCTCCGCACGTCTTCGACGTTTCCGACCAGGAATTCGAATCAGCCGTCGTCACGCAATCGAGTCGGGTTCCGGTCGTCGTCGATTTCTGGGCCCCGTGGTGCCCGCCGTGTCGGGCTTTGTCGCCGTTGTTGGCGAAAGTGGTCGACGAGTTCGGCGGTCGGGTCGTCGTGGCCAAAGTCAACACGGACGAGAACCCCGCGATCACGTCCCAGTTTCCGGTGGACGGCATCCCGGCGGTGTTCGCCATCAAGGACGGGGCGGTGGTCGATCAGTTCGTCGGCCTGGTTCCGGAAGAGGAACTCCGAGAATTCATTTCCCGTCTCGTGCCCGGCGAGGCGGACCTGCTCGTGGGACAAGCCGAGGCGGTGGAAGGTTCGGACCCGGCCGGGGCGGAGGAACTTTACCGCAAGGCTTTCGCGACCGATGCGCGGCACGAAGGGGCACGGGTCGGACTCGCCCGGGCGTTGTTACGGCAAGACGGAAATGAACGGAAAGTTATCGAGCTATTGAAGCCGGTGGAGGTTGGTCCGCAGGCGGAGGAGGCCGACCGACTTCGCACCATCATCGAGTTTCGGGCGGTTCCGCACGGCGATGCGGAATTGGCGGTAATCGAAGGGCTTGCGGAGAATCAGCCGGACAACGCCCCGGTGCAGTTGAAGTACGGCCACGTGCTCGCGGCCCGGGGAGACTATCGTGCTGCACTGGAAGCGATGCTTCTCGCGGCGAAGGCCGACAAAAACTTCGCCCGCGGTCCCGCAAAAGAATCGATGGTTTCCCTCTTCGAGGTCGTCGGCGTTCGGAGCGAACTGGCGGATTCGTTTCGTGCGAAGCTGCAGTCGCTGCTTTATTAGCGGACTGCCGAATCGGCCTTACGACGGTAAAACGAAGCGGTCGGGGTTTCGCGGACGAGGGTCCACTCGGCCGCCGTGCGGAAGCAGGAATCGAAACCCGACCCGGTCCGGGTCAGGGCGGCCTCGAACCGTCCGTATTGGCCTTCCATCACTTTCAGATATGCACCCACGTCGCCGGATTCGGCTTCGACAAACGCCTTCAACCATGGGCCGCCGAAGAGTTCGCAGCGGCCGTCCACGAACGGTCGATATTGCGGGGCGAAGTAAATCAGAAATCCGCCGTCGGCGTATTCGTTGAACGTGCGAATCCCGTTCCGCCCGGCGGCTTCCCGGTTCAGCGTTTCGATCATATCCACCGGCCAAACGGTCGGGTCGAGCCCGGCCCAGCCGCGGCCGATCACTGGCACCCGTACGCCTGCCGATTGCAGACCGATCGCCGTCAGGACAGCCACGAGGGGTAGGATGAGTGAACTAATTCCGCACGGGTCCGCACTCCCGGCCCGGCGAAACAGGTCAGATTCGGACTCAATGAGCCGTCTGGCCCAGGTGGTTGCGGGAATGACGTCGGCCAGTGCGACGAGGGCGGTGACGGCAAAAATGGAGGAGTGGCGGATGCACTCAATGCCGAGGGCAAGCCAGACGAGCGGGATCAGCCAGGTCGCGCGCGGCCGTTGGCGGGTACCCAGCAGGGCGAGCACGTAGACGGCAGCGAACGCAAGAATCGGCCAGGCGGCGGGGCTGCGGACGTCGAGGGCGGCGTGCTCCTGAATAATCGTTTTCAATTCTCCCATCCTGAGGATTTCGAACCAGCACCTGGGTAGGTCGGGGCCGTACGGGTTCACGAACGGCGTTGCGCAGAGTAACCCGAAGAGGCCGAGGAGCTTTAGCGTGTCCCCGAGTGTGCGAATCGGACTCGGCCAGCCGAGAAGTCGAGCGGCGGCCCATCCGCCGAGGGCCAGGGCGAAGGTGGCGAGGCCGCCGAGCGCGCCGCCGTGAGTATTGGACCAGACCAGAAAAACGGGTATTAGCCAGAGGAGTTTCTGGAATTGGATCCGACCGGTGTCGAAGTCGGCGAGGCGGGTGAAGAGGAACGCAAAGCCGGCGAGGGTGACGAGGTGCGGGCGGACGTGGAAATGGCCGGCGGCGGCGGCGAGGGCGAGGCCGGTGAGCATGGCTGCGGGCAGCCAGTGCAGGCCGGCCCGGACCAGCCGGGCGAAGAGCGGGGCAAAGGTACCGGCCAAAATCGTCACCGAGGCAAGTAGGAGCGCATCGAATCCACCCACGCGGTCCAGGAGGCCCATAGCCACTTCGCCGAGCCACTGGTGAGGGATCCATTTGTCCCCGGCATGGGAGCCGCTGAACGGATCGCGGTCGAAGAAGTATCCGGTATCGATGATGGTTCGGCCGACGACGGTATGCCAGAACGTGTCGGGATCGTGGAAGAAGCGGGTTCGCCCGCCGGCGAGGAGCAACAGCCAGATCGCAAGAAATGCGACCGGCCCGGGGCCAAGGATGCGGCGGGTCATACCGGCACCGCCTCTCGTTCGATAGGTATTTGTGGCGTAAGCTCGCCGTCCGTTTCGGTAAGTGTTGACCGGGCGACAGGTTGTAGGCCGGAACGGGAATTCGGCGAAAGTGCAGTGAAAGCAATCAGAATCAGTGGCGCGACCCAGGCGAACCAGATCGATGTAATGCCGGTTAAATTGATCGCCAGCATGCCGACCGCGGCGAGGACGTAGATCGCGATAGCAACGCGAATCCGTTGCCGGTTCTGCATTGAGGCGAGCGTTGCCGCCCGGTGTATCAGTGGCAGGAGTAATAGAACCAGATCGAAATGCCAGGCGCCGTAGGGTGCGATGACGAACGAAACGAGTACGAGCATCGGCATCTGGTCAGCCCAATCCCAATGGTGCCGGTTCGTTCGGTAGTGCCGGGCGAACCAGACAAGCCCGAATCCGAGCGGTACGGCATTCAGCCAGAACTTCTCCCCTCCCAGTACCAGTCGGAGCATGGTCCCGATCGTTAGGGACATCCATTGCACCGGAGGATGGGTGCGATAGGCGTTGACGTATTGATCAAACAGGTCGGGGTTGGTGAGCAGTGGCCAGGCGGTGGCGGCGAGGCCGCCGAGGACGCCACCGAGGACGGTGGCCCATTTTCGGTTACCAATCGCTTCGAACGCGACGGCTACCCAGAGAAGGAGTACGAGGTGCGGCTTGACGGCGACAAGTACGGCGGCGGCCCCCGCGAGGCCGGGCCGACCGAGTTTCTGCAAGTACGTGAAAAGAACGACGCCGAGTAAAACGAGTGGCGTGATCTGCCCGGCCCGCAGCACAAAGAAACTTGGCAGGAATGTCAGTGCAAGGGCGTAAGCGATCCAGCGACGTGAGGCTGGTCCGTTTGCCAGTCCCCAGATTCGATCCGCACAGAAGAGGATGACGGCAAAATTCAGCACCAACCAGGCGAGTTGAGACGGGCGGGCGTCAAGAAGTCCCAGAGGCATGACCGCGGACAGAGTCCACGGCGGATTCCACATCATTACCGCTTCGTCCGTATCCCGACCGGCGGCGCGTTCCTGGGGTAGAAGCAATTCCGGCGAATACGGGTTCTGGCCGTGCAGATTGAGCCGCCCCGCGGCCCAGTATTCGACAAAATCGTCCGGCGGCATGACCCCCGGATCGGCTAGCAAACCGCGCATTTGCCACGCGAACGCGCAG
>DASXPC010000342.1:0-28254 GCA_036493815.1 Fimbriiglobus sp. | reverse complement strand
GCGGTCCGGCGGTAGGCGTCGAACTCGCGACGCAACGCCTCGCAATTCGCACACCCCGGATTCGCGCCCGCGTCCGCCATGCCCCCCGCTATAACCACTCAGACCGAATCGCGCAAGTGGAAGGGCGGTAAACAAGTACCTCTTTAATAATTGATACTTGCGCGAATGACCAAGGCGCTAGTCGGGGCAAGGCGCCAGTGTGGCGAGTCGAAAATGCGGTTCAGAGGAGCCGTGCACGAAGTCGGCGGCAGACGCGATCCGCCGCCGACTTCGTGCGCGGCTGTTTATCAACGATTCCAATTCCGCACACTAGTCCTGCCGGGCGACGGCAAAAAGTAATTGCAAATTCGGTGGGTCTGCGCCCGCAAAGCCGGGCTTGACTCACCCTACAATTTCGTGTCCCGACTAAACGTAGAATGGCTTCATGCCTCTCCGTATTTCCAACCTCCGCCTTCCCGTTGAAGAACCGGACGATGCCCTGCCCAAACACTTGGCTCGCGCGCTCGGCGTTCCGGTTTTGGACCTCGGGTCGTGGCGAGTGCTTCGTAAGGCGCTCGATCTTCGCGATAAAGCCGCTTTACGGTTCGTCTACAACTGCGAGGTCGAACTCGCGGACAAGGACGAAGCGATCCTTCGGAACCAAAAGACCATCCCGTTCCCGATCGCGAAGGTCGAAGAGTTCTCCGAACCGCCGTTCTCGATGCCCGATCCGGGCTCGGCCCCCCTGCCCCATCGGCCCGTCGTTGTCGGCTCTGGGCCGGGTGGACTTGTCTGTGCATACTTCCTCGCCAAGCACGGCTATCGGCCACTCGTGCTCGAACGGGGCACAAAGGTTTCGGACCGCATCCGAGACGTCGAGCGGTTCGATAAAGGCGGCGAGTTTCACCCGGAGAGTAACTACCTTTTCGGCGAAGGCGGGGCGGGGACGTTCTCGGACGGCAAGCTGACCTGCCGCGGGTCGGGGCCGGAGGTGCAGCGGGTACTCGAACTCTTCGCCGAGTGCAAAGGGCAACAGCCGGGCAAGCCGAGCATCCTCTATTACCACCGGCCGCACCTCGGCAGCAATCGCCTTCCCGCCGTGGTGAAGGCTCTTCGTCGCGGCATCGAATCCTTCGATGGCGAAGTGCGATTCCTCACGCGGGTCGAGGACGTGCAGTTCGACGCTTCGGGGTTGAAGGGCGTGGCCACGTCGGCGGGGTTCATTCCCACGTCTGTGGTCGTCCTCGCCACGGGGCACAGCGCCCGGGATACGTACGGCATGCTCGCCCAGCGCGGCGTACCGATGACGCAGAAGCCGTTCCAGTTCGGCGTCCGCGTCGAGCATCCGCAAGAACTGGTGAACCGCGTGCAGTTCGGGCCCTCGCACGACCGCTACGAAGTCATCCTCGGCAACGCGGATTATTCGCTCGTCGCCCGGGGCTCGCCCGACCTCTTCACCTTCTGCATGTGTGCCGGCGGATACGTGATCCCGAGCGTCTCGCAAGAGGGATACTTCTGCACGAACGGCATGAGCCTTTCGAAACGGGATTCGCCGTTCGCCAACTCCGGGCTCGTGGTCACTGTTCCAATCGCGGCATTCGAAGGGACCGACGTCCTGGCCGGAGTGCGGTTGCAGGAGCGGTACGAGAAGAAAGCGTTCGAGATGGGGCGAGGCGAATACAAGAGCCCCGCCCAGTGGGGCCGGGATTTCGTGGCCGGGCGGCACGGCGGTGGAATGCCGCCGAGCAGTTACCCGCGCGGCGTGCTCGCTTCCGATCTGCGAGAAGTTCTTCCGCCCGCGGTCGCCGCCGGCGTGCGGGAAGGCCTGCCCCGTATGGACCGGGCCTGGCGTGGTAATTTCCTACCGGAGGCCGTGCTCGTCGGTCCAGAATCGCGGGGCAGTGCACCGGTGCGGATCGACCGCGACGAGATCACCCGCGAATCCCCCGGCGTCGCGGGCCTTTTTCCCGTGGGCGAAGGGGCGGGCTATGCCGGTGGGATCGTCAGCGCAGCCGTGGACGGACTGAAAACGGCCCGGGCGATCATTGGAAAGTATGCCATCGTTGACAAACGATAAACTTTTCGGGAAGTTTATCACCTCCTCCAGTTTTTCGCTTCCCGTTTGCTATTCCGCCGATCATCATTTCCGCAATCGTCCCACGGAGCGATCCCGATGAACCGTCTCTTCCTCGGCATTGGCGTGACCGCCCTCCTGGCCACCGCCGTTGCGTTCTCCCGCCAACAACCTGCCGCGACCACGGCCGAGGGCGGGTTCCAGGTCACGACCGGCGACAAGAACCCCTGGACTTCGCTCAAGCCGAACGTCGGCGAAGACCAGTTCCAGTTCGTCGTCGTCTCCGACCGCACCGGCGGTCACCGGGACAAGATTTTCTCCCGGGCGATCCAGCAGATCAATCTGCTCCAACCCGAATTCGTCGTGACCGTCGGCGACCTCATCGAGGGGTACTCCACCGACATGGAGAAGGTCAAAGCCCAATGGGACGAACTCGATAGCTATGTCAAAAAGCTCGAAATGCCTTTCTTCTACGTGCCCGGCAACCACGACGTCAACAACCGGCAACAGGTGGCTTACTGGGGCGGGCGGTACGGCAAGCGGTACTATCACTTCACCTACAAAAACGTCTTCTTCCTCTGCCTGGATACCGAAGACGGTCCGGGCGGAAACGTCCTTTCGAAAGAACAGCAGGACTTCGCGGTGAAGGCTCTGGCCGACAACGCAAACGTCCGGTGGACGGTCGTCATCACTCACAAGCCCATTTGGACGGCACGGGATCAGGAGAAGGCGGGTTTCGCCGTGGTGGAGAAAGCTCTCGCGGGACGGAACTACACGGTTTTCTGCGGCCACATGCACCGCTACCAGAAGTACGTGCGGAACGGGATGAACTACTACCAGTTGGCCACGACTGGCGGCGGCAGCAAACTCCGCGGCATTCCCTACGGCGAATTCGATCAGATCGTCTGGGTGACGATGAAGAAGGACGGGCCGCGGATCGCGAACGTGCTGCTCGACGGCATCCTGCCCGAAAACCTCACGATTCCCGATTCGGACGAAAAAGGCGTGACGACGAGGAAGGTGCCGGTCTTCCCGGTCCGTGGGAAGTTAACTCTGGACGGGAAGCCGTTGGCGAACGCCATCGTGACGTTCACGCAGACGGAACGGAAAGCCGGGTCGCGGGCGGTATCGGCCGACGGGATCACGGCCGAGGACGGATCGTTTGCACTCACGACTTATTCCAAGTTCGACGGGGCTCCGGACGGGCCGTGCAAGGTGACGATCACGGCGAACAACCGCCGGCCCGGGGGGTTGATCGTCGACGAAAAAGACGTGCTGAAACTCCCTACGAAATACGGCAAGGCCTCGACCACGCCGTTGAAAGCGACGGTCGAAAAAACCGGGACGAACGAGTTGAATTTCGACCTGTCGTCGAAGGACTGATCTTACGCGGCGGCCGCCCGACGCGGCGGGTACGGAAACGGCAAGAAGACCGGGGCCGCCTCAGGTACTACCGTTTGCCCGAGTCGAGCGGTGCCGACCGCGAACAGTAGAACGGACGCAACGGGCCCGAAGCCGCGGTGGCGGAGGGCTTCAAAAATGTGGCCGTCCAGTAATGGCAGGGCGGTGGCAACCCCCCAGCCGATCAACGGCGCGGCCGCACGCCACCCGGGCCAGACTTCGCCGGGACGGCCGGCCAGGCCCTTCAGCCACAGCCCGGCCACGAGCGGCAGACCGAACGCGTAGTAGTGCATGTGGCTGACAGGTGTCGCGTGCAGCATCAGAAGGGTCAGCAAGCCGAGGAAGACCAACCGGTCGGCCGGGTTGGTGGTGCCGCGACGGACGGCCACCCCACACGCGACGGCCGCAAGTAGCCCGACGATACCCCAATGCGCACATCGCGTTTCCGCCGACGCGGTCGACGGTTGCTGATAGCGAATCGGATACAAGTTGTTGTGAATCGCGGAGAGGAACGATTGGCTGTCCGTCGCGGCCACGTCCGTCAATTCGTGTCCCATGCCGCCGTCGCCGTGCGCCAGTGCCCCGGGCAGAAGAACCCGGTCGATAAAGCTACGGTAGGCCGAATCCGTTCGTGCGACGCCCAAGCCGAGAACGGGCACGACGACGAATCCGGCAACCAGTCCGACGGCCAACCCGCGAACGGCCCGGCCCTCCCGGCGAACTAGCGGATAAAGCAGAAGCAGGCCGGGAATGACCTTCAATACGATCGCCGTGGCGAGCCAACCCCCACACCGTGCCGCCCGCTCCCGAACGCTCGCCGCGAACATCCCGGCAATGAGGGCGACGACGAGTACGTTCACCTGCCCGTGCGAAATCGTGAACCCGACGCCGCCCAGGCAAATGAAGATCGGCACGGTTCGCGCATACCACCACCTCCGACTACCCGGCACGGCGTCCGGCAGGGCGTGTGCGGCAAACCGATGGACGGACCAGCCGACTAGAAGCAGGTTGAACAGAGTCCATATTGCAACGGTGACGGGGTAGGGAAGCATGCCCGACCGCGGTTCGCCGGCCGGGGCGTCAGCGAACGGGGCCATCGCCACGGCAAATGCCGGCGGGTAGACGAAGTGCCAGCCGTTGTCGCAAGTTACGCGATAAAGATCCGCTCCGGAACGAACCGCCCACCCGGCCCTGAGATAGACCCCCAGGTCCGTCTTGCGATTCCGGGTCAGAAAAGCGGACCGGATTTCGACGAGGCCGACGAACGCGAGGAGCAGTAAACCGGCCGCGACCAGCCCGATGCGTTCCCACCGGTACAGACGACGGTCGCCGGGGGTTGAAGGCATGAGCATCCTGCGAACGCGTGTCGATACCGCTTCGGGCGTATCGACCGGTCGCGAGGGCCGGGATAATTCTTTCTTTCGGGAAAACCTTGCGGGTGAAAGACGTGAGGAAAGCTGCGCGGTTCGGGTCGTCAGGGCAACCCGAACGCCGCCTTGAGGCACGCGAGCGCTTCGTCGCCGCGGGCTTTTTCGACGACCACGCCGATGCAGACTTCACTCGTGTTAATCATGGCGATGTTGATTCCCCGGCCGGCGAGGGCGCCGAACATGGTGCGGGCGACGCCGGTATGGGTCCGCATACCGACGCCGAGAACGTAGAGCACGGCAATATCGGCATCGCCGACGACGGCACACGCGGGGTCGATTTCCCGCACGATGTCCTGGGTTCGCTTCAGCGCCCGGGTGAGGTCGGCGGCGGGGACGGTGTAGGAAAGCTCGGCCCGGCCCGGGGACGTGGTATTCTGCACGATCATGTCGACCAGAATGCCGCCGGTCGCCACGGCATTGAACACTCGGGCGCAATTCCCGGGCACGTCCGGCACTTCGAACGCCGTGATGCGGCTTTGTTCCTGCGTCAGGACGACGCCGCTGACCAGCACGTCTTCCATGCCGTCGAGCCGCGCAACGGCCGCCTCGCGGTCTTTCGGGTCGGGTACCACGAGCGGGGCGGGGCGGGGCTTGAACCCGGCACCGGGAAGATCGGCCGGCATCCCGGCACCGATCCGCGCCTTGTGCAACCCGAATGCCTCGTGCAACACCCGAACGGCCTTTCGCCCCTTCACCGCTTTCTTCGCGTCCTCGTGAGTCTTCTTCCCCTTCGGAACGGCGTCCGCCTTGTCGTCTTCCGGCGGGATCGCATCCTCCTCCACCAGCGCGCTGATCTTGATATCCCCGGTCGTAATCATGGTCATGTTAACCCCGGCGGCGGACAGGGCATTGAACATCGTCTGGGCCACGCCGCTCACGGTCCGCATCCCGGCCCCGACCACGCTCACCTTGCTCACTTTTCCCCCTTCGCGGAGCGTCGCGCCGAGTTCCGTCACCAGGGGAACGAGAAACTTCTTGGCCTTTTCCAGGTCCGTGGTAATGACGGTGAACCCGATGGTCGCTTTGCCGTGACTGCCGACGCTTTGGGCGATCATGTCCACCGCGACGTTCGCCCCGGCCAGGGCCGAGAAGATGCGATGGCTGACGCCGGGCTTGTCGGGCACGCCTTCGAGGAGCACCCGGCTTTCGTCCGCGGCCAGGGCCGCCCCGCAGACCGGAATCTCCCCCATCCACTCGGCCTCGGGCACGATCCAGGTACCGACCGCGTCCGAAAACGCGTTGCGGACCATGAGCGGCACGTCGAACTTCTTGGCGAATTCGACACTGCGGGAGTGCATGACCCCCGCCCCCATGCTCGCCATTTCGAGCATCTCGTCGTAACTGATTTCGTCCATCTTGCGGGCGTCGGGCACGACCCGCGGGTCGGCGGTGTAGACGCCGTCCACGTCGGTGTAGATTTCGCAGGCCACGTCGTACCCGGCCATTTTCATGGCCGCGGCCAGGGCCACCGCCGTCGTGTCCGACCCGCCCCGGCCGAGCGTGGTAATGTCGTCGCTCTCGTCAATCCCCTGAAACCCGGCCACCACCACGATCGAACCCGCGTCCAGCGCCTCCCGCATCCGACGCGTGTCGATCGATTTGATCCGCGCCTTGCGGTGCGTGCTGTCGGTCACGATCCCCAACTGCGGCCCGGTCAGACTCACCGCCCGTTCGCCCAGTTCGTGAATCGCCAGCGCCGTCAAGGCAATGGAGATCTGCTCGCCGGTGGCGAGTAGCATGTCCATTTCCCGGGCGTTCGGCTCGTCCGAAATCTCGGCCGCCTTCGCGATCAGGTCGTCGGTCGTGCTCCCCTGGGCACTCACGACGACGATCACCCGATTCCCCGCCCGCTTCGCGCGGATCGCCTTACGGGCGGCCTCCATCACCCGCTCCGCATCCTTGACGCTCGACCCGCCGAACTTCTGCACCACGACGGTCACGGCAACCCCTCTCGAAACGAACGTTTGCGAGGAAATCTTAGCGAGGGCGGTCTCATTTTCAGCAGACTGTGCAGCCATTCCTTGCACCCCCGTCCGCGGCCGGATAACCTTTCCTTGTCCCGCTCCATCCCCAACCGGATTCCGGAATCCATGACCCGCCAACTCACCGCCGCCTTCGCTGTCTTATTCGCCTCAATTCCCGCCTTTGCCGAGAACTGGCCGCAGTGGCGGGGGCCGAAGAATGACGGCCATTCCGCCGAGACGGGCCTGCCGACAGAGTTCGGGCCGGAGAAAAACCTCGCCTGGAAGTTCAAATTGCCCGGACAGGGGGAATCGTCGCCGTGTGTATGGGGCGACCGCATCTTCCTTACCGCGACCGCCGGGGACGACGTCGTCCTCTTGAGCGTCGGTACGGACGGACAGGAAAAATGGCGAAAGGCCCTGACAAACACGGGAAAAGAGCGCAACGGTCCGGACGGGGCGAGCGACGCCTCTGCTTCGAGCAGCACCGACGGAAAACACGTCTGGGCCTACGTCGGCGGAATGCGCGGCGGGCAGCTCGTGTGTTACACCGTCGACGGCAAGCTCGTATGGGAAAAGAACCTTCAATCCTACGGCAAATACAACATCCAGTTCGGCACTCACTGGACGCCGGTTCTTTATAAGGGAAAACTTTACCTTCAGGTGCTTCACCGCAGTGCCCAGAAACTGGTTCGCTTCGACGCCGCAACCGGAACGGAAGAATGGGCAGTGGACCGCATTGGCGCGGTTGCCCCGAAGGCCGTGCCCAGCCGCAGACCTGAAAGTCCGGACGTTTATGCCAGCGCGTTCGTTTGGGAGGGGGATGGCGGCCCGCTGTTGATCGCCCACGGCAACGATTTCTGCACCGCCCACAAGCTCAACGACGGGGCCGAGGTCTGGCGAGTCGCCGGGCTAAACCCGTCCGACAACCAGACGTGGCGGTTCATCTCTTGTCCGCTCGTCACGCCCGATTTGATCGTCGTACCGACCTGCAAGAACGGCCCGACGGTCGGCATCAACCCGGTCGGGGCGAAGGGGACGATTGATGCGAATAACAAGGCCGAGTTGTGGCGGGTCAAGCCGCAGGCCGTCTTCACGCCCGACGTGGTCTCGCCGCTTCTCGTAGGTGACATTGTCTATCTGATGGGAGACGGCCCTCTTACCGCCCTTGAGGCCAAAACCGGGGAGCTGATTTATCGGAATGACGTGACCCGGCAGTTGCACCGCGCCAACATGATCTTCGCGGACGGCAAGATTTACGTCGTCGGCCGCCAAGGGGCAATCGACGTGGTTCAACCGGGCCGCGATTTCAAAATCCTGGCCAAGAATTCGATCCCCGACACCCTGTACGGCTCCCCAGCCGTCTCCGGCGGGCGAATTTATCTCCGTGGGAACAACTACCTCTGGGCGATCGGTGCGAAATGAGCAAATCCCAGCAATCATCTGAAATGTTTGTCGTGTTTCGTTTTGCCGCACTCGTTTTCACAAAGAGCAATTCCTGTTCATTGCCAACTCGACACAAATACTTTATCCCCATCGGTTTAACGAGTTTGATTCGGTAGGGGCACAAAAGCATTTGTAGAAGCTGGTGGCGAACCGCTCGCTAACCGATGTCGTCCGGCAAGGCATTGCGTTGAAGCGCCCCCGTTTGTTCCGCGGCTCCCACCGCTTCGGGTTCCAGTTCCGGGCCGAACAAGACCTGATATTTGAAATTGGCAATGGCGAGGTGGTCGTTCGGAAGCAGCGCCGCCCGGCGGACCCGTTGGCCGTTGACACGAGTTCCGTTCGTGCTTCCGAGGTCGCGGACCAGGATGAGCCCGTCGGTCATCACGAGGATACAGTGGAGTTTGGAAACGCTTTTATGGTCGAGGAAAATGTCGCAATCATCGTTTCGCCCGACGAGGGTCATCTCCTTTCGGAGTTCGACCGGGGTGCCGCCGTCATTCGGAATGAGTCGTGCATTCATGACCGTGTCTCAATACCGGCCGGTGACCGGTGTTCGAATTCGGTTAATCACACTTTGGATCGGCAGACGGACAGGGGCAACTTAAACTTGTGGATTCGAGGCAATTCTTCCGCCGGAGTCCGAATTTCTTCCCGGGGGTAGAAATTCGCTCGATTTCCTTACGAACCAGCAACCCGGTCGGCAGCTTCGGCGGTCAACCGGGCGGCGTGTTCGATCCGGCCGGGGAATGCAACTTGCTGGGCCAGCTTTACCGTATCGTATTGTAGCCACCAAGTACGGGCTTCTTTCCAGGCCCCGGTCGCCGCAACCCTCGCCGTGGCGGCCTGGGCTCGAATTTCCTTGAGCTTTTCGGGGTCGGCTTTCGGATCGGCTCCGGCGTCCCGGGCCGCCGTCATCGCACGGACCGCCCGGATCGACGCCCGCACCGCCGCCTCGTGTTTGCACAACGCCAGCAAATAGGTCGCCTCGGCCTCGGCCGGCTCGGCCAACCCGCGCTCGACGATCAGCCCGGTGAATTCCCGCCGGTTCCACAATTTGTCGATTTCGGCCCGACACGCGGATTCTTCGACCGGATCCCGGACCGCACGGGTACGAGCCTGCTGCAATTCGCCATAGGCCGCGTTCAAATCGTCCACGAATTGCCTGACGGCGGGAGGAAATGACGGGGCACCCCGGAACCGTTGAACGGCCTGGGAAAATCCCCGTTCCTTTTCCGTCAAATACGTCGCGACGTCGAAGTAACTGCCCCGTTGAATCCGTTCCAACGGCGACGGCGGAGTGAGGTACAAAGCCGTGTAGACATTCTGCATGTATCCCCGCAGGACGTTTGCGGCTTCCCTCGATTGCAGTTCCGGCGCGGCGGCGAAGAGAGTCGTTGGAAGCAGGCTGATCTGATAGAGCGTCTTCCGATTTTGCGGTTGCGCTTTGTCCCGCCCGCCGTCGTCGGTCGGCAGAAACGAGGCGAGCACGTGAAAAACGTCAAATCCGCCGACGGAAGGGGGCGGCGACCACCATTTCGGCCGATCGGACGTAGCTTTTTCCTTGACGAACCGGTCGCACGTCCCGGCCGCATCGACGTAGAGTTTGACCGCCGACGACCTCGTCAGTTTCTCCTCCAACATCTTCATTCGCGGGGCGAGTGAGGAGAGCGGGGTGGCTAGATAAACTTCGCCAGTGCGGAGGTCGCTCGGGGCCACGTCAAAGGGAATCCGCCGGTCCTGTGCCCAGACTTCGACCAGTTGCGGATTCGACTTGAGTTGGGCCAATGTCGAAATCCCTTTGCCGTCCGGACCGGGGAACGTATCCCCCCGCCAGGGCTCGAAGAGGAAAATGTCCGGTCCGGTGCGAACGCCGACCGCCCAGAACGGACCTTTGAGCGATTCGAGAGAGCCGGCTTTCTCGGGCGTGGCATAGAGGCTGCTCTTACTTTCGGCCCCAGCCGGCCCGATCAGACAGCCGTCCAAACCGAGCTGGCGGAGCAAGGCCAGGAATACCATCGCCCGTTCGAGTCCGGTCCCCCATCCACGGCGGAGAACGTACGCGGGGGGAACGGGAGGCATGGGTTGTACGCGGCCGTCCCCGACCGGAAGCAGCCACGGGTTGACGTACACCTGCCGGCAGACGAACTCGAACGCCCGTCTCGCCTGTTCGACGGGCGCCAGGTCGGCCACGTCAAGTGCTCTGGCCGCATCCCGAAGGTAATAGCATTCCGCGAGATGGTACGGGTCGAGTCGCGTGTAAGCGGGGGAACGCAGTTCGCGGGCGTCTTCGTCCACGAATCCGGGAAAGAATCCGCGAAGGGTTTTTTCTTCCGTCGCGGTGAGGCCGGGAGGTGTTACGAATTCCGGATTCGAAGCCAATACGGTCGTCAACCGATCGAGCGCCCGCCGGCAGGTTTCGACGTCCGTGTCCCGACTCAGGTCACTGGAAATTTGCGGCCACGGGTCTTCCGCCTTCTTATCCGCCTCGGTATTTTTCGACACCGGCGGCGGTGTAACGGACAAGCCGCGGACTAGAAGAATACATAACGCGAGGCCGACCGCCCCCCCAACGATGTAGTACGCGAGTTGCTTCGGGTTGGAATAGAGCGTCACGGGACGGGATGCCATAAGGGTCTCTTCGTTTCGCCCGCACTTGTGCGGGGGGAGTGTATTAGGGTTTGACGGCCGTTCGAATTCGTTGACAGGTGGTGATGACGTCCGCCAATTCGGCCAGGGGAATCATGTTCGGCCCGTCGCTCAGCGCGCGATCCGGGTCCGGGTGGGTTTCGACGAACACGCCGTCGGCCCCCGCCGCCACGCCCGCCCGGGCCAGCACGGGAGCCATGCGGCGGTCGCCGCCGGTTTTATCCCCGAGCGCACCCGGTGTTTGTACGCTGTGGGTGGCGTCGAAGATCACGGGGACGCCGCACTCCTGCATCCAGGGAATGGCCCGCATGTCGTTGACGAGCAGCCCGTAACCGAAGGTCGTCCCCCGTTCGGTTAACATCACCCGTTCGTTTCCGACTTCGCGGCACTTGGCCACAGCGTTTTTCATGTCCCACGGGGCCATGAATTGCCCCTTCTTCACGTTCACCGCCCGTCCGGTCGCCGCCGCAGCCAGCACTAAATCGGTCTGTCGGGCCAAAAATGCGGGAATCTGAATGAGATCGACGACTTCGGCTACCGGTTTTACTTGCGACACGTCGTGGAGATCGGTCGTGACCGGCACGCAGAACGTTCGTTTCACCTCCGCCAGCACTTTCAGCCCGGCATCCAGGCCCGGCCCACGATACGATTTCCCGCTCGTGCGGTTGGCCTTGTCGAACGAGGACTTAAACACGAACGGGAAATTCCATTTTTCCGCCAACGTCTTCAGCGTCTCGGCGACCGTCATCACCAAGTCGCGGGATTCGATCACGCACGGCCCGGCAATCCAGAGCAACGGGTGGGAAATCCCGACCCCCACACCCGGCGATAGCTGTACGTCGTTCCGGCTCATGGATACAGGATACGGATCGCGCCGCGGGGGAAAAACCCCAATGCTCCGTCTCCCGCCGTGGTGTCAAGGCCACCCGCGCAGGTTCCCGCCGGCTGTAAAAATTGCCCTCCCCGTGTAAAAGTTCCTTTGGTAGAGTCCCGCCGCTCCGGTCGGAGACGGGTGGCACGGACGGCCGACCCGGACCCGGGGCGAGGCAGGGAGGCCCCTTGTGGCCCGTCCGTTGCGTCTCCGTCAGAAGCTCACCCTCGGGCTCGCCCTCACCGTGGGCAGCGTCGCGCTATTGGTCGGCGGGATCACCCTCGCCTACCTGTCCCACGTTACCGCCGACAAGGCGACCTCCGAAAAGCTCGTGCAGATTCAACTGGTGATGCAGGTCCATCACTGGGCGCACCTGATGACCGTAAGCCCGACGGACCGAACCGACCCGGCCGCCCAAATCGAACACATCCACCACTGCGTCGAAAGTGCCAAAAAGGTTACACGGTATTACCGGACCTTGCTCGATCGGCCGGGCATCGACCCGATCGCGCGCGAAACGGAGGTTGATTACGCGAACAAAATCGACTCCGCCTTGGAACGGGTTGACGCCCGGGCCCGGGAAGCGTTGGGAGCCAGCATCGGCACCGCGACGAGTCGGCGGGTGATTGAAGAACCGGCGGTGAAAGCGGCGCACGACGCCCTGACCGCCCTCGGCCCGGAATTGATCCTGCACATCAAACAGGACATCGACGACACGTTTGCCAAGTCCAATCGGGAGCACCGCCGCAGTCTGGTGATCGCCGGGGCGGCCACCGTCCTCGCCGTCGTCATGGTGCTGACCAACCTCTACTACTTCCGCGTCTGGGTGTTCGCGCCGATCCGGGAGTTGCAGGCCGGAGTGCAACGGGTCCACCGCGGCAACTTCGATCTGCCGATCCGCCTCCGGAGTAAGGACGAGCTCGAAGAACTGGCGAATGAATTCAACGCCATGACCGTTCGGCTGCGCGACATTTATAAGGACCTGGCCCGACAGGTGGACGAGCGCAGCAAACAACTCGTCCGGAGCGAACGGCTGGTCAGCGTCGGCTTCCTGGCCGCGGGGGTCGCGCATGAAATTAACAACCCGCTCGCGTCGATCGCGTTTTGTGCCGAAGCCCTCGACCGCCGCGTACACGAAATGTTTCCGACCGCGACCAAGGATTCCGAAGTCGTGTCCAAGTATTTGAGGATGATTCAGGAAGAAGCGTTTCGGTGCAAGGAAATCACGCAGAAGCTATTGGACTTCAGTCGGACGGGCGGTAAACGCGAACGCACCGACTTGAACCGTCTGATGTCGGACGTGCTGGACATGGCCCGGCACCTTCAGAATTGCCGCGGGAAGGGGGTCATTTTTCAGGCGGCGGCGCCGGTCGCGGCGGAAGTGAACGCCCGGGACATTAAAAGTGTCGTCTTGAACCTGGCGGTGAACGCGCTCGATGCGATGGACGAAGGGGGCACCCTGACGGTCTGTCTCGAAAAGTCCGGCGAAGCGGCCGAACTCCGATTCACCGATACCGGGTGCGGCATGTCCGCCGACGTGCTCGAAAACATTTTCGAGCCGTTCTTCACGAAGAACCGGACCGGCAACGGCACCGGACTCGGACTGTCGATCAGCCACCAGATCATCGCCCAGCACGGCGGCACGATCACGGCGGCGAGCGGCGGGCCGAATACCGGGAGCACGTTCACCGTCCGGCTGCCGATCCGATCCGTGGGACAGTCCGATCGACCCGATGACGGCCCGCTCGACGTCTTGATGTTTCCGATGCCTCGATCCGCCGCGGCGTAAGTTCCAGGCGAGCCGGGAGAGCTGAATCTCCCGGCGTGATGAAAAGCCGGAGGATGATTTTGGCCACGCCGACTCCGATTGCCCTGAAACTCCGCATCCTGTTCGTCGACGACGAACCGCACTTGCGCGAGATCATGAAAGCCGAGCTTCCCCGACTCGGGTGCGAAGTGACGGTGTGCGCCGATCTCGCGGCGGCGGTAGAAGCGCTCAAGCGAACGCCGTTCGACGCCGCCGTGCTCGATATTCGCATGCACGGCGACTCGGCGGCGGGCATCAAGGTGTTGAGCCATTTGAAACAGGTGTCGCCGGACACCGAAGCCGTCATGCTGACCGGATACGCCAGCCAGGATACGATGCTGGAAGCGATGCGGCTCGGGGCGTGCGATTACCTCCGAAAGCCCTGTAATTTCGCCGAGATCGAAGCCGTACTCTTGCGGATTGCGGACAAAAAGCGGTTGAAAAACCAGGCCGCCGCACTCGAAGCCCGGGCCGCCGCCGCCGAGGGGTCGTCGCTCCTGGTCGGGCATAGCCCGGCCATGGCCCCGGTACAAGCCCTGATCGAAACCGTCGCCCCGACCGACGCGACCGTGCTCATCACCGGCGAAACGGGCACCGGAAAAGAGATGGTCGCGCGGACTCTCTACATGAAGTCGTTGCGCTCGGCTGCGCCGTTCGTGCCGGTCAACTGCGGTGCGTTAACGCCCACGCTCGTGGAAAGCCAGTTGTTCGGTCATCGCAAGGGGGCGTTCACCGGAGCCGATCGGGATCACAAGGGTCTATTCGAGGTGGCCAACGGCGGCACACTCTTCCTCGACGAACTCGGCGAACTCGATCGGAACATCCAGGTAAAACTCTTGCGGTTTCTGGAAGCGGGGGAAATCCGCCGGCTCGGCGACAACGAACCGAGCACGGCCGACGTCCGGGTGATTTGTGCGACGAACCGGGACTTGCGGCGGATGATCGCCGACGGTCAATTCCGCGAAGACCTGCTTTACCGTCTAAACACGTTCCACGTTCACCTGCCAACGCTCCGGGAGCGGAAGCCGGACTTGCCCGAATTGGCCGTGACGCTGCTCGCCCGGGAGGCGAAGCGGCCGATGGAATCCGTGGCGGGGCTACTGACGCCGGACGCGATGCGGGTCATGTCCGAGTATGACTGGCCGGGCAACGTGCGGGAACTGGCCAACGCCATGGAATACGCCTGGATCGTCTCCGGCGGCGGTGCCCAGCCGATCGCCCCGCATCACTTGCCCCACGACGTACGCGCCCCCCGGCCTCAGGTATTTTCCCCGTCCTTCGAGTCCAAACCGAACGTCATCCCAATGCCGCCCCCGACATCGGCTTACCCGACTACCACGTTCGGGCCTGCGCCGGGAGGGGCCAAATCCCTCGCCGACGTGGAAATGGACCACATCCTGACCACGTATTCCAAGAATAACGGGAACAAGCAGGCGACCGCCGCCGAACTCGGCATCAGCCTGAAGACCCTTTACAACAAGCTGCACAGGTACGAGGAAGAACGGCGGATGCGGCAGGCGGGGTAACCGTATCGCCGTCGGACCTCAACCTCGAACTAATCGCCCTTCCGTATCCACACGCCAACTGCAGATGGAGCGAATTGAGAAAAAAGGGGCCATTCAAGCCTTGACATGCAACCATTTGGTTGCATAATGACGCCGTGGCTTCCGATACGGATATCGTTTTCAAGGCACTGGCCGATGCCAGCCGGCGAAAATTGCTCGATCGACTGCGCGAGCAGAACGGGCAAACGCTCGGCGAACTCTGCCAGGGTCTGACCATGTCCCGCCAGGCCGTGACGAAGCATTTGAATTTGCTCGAAGCGGCCAACCTGGTCGTCACCCGATGGCAGGGGCGGGAGAAGCGGCATTACCTCAACCCCGTCCCGATCCACGAGATCGCGGACCGCTGGATCGGCAAGTTCGAGCGAAACCGGTTGCAAGTTCTTGCCGACCTGAAGAAAACACTGGAGGGAGACACTCGTGGCTAATTCGAAATTCGTCTACGTGACTTACATCCGCACGACACCGGAGAAGCTCTGGCGGGCGTTGACCGAGCCGGAATTCACCCGGCAGGTCTGGGTCGAAACCTGGCAGGACTGCGACTGGAAAGTCGGGTCGTCGTGGAAGCTCTTGCTTCCCGACGGCCGCGTCGGCGACGCGGGCGAAGTCCTCGAAATCGAACCGTACAAGCGGCTCGTGCTCGCCTGGCGGAACGTATTCAAGACCGACCTGCAGGCGGAAGGAATTTCCCGCATGACGTACGAACTCGAACCGCAGGGCGACACGGTCAAATTCACATTGATCCACGAGAGCGAAACGCCGGGTTCGAAGCTCATCGAAGCCGTCTCGTCCGGCTGGCCGATGATCCTCGCGAGCGTAAAGAGTCTACTGGAAACGGGCGAATCGCTGACGGTTACCCGGAAGTGGTCGGGGCCGGGTTGCAAAACTTAGTCGCAACTTTTCTCGACAGGTATTTACGGAGATTTACCCCGGACTCCGGAAGTCGTGTAAGCAATTATCAAAGTAGGAATTTATTAAGCCCGGGTTTGGAATCGACCCAAACCCGGCAAACGGTGGTGGCGGTTGAAGTGCGGGCCCGGGTGGAGTTTTAAAGAGCCAACTTTCAGACAACGCTATCCCCAGACGAGCAACAGGACCGCCACACTGAAACCGAGAAGCGAAACGAAGGCGGAGAGTATCTGCACCGGTGCCAGTCCCAGCCGGCCGGCGGTCAATTCGCGGGAGCGAACGACAAATACCCCCAACGTCCAAGTCAGAAAGCCTGCGGACAATGCCGATAGACCGACACCCAGGATATGTCCGCCTTCATACCAATTCCGCGATTGCATGAGTCGGGCTTCGTATAAGGCCCTTCCCCCTTTATCGAAAGCAATTCCGGCAGTGATGAGCGTGAATGCCGTACGGACCCACGCCAGTTGAGTTCGTTCCAAGGCCAATTCCGTTCGGCGGCGGGCGAGGTCGTCCACGGTCATTTTGGCACCGGCGGAAATTGACTATCTGAAAATTACTTCCGTCCGAAACCGTTCCGTCCCGTCCGCCGTCGCTTTCCGTGGGGGGTTCGTTGTCCGGAGGCAACCGCTCGACGAATGGCTGATTCCGGACGACGAACCCCCACGAACCCGACCGCTATTTCTCCCCTTCGGGTTTCTGCAGACGAACAAGCAGCACCGGATCGGACGTTTCTTTGTCCTTATGCAGGAGTGCCGGTGCCTCGTCTTTCGTCAGATTTTCGACGCCGGTTTCGAGTACGACGTCGGCATTTTTCCCGTCGGCGAATCCGATCGCGGTGCGTTGCGTCTTCACGTCCATTGTTCCTTTGAGCGGCCGGGACACGCCCGTAGCTTCGTTGTAATAAGTACCCGCGACCACCCCCTGTTTGTTCACGGCGAGCTCGATCATCATTTGCGAATCGTCCACGTCCTCGCGGGTGAGGGCGAACACGCCGAGCGGCATCCATTCTTCGTTGTCGGGTGTCGTCGCGGGGGCCGCCGAGACGAGTGCCGCGGCCTGCTGGTAGTACTGGTCGGCCGTGGCCACGGGTTGATCGTCAACGTAGACCGTATTGTTTTCGTAGTAGACGTTACCGCCGTCTCCGTATGCATAGTAAATGGGTGCCGCGCCAACCCAGGCGGGCCCGAGGAATCGACGAAATGCCACAGCGTTGACGGTCCCCCAGGCGTATCCCGCGCCGAACGAACTCCACCCGCGTCGATAGGGATAACCTCCTGCGTAATGATAATAGGCTCCGGAGTGGTAAGCCCCCCAGTAGCGGTTACCGGCGCTGTTGCGAACGACATTGCCCGTGGCGTGACGATTATCAACCCAATTCTGTTTGTTCTTGGCATAGTTGATGGTGTTCCTGTTGCCAATGTTGACGTCACCATTCACATGGATGTCGCGTCGATTATTACCGATGTTTGAGCGTGCGATATCATTATTGGGACGTCTATTTCCTCCGCCGCCGAGGAAATCATTCAATTGACCTCCGGAGGGACGGCCGCCCGGAAGGGTCCCAGGTATATTCGGTCGATTTCCCCCACCGGGCTGATTCGGTCGCCCTCCCCCTCCACCACCCGGCAGGGTCCCGGGAAGATTCGGTCGACCTCCCCCACCACCACCCGGCAGGGTCCCGGGAAGATTCGGCCGACCTCCCCCACCTGGCAGGTTTGGTTTTGTGTCGCCGCCCGGCAGGCTTGGACGATTCGCCCCGGCATTGCCGGGGAGTGTCGTGGGGCGGTGGAATCCTCCCTGCCCCGGCCGATTTCCTCCGCCCGGCAACGACGGCTTGGGCATTCCGCCCGGCTTCGGAAGATTCGGCGAACCACCGCCCTTGGCGTTCGGCCTCGGGACATTGGCACCCCCCCGGTTGATGTTGGGGGAGGGACGCGACATGGTGGGGGCGTGAACCGCGGGTCGGGATGCTGCCGGACGGTTCCCTTTCGCCCGTCCGCGAGCTTGGGCCGCCGCGGTGTCAATGTCCCAAACCGTCCAGGAAACAACCGTCAGCGAAAGGAACACTATGGCAGTTAGGATTCGATTGTTCATGTTACTTGCCCTCCTTCTTCGACTGCTCGGCTTTCAGTTCCTCGGGCGGCGAGGTTCGGCTAACCGTAAACTCGTCAACGTCCGGTTGTAACTCGCCGTCGATTTCACGATCGACCGATTTCCACGCGAAATGATTCTTATCAATGAACGTCAACGTGTTGATCGAAGACCCTTTAATGCCGCTCGGTAACGTATAACTCGAACGCAGCGTATAACGGTTACCGACCTGGCTCCAAATTTCATGCCCGAAGCCGCCGTCGGAATCGTAGGTCCAAGATCGAATCGTATGCAGAGATTCGTCCCATCCGACGATCTGCATACCGGACATCTTTACCGTATTTCCTTCCAACATGCGGAACGACCGCACGAGGAAGGAATGGTTTTTGGCGAAGTGGCAGGAGAAATCCACCGTTTGCTTTTCGCCGGTCGCGGACCAGTCGCCGACGAGCCAATCCAGCGTGTCGAGCGGGTGCTCCTCTTCGGCCCCGGGTTTCGCCGGTTCGCCTGGTTTAGGTGCAGGCGCCTGGGCGGGTGTCGGTGGCTGTTGGGCCTGCAATTGCGGGAGGAGATACTGGCTTGAAAGCCAGCCGCCAACTCCGCCCGCAGCGAATACTACGATGACGGGCAGCATGAAACGTTGCATGGTCGGATCCTCATCGGTGCGAAATCAGACAACCGTCCCATTTTTCAGCGTCCGGTTTTCAACTATCCCTCCTCAGCTCACTTTTCAACCGGACCCGGCCGGATTGCCAAATACCTCACGTCGGGCAGAGTTTAACCGCCGCGCTATACACTATCTTGCGACGGATTCACATCGCCGGTTTCGTGGCAATACTCTTTTACAAGGGGGAGATCATGGCGGCGAAATTTGAAATCCTGAAGTCCTCCGACGGGCAGTTCTACTTCCACCTCAAGGCGGCGAACGGGGAAATCGTCCTCAGCAGCGAACTGTACAAGGCCAAGGCGAGTGCGTCGGGCGGGATCGAATCGGTGAAAAAGAATGCATCGGACGATGCCCGCTACGAGCGCAAGACTTCGACTGGAGACAAGCCGTACTTCGTTTTGAAAGCCGCGAACGGGGAGACCGTAGGCAAGAGTCAGATGTATTCGTCCGCGGCCGCCATGGAGAAGGGCGTCGAGTCGGTTAAGGCAAGCGCAGCAGGAGCCGCAATTTCGGACCTTTCCGAAAGCCAATAGCGTTCGACAGTTCAATCCCCCGTACGCTTTGCCCCGGTGACGGTTCGTGCCCCCACGCGGGCCAGGAACCGAGCCTTCTGGGCGGGGGTCAGTTCCTTCGTAAACCGCGCCCGGACCGCTTCGACCCAGCGGATCTTGCGGTTGCCGTAGTCGGTTTGCACCCGAATCAAAATGGGACCGGGAGTACAGAGGGCGGTTTTGATTCCGGAGGCGAGTTGGTCGTGGGAGCAGATCTCGACGTACCCGACTCCGAATCCCTGGGCCAAGGCCCGGTAGTCGAGCGGTTGGAGTTGGGTCGCCGTGGTCCGTCGGTACGCGGGTTCCTGCAACACCTGCATGTAGTGGAAGGCGTGGTCGTCGAGGACGAACACCTTCACCGGCAGAAACGCGCGGGCGGCGGTGGCGAGTTCCTGCATGCTCATGAGGAAGCAGCCGTCGCCGGTGAGCGTGGCCACGACGCGGTCGCCATTAACTCGCTGGGCGCCGAGTGCCGCGGGGATCGACCAGCCCATGGACTGGTTGTCAGCCGGGTTGAAGTAAGTCCGCGGGCGACACACGCGGAACGATTCCGTAGCCAAATGTTCGCTGACGGTGACGTCGGTGAAGAGCATGGCGTCGTCGGGCAGGCAGGCCCGCAATGCGGCCACGAGGGCGAGCGGATCGACGCCGCATTTTCCGGCAGGGATGGCCGCGAGTTTCGCCGCGTGCTTCGCCTTCGCCTGACGGATGCGGTTGCACAGGTGCGCATCCGCCGGCCGCCGGACAGAGTCGCCGCACGCCAGGAGCCGGCCGAGAAAGACACCCGCGTCGGCATGAACGCACACGTCCGATGGAACCACAACGCCAAGATTGTTTCGATTCGCATCGACGTGTATGACCCGCTTGATCTTCGGGTTCCCGTAATAACCGGTCGAAACTTCGCTGAATTTCACCCCGATTGCGAGCAGGCAATTCACCCCAGTCTTGAGGGGATGAATTTTCTCGGCCGCGAAAGCAGTCTCGGCCACCTCACTCGCGTGCGGCCCGTACCCCCAGCCGACCGCGAGCGGGTGCGTTTCGGGGATGCAGCCCTTCCCGCTGATACTATTCGCCACCGGGGCCTGCAGGAGTTCGGCCGCCGCCGCCAGGGAATCGCCGAATGCCATGCAGCCGAGCCCGGCGTAAATGCCGACGCGGTTCGAGCGGTCGGATAAGTAGGCGAGCGCTTTCTGAAAGGCGACTTCGTCGAACGGCGGTTCCGAATCGGCGAGCGGGGGGCAGCGAAATTCGGCTTGTTCGATCAACCGGTTGAACGGAACGACCACGGCGACGGGACCGGGTTCGCCCGCCATCGCCAATTGGAATGCCTGGCGGATCGCACCCGGGATTTGTCGCACGTCGGTAACAGGATAGACGCATTTCGCGACCGGGCGGAGGAGTTCCACCGTGGGCAGGGAATGGACCTGGAACGGTCGGTACTTTTCGCCGTCGGCAACGTCGCCGACGATGGCGACGACGGGAGAGGAATCGAGGAGGGCTTCGCCGAGGCCGGTGAGGGCGTTGGTGATGCCGGGTCCGGGAACGACACAGCAGACGCCCGGCCGACCCGTGCTGCGGGCGTAGCCGTCAGCCATGCACGCCGCGGCATACTCGTGACCGACGAGGAGGTAAGGGATCCCGCGGGATTTGAACTCGTCCCAAAGTTCGTTTTCCTGCGCCCCCGGGATGCCGTAAACACAGCCGACACCTTCAACCTTCAGCGTCTCGGCAATCGCCTGGGCTCCTGTCAGTTTGCCGACGACCCATCCGGCGGGCTTCTGAGAAGGACCGGCCGAGACGCGGGTCTGAGCTGCCAGCGCGGCCCCCGCCGCCACGGTCGCCCCCTGCACGAACGCCCGCCGGGAAATCGATCCGTCCATGGACCACCCGTTTCGTTTCGGATCACTACGAAAGGGGTATCGGTCGGGGCAAGCCCGGGAGTTCGGTTTAACGTGGTAACCCGCGCTTGATTCGTCACCGAAAGGACCGTACAGTTCTGTTGCCTCTGCAGTGTACGAGAGAGCCGTAACTTTTTGGGGACCCTACAAGGACCTGCACGGGAGCCTTAACTTAAATTCGCCGGCTGCTTGCAAACCCATCCCCTTTTTCGGAAGGGATTGTAGTGGGGTCCAAAAGGCTGGCGAGAGGCACCCTCTTTACAATTGCAGGTTCCTCAAAGCGGCTCTCACGGCACAGGCGGAGGTTTTTTGTTTTTCTTCGGTTTTGTTCCGCACGTCCGTAAAGACTTCCCTAACCTCATAACCAGCCCGGCTTTTCACTGATTGTCTTCAGCCTACAGTTAGCTTTTCTCACCGGTTTATTCACTTGACTATCATCAGTTCCAGATTTTCTCATCGTTACAAGACCTCTCATCAAAATGAGTTACGGCGATTGGCCAATGACAGCCCGGTGGCACTGAGTTGGCAATTGACACGACCGGCAAACTCGCTAATTTTCTGCCTACCGGTTTGTGTTCGATTGGTGAATTGCAAACCGGTTTTATTATCTTCGATTCTTGGCCGGTCCGGTAAATTGCCGGTCGGCCGGATCCACCGGAGGTCGAGCCGTTTGCCGTTCGCCGGCCGTTTGGCAATAAGCCTCGGCTTAAAGAGTGGGATTACACGGACGTCCCCGCAACCACTGCGTCACTGAGGCGCCCCGACCGGAATCGCTTCCCCGGTCGGACTCGCGAATGGCAGGATGAGACGGCCCGACCCTGTGGGGCCTGCCCAGGGAGGGCAAAGCCGCAGGTCTACCGGGGTCGGCCGCCCAAGGGATCGGAGCGGCCGGCCCCGTGTTTTTTCCGCACTTCCCCTCGCATTCCCCGCGCGAACCCCGGTACAGTAATTGGAATCCGTTCTTCACAGCCCTAAACTTGACCATTGGCGGAAGAATAGAAAACATTCAGTCCCGTTGCCGGTTTGTCACCTATGCCGAACGATTTTATCCGCATCCTTTCCGACCGCGTACTCATTCTCGACGGCGGGATGGGAACCAGTTTGCACCGCTTTCGTCCGACGGACAAGGACTGGGGATACGCCCCGAACGGGAAACATCTCCTCAATTTGTCCGATGCTTTGGTCTATACCCACCCCGAGTGGATCAAGGAAATTCACCGCGGCTTCCTTGCCGCCGGGTGCGACGGGATTGAGACGAACACGTTCAACGCCACGCAGATCGTGCTCGACGAGTTCGGGATGGGAGAGAAGCTGGAAGAAATCAACCGGTTCAACATCCGGTTGGCAAAGGAAGCCGTGGCCGAGTTCAGCACGCCGAGTCGGCCGCGGTACGCAATCGGCTCCGTCGGTCCCGGTACGAAAATGCCGTCGCTCACCGACCCGGCCATCTATGCCGACTTCGACCGCCTGGCCGACGCGTACCGACGCCAGCTCCAAATCCTGATCGAAGAACGGGTCGACGCCATTCTGATCGAGACGTGCTTCGACGTTCTGCAGGCGAAATGCGTCGCGATCACGGCGATCGAAGAAATGAAGCGGGCCGGGGTGCGGCTGCCGTTGATGGTTCAGCTCACGATCATCAACGAGAACAAGAAGATGCTGCCCGGGACGGACATCCCGGCCGCACTGGTCGCCCTCGAGCCGCTCGACGAAATCGACGTGATCGGCATGAACTGCGGCGTCGGCCCGGACTTGATGCTGGACGACATCCGCCACTTGAGCCGGCACAGCCGGAAATGGTTGAGCGTGCTCCCGAACGCCGGGCTGCCGCAAACCCGCGGAGACGAAACCTATTTCCCCCTCGAACCGGCCGGCCTGGCGGACTGGCTGGAACGGTTCGTCACCGAGTTCGGCGTCAACATCGTCGGCGGTTGTTGCGGTACGACGGCCGAACATCTCGCTGCGGTCGTAAACCGGGTCGGCGGTTCCAAACCGACCCCGCGGACGCCGCAATTCCTTGCCGCTGTATCCAGCCTGCAAAGTTCCACCGATCTTTATCAGGAGCCCCGACCCCTCCTCGTCGGCGAACGGACCAACACCAACGGTTCCCGAAAGTTCAAACAACTTCTCGAAAAGGACGACTGGCACGGCCTCGTCGAAATGGCCAAAGAGCAGGAACGAGAAGGGGCCCACGTCCTCGACGTGTGCGTGGATTACGTCGGCCGGGATGGTGTGCGGGACATGAAGGAAGTCATCAAGCGGTACAACGAAGTCCTGACGAAACCGATGATGCTCGACAGCACCGAAGTACCGGTGATCGAGGCCGCACTGAAGCTCTGCAGCGGCAAAACGATCATCAACAGCATCAACCTGGAAGACGGCCGGAAAACCCTCGACCCGAAGACCAGACTCGCCAAGAAATACGGGGCCGCGCTGGTCGCTCTGACCATCGATGAGGTCGGCCAGGCGGACACGGCCCAGTGGAAATTCGAGGTCGCGAAGCGGATCTATGACATCGTCGTTCACGAATACAAAATCCCGCCGAGCGACCTCCTGTTCGATCCGCTCGTATTTCCCGTTTCGACCGGACAGGAGCAGACGCGGAAGAGTGCGATCGCCACGTTCGAGGCGATCAAGCTCATCAAAGAGAATCTGCCCGGGGCCCTGACTCACGTGGGCCTCAGTAATTGCAGTTTCGGTTTGAACCCGTACACCCGTCAGGTGCTGAACTCGGTCTACCTGCATTACGCCTTGGAATACGGCCTCGATTCGGCGATATTGCACGCGGCCAAGATCATGCCGCTGTCGAGCATTGATCCACCCGGCATGGAACTCTGCCGGCGGCTCCTGTTCGACGAGCGGACGTTCGATTCGGCAGGCAACTGCGTCGAAGACCCGTTGCAAATGCTGATCGAGCATTACGCGGACAAAAAAGCCGAGTCGAAAAAAGGCCAGAGCCTCGGCGACACCGTCGAAGAGCGGTTGAAGCAGGCCATCATCCAGGGCCGGCGGGAAAGCCTGATCTCCGACCTCGACGTTGCCCGGGAACGGTACTCCCCGCTCGACATCATTAACCGCATCCTGCTCGACGGCATGAAGGTCGTCGGCGATCTCTTCGGCAGCGGCCAGATGCAGTTGCCGTTCGTGCTGCAATCGGCGGAAGTGATGAAGGCCTCGGTGGCCTACCTCGAACAATACATGGAGAAGGTGCAGGGGTCCGAGAAAGGGAAGATCGTACTCGCCACGGTAAAGGGGGACGTCCACGACATCGGCAAAAACCTCGTCGATATCATCCTGACCAACAACGGCTACAAGGTCTTCAACCTCGGAATCAAGCAGCCGATCGAGCACATGATTACCGAGTTCCAGAAAACGGAATCCGACGCCATCGGCATGTCCGGGCTTCTGGTGAAATCGACGGTCATCATGAAGGAAGATCTGGTCGCACTGAACGAACGGAATCTGGCGATGCCAGTGATTCTGGGTGGGGCCGCATTGAATCGCCGTTATGTCGAAGAAGACCTGCGAGCCATTTATAAAGGCCAGCTCTTTTACGGCGAAGATGCATTCGCCGGCCTGCGAATCATGGACGAACTGGCGGCGAAGAAGAAACTCGCAGGCGTGGGCAGCGCGGCCCTGAAGGGACTATTGAAGTCGTCGGCCTCGATGACGCGGGACGAATTGAAGCCGGCGAAGCCCGTCGTGTTCGACGCTTGCTGCGGCGGTCCCGTACACGCAGTGGTGCGATCGCGCCCCTCGTCAAAACCGCTCGCCGCGCCGGACCTTCCGCCACCGCCCTTCCTCGGCAGCCGGGTGCGGACCGATTTCAACATGAAAGACGTCTTCGATTTCCTGAACGACCTCACGCTTTTCAGCACGCAGTGGCAGTTCAAAAAGGGGGGCGTGAAGCCGGCCGAGTACGAACGGCAGATGCGCGAAGTCGCCCGGCCCGCCCTGGCCCGGCTCAAGGACTATTGCCTCACCGAGAACATCCTTCGCCCCGCTGCGGTGTACGGCTTCTTCCCCGCCGCTTCCGACGGAGACGTGCTCACCGTCTACCACGACGACCGCCGCACGCCGCGAGCCACCTTCGCCTTCCCTCGGCAAGACCACGGCGAATTCCTCTGTCTGTCCGATTACGTTGCACCGCTAAAAGACGGCTCGGCCTTCGATCACGTCGCCTTCTCGGCGGTGACGATGGGACGAGAAGTGTCGAAAATTGCTCACGACTGGTACGAGGCCGGGAAGTATCAGGATTATCTCTACCTGCACGGCCTAGGCGTCGAAGCTGCGGAAGCCCTCGCCGAGTTGGTTCATCAGCAAGTCCGGGCCGAATGGGGCATCGGCAAGGACGACGCCACTGACGTGCGAAAGCTCTTCAAAAAGCACTACCGCGGCTGCCGTTACAGCTTCGGCTACCCCGCCTGTCCCAGTCTCGAAGATCAGGCCAGCCTGTTCAAACTCATCGACCCCACCCGCGTCGGCCTCACCCTCAGCGAACAATTCCAACTCGAACCCGAGCAGTCCACGACAGCGTTAGTGCTGCACCACCCGGCGGCGAAGTATTTCACCGTGACCCGGACGACCAGTGATTGTTCGAATTGATCGAACAATCACCGGTCTCACATGCCAACATCCCAATCGTTGGCACTGCTACGCCTTATTTACCGAAGTGCGCGGGTTTCCATACTATTTAGATCTGCCCGAGTGTAAAATCGATGTCCGTAATGTTCATACCTCCCCGCGTGATCGAAATAAAGCCGGGATCGGGACTGACCAGTTTCATTCCCGATGGCACGACCACCACGACTTTGTAAATTCCCGTCATACTGATATCCGAACCGGACTGAGAATTGCTCGACGAATTATTGAGTTGACTGAAACGGTAATTACCCTGACTGTCCGTCCTTGTCGTGGCCAGGATGTTGCCGTCGGAATCCTCCAGGAGGAGTTTGATGCCCGCGAGGCCTTGCGAACCGGAATGGTGACGCCCGGCCGACGAAACGGTCCCCCCGATCGCGGCCTTGAAGACGAATACGTCCGGTTGAAGGTTCGTAATGTGGGTATTGGCCTCGATGACTTTCGCCAGGGTGTTCCCCTGCGACAGAAAGCTCTTTTCATCCGAATTGAACGACTGGTTGAGGTAGAAGAACCGGTCGCCGTCGCGGAGGCGGGTGAACTGATCGGTCAGAATTCGAGTGAATAGCGGTCCCATGTCGGACCCGGGCACGTGATCTTCGGCGAGACCGCCTTCGAACGGATCGATCCGGTCGACCGTCCCGTAAGCGGCTTTAAGTTGCCGCTGGAGTTGGACGTCCTGAGTGATTTGAGAAAAGTTCGTAACGGCGGGTAGTCCGAAGGCCACTCGCACCTGATTATACGTGCCGATCCCGTCGTCTCGGGCGCGTTCGATGTCGCGGGCAATGAGGTCCAACCCGTTGTCGGTCTGCCCGCTGTTGCCGAAGAGGAGGTTGCGGACCTCTCCGATCGCAAGCATGTCATTGTCCTGCGAGAGGCCGTCCGCGTCGCCTTTGAGGAACGGGTCGATGTCGGTCGAAACGTGCCCGGTCAGCGGGTCTATCACACCGAAAGGGTTGAGAACGTTCGGGTCGAAGAAGTCGGTCGCCAGGTCGATGTCTGTTCCCGCCGGATCGTTCGGAAGCGCGTCCAGGCCGTTGTTGCCATCTCGATCGATTTCCCCGCTCAAAAGGCTATGCCCGAACCGGAACGCGACGGTCGAAAACTCCGTGGAAATGGCGGCTGAGACGTTGGACTGATAGCCGGAATATTTGGAGAGTGCATTTGACCCGAGAAGGTCGGGAAGGTATCCCGTGTAAATAATCTGCTGGTACTCGGCGATGTTGAGCTTGCGTGCCTCCTGGTAGAGTTGCTCGTCGGACCAGGCCGGATGTTCCTGCCGGAGAGCCGCGGCCATCCGGTTGTGATTCCGGACGAACAGCGTTTGCAAGGCCGTGAGTTCGACGTTCTCGTTCCCCCGGACGTCGCCGGTGACGAACAGATTTGGGGTGGCAACGGCGTGTGCGTCGTTAGCCATATGAATGACCGAAAGTTGAGCCTGCGTAAAATACGTGAGGTTGTCGTACGGGAGCATATTACCCGGACTGGTTTTGAGCTGGCCGCCCGAGTGCGTCCGCAATGCATCCGCAAGAGCCGGGGAGGAGCCGTAAACCTGAGACAAGTCGAGATAGGATGTCACCGCGTTGACCTGTTGGGCCGGGTTGTGCCGGCTGGTGCCCGTTGCGGGGTCGGTCACCGACCGTTCGAACGTTTGATCGCCCATCCCGTACAGGTCGTTCGGGTCCGCGGGGATGGTCAACAGGTTAGTCGAATCCGTCGGCGTCAGACTCATGTCGTGATCGATAAACTGGCCGAATACGTAGCCGAAATCGGAAAGGCTGTTCTGATCGAACGTCTCAAGGTCTTCGGTCGGGTCCGCCGAGGTCGCCTGGCTGTTGAGCTTGTCGCTAATAACGCGGGCACTCGGGTTGTTCGGTAACGACGGGGATGAAACGCCGTCGGCATAAGCGACCGGCGAGATGCGAATCAAGTCCGTGCCCGCACTGCCTTGCAGCGGCTTGGCGAGGTTATTACCGGTACCGTCAATCGACGCAAAGGCGGACGACAAGAGTGCCCGATCTTCCAGTTGCTCGAGGCAGATGCGCCCCGGATCGGGCGAACGCCGATTTTGTGCGGTGCGCGAGGCGCGCACTTCCGAACGCTGCCATCCTTTTGGCATGAAATGATTCACGAGCCATCTCCTGAGACGGGCGATCGACCGGGCGAAGTGAAGGCGAACTTGGGGCGACTGGCGAATTGAACGAGGCGAATCGTAAAGATAGTAATCTGTACTTTCCGCAACAACCATGCACTCACGCGGCCAGTTGCAGCAGGCGTTCCGTGGCGGCGTGGATTTTCTTCGCGGTCGGTGCCGCGGCCA
>DASXPC010000341.1:0-17935 GCA_036493815.1 Fimbriiglobus sp. | reverse complement strand
ATGAGGCGACTCGACTATTTTCTTGGGTGGATGGACAACAAATGAATTATTTGCCTGCGTTGTTACTCGCTTGTGAAGAAGTTCCAAAATACCATTCATTTCCTTGTCTGTCAGATCGAATTCTGAGATACGAATGTCATTTTCGGTTTTGGGTTTTCTAAATCTTTTCCTAATTCCCTCGAGCGGGTCCGCCAATCGCCATCCGCGGGCCGTATCCGTAAGTTGCTTATACTCATCTCGAAACTTGGCAAGTTGGATATCCGCCTTATCGAATATACCATCATTTACAAGTCGGCCTAATTCGGAAAGAGTTGCCTGAATGGTTCTAATCGATTTTGAGATAGAATCAGGGAATCGAAAGTGGCGAGATGCAAATTCTGCCTCAGCCTCTCGAAAGTCTTTGTCCGTTAACTTCATTTGTTCGCCGTAATCCTCCATTAGCATATCAATTCTCTGAGCCGCCTCCTGCGATTGTTTTGCATCTGGATATGCGACTTTCATTCGTTCAATTTTACGGCGGCATGTGTTCGCCTTAAATAGAGCTTGTGCACAGCGAACAATAGGTTGTAAAATTTTGCTTAGCGCATCCAAACGTGACTCACGCCTACTCCAGCGATGTGTAAAAATAGCAAAAAGAAAACCGCAGAGGCCAATTGCCACTCCGCCGATTGCAAGTATTGTTTTTGGGTCGAGCCACTGATTGTAGTTCTCTGGCATGGGCCAATCCGTCATGACAATGAAGCTCTAGCTTCTTCACTCTATGCTCTTATTGGAGAAAACCCACGGGCGGCCATAGCCGCCCATATAATCGATACCCACCGACAACTGCCGACGTCAATCCCCGTTCCCCGTCCTGCCGCCCGGGGGCGTCGGGCTGGTGGGCGGTTTCACCGGCTTCGGGTTCTTCACGTACATGTCCAGCCACATCGCCCACCGCGCCCACATGTCGGCCAGGGTCTCCTTTGCGACGGGGCCGTGGTTTTCGTAGGGGTACATGTACAGAGCAGCCGGTTTGCCGAGGCCGTCTAGGGCGGCGAAAAGGTTCTCCGAATTCACGGGGTTGGTGCCGACGTTCTGGTCGTCCATGCCGTGGTACATGAGGAGTGCCCCGTTGATCTGGTTCGCCCAGAGTAGCGGGGACATTTCGATGTAGGTCTCGCGGGCGTCCCAGAGGTTGCGGCGTTCGGTCTGAAATGTCATGGGCGTGAGGCTGCGGTTGTAGTTGCCGTCGCCGGCGATGCCGGCCTTGAAGAACGGCGTGTGGGCCAAGGCGTTGGCGGTGCTGAAGGCGCCGTACGAGTGGCCGCCGCAGGCGAGGCGGTCGCGGTCGATGACGCCCTTCTTGTCGAGTTCGTCGATGACGGCCCAGAGGCTGTTGCGGAGGTCGGCCACGTAGTTGTCGTTCATCCGCCCGGCCGGGCCGATGATCGGCACGTCCGGTTCGACCAAGGCGTAGCCGAGCAGGGTGACCATGCTCATAGTGCGGGGGTTGATGGCCGCGACGGCCGGGTTCGCTCCGCCGCCGGCCCGCCCGGCCTGGGCCTGGTACGAAGCCGCGTCGGTGTATTCCCGCGGATAGATCCAGAACAGGGCGGGCAGCTTACCCTTCGCGTCCGGCGGGAGGGTGACCTTGATGTTGATGCGGACGCCGTCCACGCGGGTGGCGGTGAACCGTTCGATTTTCAGCTTGCGGGCCCACGGGGCGGGGTCGACATTTTCGGTGAGCTTGGTCGACTTCCCGGTCGCGACGTCGGTCATGTAGGCGTCGCTGACGGCGCCGACCCGGCGGGAGGTGTATACGGTCTTGATTTCGTCGCCGTCGACGTCGATGAGCGTTTCGCCGGTCGCGACTTGACTCTCGAAAACCTTGCTGGTTTTGCCGGTGAGGACGTTGACTTTGTCGATGGTGAGTCGGCCTCCCCCGCCGGCCGGTCCACCGCGTCCCCGGCCGCCACCGGCCCCGCCCCGGCCGCCGCCGAACCCGCCGCCCCGGCCGGAACGAGTGAGATAGACGTCGCCTTCGGGCGACATGCGGGCGATGGCGGCACCGCCGGGGCCTTGTTTGGTCAGCAAGGTGGGTCCGCCGCCGGCGGTGAATCCTCCCCGGCCACCTCCTCGGCCGCCCCGTCCGCCGCGGCCCTGGGGAGCTTGCTCGTTCCCCGATTTCTTCCCGGGCCCGACGGGCCGCGGGGGCGGCGCCAAACCGCCGGGTGTCGCCGGCACGATCGGCCCCGCCCCCCCGCCGTTTTGCCCCTTGGCAATGACGTAAGTCTTTTTCGTGTCGGTCAGGTCGACGGCCAGGATCGTCCGCTGGTTATCGATCACCTGGGTGACGAAGGCGTATTTACAGTCGGGGGAGTAGAGCAGGCCGGTGATGCGGTTCGGCGAGGAATAGACGACCTTCGTATCGTCTTTTCCGAACGGCGGCAGCCATTGCATGATGCGGTCGTTGCGTTCGGCCTTGTCGTCGCCGGCTTTCGCGGGTTCGAGTTGGAGGAACGACAGTCCGACGCCATCGGGTCGCCAGCCGAGTTCGCGTTTGCCGTCGGGGTCGGCGTTGGGTCGGAACGGCCGAGGCGGGGCACCGGGATCAACCGGCGGTGCGGGCTGTGTGGGATCGACCACGGGCGGCGGTTGGTTCGGATCGGCCGGGTTCGGATTGGCCCCCGCTCCTCGGCCTCGCCCTCCGCGGGCGCCGCGTCCGCCGCGCCCCCCGCCCACTCCGACAGCGGGAGTCGGGGCTGCCGCCTGCGGATCGCCCTGCCGCAGGTTGCGGTCGAGAACCGTGTATAGCGATTTCCCTTCCCGGTTCACGAGCGACTCGGTCGAGCCGAAATTCGATACGGGAACGAAGTACGAGAACGGCTTCTTGATCGTGGTCACCCGGTAGACGTCTTCCCCGGGCGACATGGCCGCGGTGCGGTACATGGCCGGTAGGCCGACTTTCGTCACGGAGCCGTCGGCTACGGAGACGAGGGCCAGTTGGCCGGTGAGCAGGTATTCCAGCAACGCCTTGTCGTGCGGCGTGTCCAACAGGAACCGGTAGGTGCGAGAAGGGTTCATGCCGTCTCGTGTCACCCGCACCTTCGGTTCGTGGGGCACCGAGTCCGCCTTTGGCAATTGCGACCGGCCGTCGTCCGGAGCCAGGACCGTTTCAATCCGCTTGCCGTCCTTCGACCACTGGAACCCCGTCACCATTGTGGCGACGACGGGGTAGGGCGTGATTTTCCGGGATACGCCCGTTTCGGCGTCGGCGACGTAGATGTGTGTGGCGTCTTGGAAATGGGCGAAGAAGGCGAGCTGGCTGCCGTCGGGCGACCAGGTCGGCCGGCCCGCCCGGGCCTTCGGCGGCAACTGCACGATCACCCGCCGCTTGTCCGCGGGGTAAAAGATTTCGTACCCGGCGTCGCTGCGGACCCAGAGGTCGTGCGACCGGCGGGCGTCCGGCTCGAACGCGAGTTCGCCGAGGATGACGTGCTGCCGGCCGAGTCGTTCGATCGGCACCGGGCCGTCGCTCTTCGTCACCAGAAACTTCTTCCCGTCCGGACTCAGGTTCGACAACGTGACGTTCTCGGTGGACAACGCCTTGATCGCGTCGGCGATGACCTTCGGAGGGGTGAGATATTCCTCCCGCGAGAGCCGTTCCTTCGACTCCTTCGTCTGGGCCGACGCGGCGGAACCGGTCGCGGCCAGTACGGCACACGGAACGAGCCAGACGAACCATCGGCGACGGGCGGGCATGACGAACCTCGCGGAATTGGGGTGAATCGGGGAGTGCGGGCCGGGAGGGCAGCAACGGGCGGGCCGCGACGAATAGAAGGGTAACGCGGCGGACGCGCGCCGGCAACGAAGAACCGGTGCGGTTTTCATCCGTGCGGAACGCAACGCGATCGCGGCGCGCTCGACCGAGCGCACCGCGATCGCGGCACCGACCGGAATCGGATTTACCGACGGGGAATCTTGAGCACGCTAACCTGGTCGAACAGGGACATTTCACCCGGGCGAATGACCTGCCGGCCGGTGGCGTCGGACGTCATGTTCAGTTTGAGGTGGGTGAGCCGGGTGACGACCGGAACCATGGCCGGGTCATCGACCTGGTCGAACTGCCCGACGCAGACGATGCTGCCGATCTTCATGTGCAGGACGTAGGCGTCAAATCCGATCGGTCGGCCGGCCCCGTCCTTCAACTCGCGGAGCATTTTCGCCAGATACCTTGCTTGTGAGGCCGTAATGGCGAGAAGCTGGGCGTTGTTCGGTTGCCCCGGCCGGGAATGCCCGGACGTCTGCATTACTGACGGCTCCTGATCCTTGCCCGACGCGATCACAGGTACGGTGAACGATTTCACGATCAGCGTGTACGGCTTCGCACAATTGAGCACGCAGAGTGGCTCCCCTTCGTTCCATTTCCAGAGGGCCGGATCCGCCGCCGGGGCGGCCTTCGTCTTCGAAATACTCGGGTTCCGCACGCACATGGCAGTCGGGTACGGGTTCACGTCCAGCACGTCGTTGACGACCATCTTGATCTGCTCGCCGGGCTTCGGATTCCGGCTCTGCATCGCGGTCATCTTGTCCATCAACGTCTTGTCCGCCGGCGGCTGCCACTTGCGGACCACTTTCAGCGCATTCCAGGCCGCATCCATGTCCTTGAAACCGCCGACCAGCACGGCCCATTCTTCCGGTATCTGTGTCTGAAGCGTCGGCACCCGCATCATGACCGGGCCGTCGTCGACGAATATCCGGCCCTCGGCCTCGGCCTTTTTCTTCATCTCCTCTTTCATCTTCAGAAACGGCAGATTCTGCTCGTACACCCGCTGACGGGCCCGAGCCTGCTCCGCCGCGAGTTCGGCCCGTTCCTCCCCGGAGTGCTCGAACAGGAAGACGGGCACGCCGGGATGACTTTTGCGGATGTCGGCCACGAGCCGTTCGGAAAATGCCATCGCGTCCGGGCCGATATAGCTCTTCACGCAGATCAGCCATTCACCACTTTGCGGGCGGACGGCGAGCGGATGGGGGGTTCGCGGGGCCGGCGGCGGCGGGGTAATCGTGGCGGCCGGCGGCAGGTACGGTCGGCCGGCTTTTGCAGGGGTCGGAGACGCCGCTGCGGGGTTGTACGGCAGCAAGTCCGTTATGCCCGCGCCGGGCGGCGGCGATGTCGGCGCCGTCGCGGGAGGTTTGGTGGGGACGGGGGGCTTGCGATCCACCGCGAACTGGGCCGAGGCCGTTGACGAGGAAACTCCGAGCGCACAACCTAGCAATAACGGCTTCCATCGCATGACTTTTCCCCGATTCGTCCTGGGAACGAGACACCCCCCGCCGGACGGGGGCTATACCGATTGGAGAGACCCCGTTCCAGAGCAAACCCCTCGAATTCCCTCCCCTCGATGGGGGGGAACGGAACCAATGCCCGGCGAATTGATCACCATGTCCGCGGCCACGTTTGTCCGCCCCGGCGGCGAAGCCGCCTTGCACGACATCACATGGACTTTCCGCGACGGGGAGACCTGGGCCATTGTCGGGCCGACCGGTGCGGGGAAGACGGCACTCGTGGACGCGGCCGCGGGATTGCTCCGCTTGACCGCCGGCCGCATCGAGTGGCCGATTCTGGACGCGGCCCGTGCGAAAGGGAAACGGGCCGATTGGCCCGGCGATGCGATCCGGCGGGTGACGTTCCGGGAGGACTCCCGCCTGTTCTCCTACCGCGGCTACTACTATCAGCAGCGGTTCGAATTCGGCGACGACCCGGACGTGCCGACGCTGCGGGCATACTTGTCGTCGGGCATCGGCTCCTCGGCACGGGAAGTGGAAGACGCCGCCGCTCGGCTCGGGGTTGCCCGGGCGCTCGACCTATCCTTACTGAAGCTCTCCAACGGCCAGACTCGCCGGGCTAGGCTCGCCAAGGGATTGCTGGCCCAACCGGAACTGCTCATCCTCGACGACCCGTTCGTGGGACTCGACGTCGCCGGTCGAGCGGACGTCGATACTCTCCTCGGCGACCTGGTACGGGACGGGCAACGCGTACTCCTGGTCTGCCGGCCGGACCAAATCCCGGCGTGGGTCACTCACCGCATCGAGCTGGACGGGGGACGGGTCGTAGACGCGGGCGAACGGAACCGAGGCTGGGAGGGAGCGGCCATAACGACTCCCCGCTCCGTCCCTTTCGCGGTGCCAAACGAATTAGCGGAAGAATACGTCGCCGTTCGGAACGTCACCGTCCGCCACGGCGGACGAACGCTCCTCGAGGGAGTGTCCTGGACCGTAAGGGCCGGGGAACGGTGGGCGGTGCTGGGGCCGAACGGGTCGGGGAAGACGACCCTCCTAAGTCTTCTGTGTGGGGACCACCCGCAAGCCTATTCGTCCGACGTGCGGCTCTTCGGAACCCGCCGCGGGTCGGGCGAATCGATCTGGGATGTGAAGCGGGACGTCGGATTCCTTTCACCCGAATTCCACCTCTATTTCTCCGAACCACTCACTGCGTTCCGCACCGCAACGACCGGGTTCTTCGACGTCCTCTCCGACCGGCCGACCTCGGCCGGGCAAGACCGCCGCGTGCGAGACCTGTTCGAAGCGTTCCAAATCCTGCACGTGAAGGATCGGCCGTTTGCCACCCTTTCGACCGGCGAACAACGGCTCGTCCTGCTCGCCCGGGCGGTGGTGAAATCGCCCCGACTGCTAATCCTTGACGAACCGTTCCAGGTTCTGGATCGAGTACACGTCGCCCGGCTCCGGGCGTGGCTGGACGTCACGCTGCGTCCGGACCAGGCGTTGATTTTCGTGACGCACGACGTGAACGAAAAACCGGAGGGCGTGACCCACGCCCTCCGGCTCGAGAACGGACGCGTCGTCGGCCGGGGTAAGTAGATGCCCTGCCTAAATGGTGGTCTGCATTGTTAGCCCGACGCATTGTTTACCCTCGCTGGCGCGTCGGGCTAACAATGCGTCGGGCTAACAGAAAGGTCAGAAACACGGCACAGAATTGTAGACTGGATGGTCTCTAGTTATCCATGTTAAACACTTCTCCGCCGGCCCGGGTGATAAAGGCGACCAGCACGTTTGTCTGGATGCTGTCCCGCATGAAGAAGACCGATCCGTCGCAGCGGAGGGTGTTGACCCCACCGGAGTGGAACGAGTACGGGGAGCCGTGGTTGGCCACGTTAATAGCGCTGCACCCGTTCGCGGCGTCGGCCTGATTGCCGGCGGCATTCAGGGCGTAACCGCGGAGGTAGGAGACTCCGTTCTGGTCGGCCCAGGTCCCGCGGGCGAACAGGCTCGCATCGCCTTGACCGCTCAACGGGATGACCGGGGTGGGATTGATGGCCAGGTATTGGGCAGCGCTCGACGGTACGGGAGCAATGCCGCGGCCCTTGACATAAATGGACAGGCCCCGCCCGGCGATTTCGGTAAAGAACATCGTGTTGCTCGTCCCGTCGGAAATGCTCGTGATCGGGTTGCCCTTGTTCGAGCCGACGGGCGTGCCATTGGTGGGGCTCAGGGCGCCCGTGTAATCCGAACCGGTCGTCGGGCTGTTGAGCGGGTTCCCGCCGCACCGGGCGGTATTGGTCACGAGCGTCGGGTCGAACCCTCGCATCGGCCAATAGTCGGTCCGGGAGTACCGGTGACCGGTGGCGGGGAAGCCCGGGTAGGTTCCCATGATGGAGTCGTAGTTCGCCAAATCCATCCCGCTCGGGGTGGACGGGCAGACGAACACTTTGACCGGCGTCGAGCCGGCGATGTTATGGGCCAGGGGGGCTGGGGCTGGCAGGTTGGTCGGATCCAGGATCGAAAAATTGAGATTGACGAGATTCGTAAGATTGCCCTGCTCGATGTATGGGGCGATCAAAACCAGCGCGGTGAAGCCTTGCGTCTGATTGCCGTAGGGGTTCGCGGGATTCGGGTTCGAAGGGAAATCGAATCCCCACGACGGAAGTCGGTTGTTGGTGTTTTCGTAGTTGTGCAACGCGAGGCCGAGCTGCTTGAGGTTGTTCGAACAACTCATGCGGGCCGCCGCTTCACGGACCTTTTGGACCGCGGGGAGCAACAGGCCGATCAGAACCGCGATGATGGCAATGACCACCAGCAGTTCGATCAGGGTGAACCCGCCGCGCCGGCGGGTCTGGGAGAGACTCACGACACACCTCCGGGAGAGAGGAACGATTCCGATTAGCGACCCGAACGGGTCGCGGGAAAGCCTCGGATAACCGACGGGAAAACTACAACCATCAATCGAACGTGAACTGATCGAAAAGTCTAACTTCGGAACGGTGCCGGGGGAAGAATTATTTTCCGTTTGTTTGCCCGGGCCTAACATGACCGGGACGTTCGACCGCAACCCTTCCCCCGGTGTTCATCCATGTCCCGCCCCGCTGCCATTCTCCTGCTACTGACGTCCTTTGTTTCGGCGTCTCGCGCGGCCGACCCCCTCGATGGGTTCGACGCCGCCGTCGCCAAGGGGATGAAATCCCACCGCTGCCCCGGCCTCGGGATTGCGATCGTCAAGGACGGCAAGGTGATCCTGGCCAAGGGGTACGGCGTCCGCACTGTCGGGAAATCCGACGCCGTTACCGAAAAGACGTTGTTCGCGATCGGGTCGATTTCGAAATCGTTCACCGCGGCCTCTTTGGCGATGCTGGTGGACGAGAAGAAGTTGAAATGGGACGACACGATGGAGATGCACCTGAAAGACTTCCACCTGCCGAACCCATACCTCACCGAAGAAACGACGCTCCGGGACTGCCTCTGCCACCGCGTCGGGATCGGCCGGAACGAGTTGATCTGGTACGGGTCGCCGTTCGGCCGGGAGCAGGTGTTGGAGAAACTCCGGAAGACGAAACCGCAGGCAAAGTTCCGCACGGCATTCCTTTACAACAACATCCTGTACATGGCGGCGGGGCAGGTGATCCCCACCGTGACCGGGGGCAAGAGTTGGGACGATTTCGTTCGCGAACGCCTGCTGAAACCCCTGAACATGACGTCGACAAATTTGAGCGTGAAGGATCTGGCGAAATCCCCGGACGTGGCGACGCCGCACGAGAAGGTGAAGGGCGTGGCCAAGCCGGTGGATTGGAAAAACGCGGACAACATCGGCCCGGCCGGGGCGATCAACTCTTGCGCACTCGACATGGCCGAGTACGTCAAGTTCCAGCTCTCGAAGGGGAAGGCCGGGGGCAAGCGGCTCGTCAAGCGCGACGTGTTCGAGGAAATGCACAAGCCCCAAAACCTCATGCCGGGCAAACCGCTCTTCAGCCCGGACTCCCACTCGAACGCGTACGGCTTCGGCTGGATGCTCTGCGACTATAAGGGGAAATCGGTCGTCGAGCACGGCGGAAACATCGACGGCATGACCGCCCAGGTCGGAATGATGCCGGACGAAAAATTCGGGGTGGTCATTCTGGCCAACCTCGGCGGGTCGCTGCTACCGCAGGCACTCATGTACGACCTGTTCGACCGCTTCCTCGGGGATCCGACCGGGAACCGGGCCGTGGTCACCGGTCCGCTCATGGGCCTCTCCGAATTCGGCATCAAGTATGGAATTGAGCCGAGCGAATCGGCCCGGGTGAAGGGGACGAAGCCGTCGCTGCCGTTGCGGAAGTACGCCGGGTCGTATCAGGACGACCTGCACGCCCCGTTCGTCGTGACACATAAAGATGACAAACTCCAGATCCGATTCAACGGCCTGACGTTCGACCTCGGCCACTGGCACTACGACACGTTCGTCGGGACCGACGTCCGGGGCGTCATCCCGCGGTCGTTGTTCACGTTCGTGTTGGGTGCGGACGGAAACGTATCTGAATTACAGTACGGCGGCATCGGCGGGGATGAGTTGCGGCTGAAGCGGAAGGCCGATTGAGTTTCGGCGTGCCGTCCGGTCGGTGGTTCGCATGTACCGGCTCGCGGCCCGTCATACGTTTATCTTTATGCCCGCGCTCGACCTTTCGTCGTTCGGTCTCCGGGACCCGGCCCGCGGCGAGCGCATTCTGACCGCCCTCGCCGAAACCCTCGGTCCGGTCCGGTTCGCGGCCCTTTGCGGACCACTCCCGGCCCTCGTCGCCCGTTCGGCCGACCCGGACATGGCCCTGAACAATCTGGAACGCCTCCTCGCCGTGCCCATGGCTCGGGAAAAACTCCCCTCGCTTCTCGACGCCGGGGCGCGGGGGTTGGACATGATCCTGACGGTGCTGGCCGCGTCGCAATTCTTCGCCGACTGTCTACTGTCGTACCCCGAAGCGGTGGAACACGTGCGGACCCCCCCGCGGCGGAACCCGTCGACGGGCGAACTGGTGGCCGAGTTGCGCGGGGCCGTGGACCACGCACCCGACGACGCCGCGGTGTTGCGGGAATTCCGCCGGTTCCGCAAATTGCACGCGCTGCGGGTTGGCGTGAACGACGTGGTCCGGGCCCGGCCCCTCGAAGAGATCACCCGCGACCTGGCCCGGATCGCCGACGCCTGCGTCGACGTGGCCGTACATTACGCGCTCGCCACACGGATCAAAAAGTACGGCCCGCCCGCCGCAGCCGACGGCAGCCCGGCCCGCATCGCCGCCTTGGCCTTCGGTAAGCTCGGCGGCGACGAACTGAACTATTCGTCCGACATCGACCTGATGTTCGTTTACGACCAGGACGGCATGACGGCGGGGAAACGGACCGCCCCGATTGCGAACGCGGAGTTTTTCTCCCGGGTCGTCGCCGAAGTGGTCCGGGTTCTGTCCGCTCATACCGACCACGGCTTTGCGTACCGGGTCGACCTCCGTCTTCGCCCGGAAGGAAACCGCGGTCCCCTCGCCCGGAGCCTGGCGAGTACGCTCTCGTATTACGACGTCACCGGCCGGACCTGGGAGCGGCAGGCGCTTATCAAGCTCCGCCCCGTCGCCGGGGACCGGGATTTCGGCAAAGAGTTCGTCGCCGCCGTCGAGCCGTTCGTCTACCGCAAGTATTTCAGTTACGCGGAGATCAACGAGGTCAAGGCCCTGAAGCGGCGGATGGAACAGCACGTGACCCGGGCGGGGCTGGACGACCGGGACGTGAAGGCCGGCCACGGCGGCATCCGCGACATCGAATATACCGTGCAATTCCTGCAACTGTTGAACGGCGGCGACCTGCCCGCCGTCCGCCAGCGGAATACCCTGCTCGCACTCGACGCCCTCGAAATCGCCGGCTGCCTGACCCCGCAGGAAACCTACATCCTCGCCGACGCGTACCGCTTCCTCCGGAAAACGGAACACCGCCTGCAACTCCTGTTCGACTGGCAGACGCACCGCCTGCCCGATTCGCCGGACGAGTTGCGGAAGCTGGCGCTGCGAATGGGGTATACCGAACAGGTTCGGAGTTCGGAATCGAAGGCTGGCATCGATCCCACGGCAATGGATACGGCACTCCGCAGTCCGCCCGCCGCACTCGCCGCGCAACGGCGATCCCCGCTCGACGAATCGCCCACCCCTCCGTTCGACACGCGGCTGTTGCTCATCGACCCGCTGGACCTGTTTTTGAAGGACTTTCAGGACAAGACGGCCCTCGACCGGACCATCCTCGATCACCTGCTGCACCAGACGTTTGCCGACGCGGCCGAGCGGGCGGAACCGGAAGCGGACCTGATCCTGCAGCAAGACCCGGACGACGCGACGGTACAATCGGTTCTGGGGCGGTACGGGTTTCGGGACGTGCCGCGGGCGTATCGGAACCTGAATCAACTGGCCCGGGAGTCGGTCCCGTTTCTATCGGCCCGACGGTGCCGGCATTTTCTGGCCAGCATCGCCCCGCAACTGTTGCGGGCCGTGGCCGATGCCCCGGACCCGGACGAGGCGCTCAACAATCTGGAACAGGTCACGGCGTCGCTTGGGGCGAAAGCGGTGCTGTACGAATTGTTCAGCTTCAACCCGGCCACGCTCAAACTCTACGTGGACCTCTGCGCCGGCAGTTCGTTCCTCTCCGGCCTGCTCATCAACAACCCGGGCATGGTGGACGAACTGCTGGACAGCCTCGTGCTCGACCAACCGCGGTCGGCGGGCGAACTCGCCGCGGAACTCGCCGAACTCACCCGCGGGGCCAACGACCTCGACCCGATCCTGCACAGTTTTCAGGATAAAGAACTCCTCCGCATCGGCGTCCGCGACCTGCTCGGCAAGGACACGATCGCGGCGACGACCGCCGCCCTCAGCGACCTCGCGGACACGTTGCTCAACGCGGTCGTCGATCTGCAGGAACCGATCGTCCGGGACCGCTACGGCAGTCCGACGCCGGGCCGCTATGCCCTGCTCGGTCTCGGCAAACTCGGCGGCCGGGAAATCAGCTACCACAGCGACCTCGACCTGCTGCTCGTCTACGAAGCGGACGGCCGGACGATCCCCGCCCCAGGGGCGGACCCGCTCGCCCCGTTCGAAGCCACGACCGCCGCCCATTACTTCACCGAACTGGCCCAGCGCACCATCCGCTCGCTCGCCCAAACCGGTCCCCTTGGCCGGCTGTATGCGGTGGACATGCGGCTCCGCCCGACAGGCAAATCCGGAGCGCTCGTCCTCCCCCTGGCCGAATTCGAACGCTACTTTACGACCGAAGACTGCCAGCTTTGGGAACGGCAGGCCCTGACCCGGGCCCGGGTGGTCCGAGGCGATCCCGCGTTCGCCTCCCGGGTCGGCGACGCCGTGCGGGTCGCCGTTTTGGGCGCGCCGGTCACCGCCGCCGTCGTGGCGGACGTGCAGGCGATGCGAGACCGCCTCGAATCGTCGGCCCGACCGCGCAGCCTGAAACGCGGCCCCGGCGGCATTGCCGACGTCGAGTTTGCCGTCCAACTCCTGCAACTTAAGTATGGTCGACTGCATCCCGAAATTTTGGTCCCCAACATCTGGGATGCCCTGAACGCCCTGGCGACCGTCGGCCTGCTGTCTTCGACGGATGCGGCCATCCTCCGAGACGGGTATACCTTCCTCCGCTTCGCCGAAGCCCGGGTCCGGATCGTTACCGATCAGGCGCTGACGGAAGTGCCCGAGAACCTGGACGATCGGGAGAAGCTGGCCCGGCGGATGGGGTATGAGGCGGGGTCGGGAATGACGGCCGCGGACCGGTTGCACGCGCACGGGGCCCAGATCACTGCCGCGGTTCGGGCCGCGTTCCAGAGTCTGCTGCAACGGGAAAAGGGTACGGCGGAATAACCGCAGGATCGAAACGACCCCCGTCAATGCTGGAAGACGAATTCAGGGTGGTTCAGGAGTGCGTGCAGCAGGTCTTCGACGGCCGCTTTGCGCCCGGCAGCCCCGACCGCGGGCAATCGCTTTTCGGCGACTGCCCGCTCTTCCGACGTCGGCAGTCGGCAGAGTGTAGCCAGGAACAGTTCGTTCACCACATCGTCGTTGGACGTTCCCGCGGCCAGTAGTCGGTCGATACGGCCGCCCGGTTTCCGCTCCAGACTATCGAACGTCCGCCCGCCGGAGAGGTGCAGTGCCTGGCCGAGGGTGGTGTCGGCCTCCCGCTCGCACTCGCACGCAATCGCCCGGGCCGGGCGGCCGAACGCCGTCAGGAACGGGTGCTGGTATTCGCCGTCGGGCAGTCGGGAGGCGGGCGTGCCGGCCGGCTGACCGGGGAATTTCTCAATGCTACCGGCAGCGTCTGCGATCGCGTCGTACAGCTCCTCCGCCCCGAGCCGGCGGACGGTGTAATACGCACCGTACTTCCCGGCCCACTCGTTCGCCGGGGTCGTGGTCGAACTCGCCTGGTACGTGCGCGATTGCAGGATCAGCCGGATGAGGTGCTTGCGGTCGAATCCCGATTTTACCAGTTCCGCCGCCAGTGTGTCCAACAGTGGGCCGTTCGCCGGCGGGTTGGTGGCCCGGATGTCGTCGACCGGCTCGACGATTCCCCGCCCGAACAGGTGGAACCAGATGCGGTTGGCCGCGGCTTTGGCGAAGAACGGGTTATCCGGCCGGGTCAGCCAGGCCGCGAAGACCTCGCGGCGGTCCTGCTCCGGCCCGATCTCGGGCACCGCGCCGCCGAGGAATTTCGACGGCATTACCTTCCCCGAGCGCGGCTGCACCGCTTCCCCCGTCCGAGGGACCAGCACCGTTTCTTCCTTGTCGTAAGTCTCGACGTAGAACGGTCCGTCTCGGTAGCCGACGCGGGCGAAGAATGCGGCGAGGTGGTAATAGTCGTCCTGGGTCCAGCGTTCGCCGGGGTGGTTGTGGCACTTCGCGCAGCCGATGCGGACGCCGAGGAAAAGCTGAGAAATCTCCTCGGCACGTGTCTGCGGGTTCCGGAGCCGGCGGTAGAACCCGGCCGGGGGGTTGGAATAATTGCCCCCCGCCGCGGTGAGCACACGGCGGGCCAGCACGTCTTCCGGCACGTTCGCCGCGACCTCGGCCCGCACCCAGGCGAAGTATTTCACCGCCCCTTTCTTCCCGGTGAACCGCTGATTCACTCCGAGCCGGTCCGCCCATTTCATTCCCCACCAGTCGGCGTATTCGACCGAGGCGAGCAGGCCGTCGATGAACCGGTCCCGCTTATCGGGGCGCGTGTCGGCGAGGAATGCACGAATCCTTTCGGGCGTGGGAAGCCGGCCGGTCGCGTCGAGGGCCGCCCGGCGGACGAACTCGGCATCGGAGCAGAGGGGGGATGGTTCGACCCGCAGATCCTGCAGTTTGTCGGCCACCAGGCGGTCGATAAAGTTCGCGGCCGGCCGCCCGGTCAGATTCACCGCCGGCCCCGGATCGAGGAACCGCACGCCGGCCACGGCCATGAGACCCATATACTCGGCAGTGACTGCCGCCTCGCCCCGGCCGGTGCGAATCACTTGATTAGCCAATGTGACTTTCGCCACGGCCTCGTCCGTCGTCGCAAACCGCGTCAGGTGCGTGACGGATTTCGTCGTGCCGTCCGCGAACGTGGCGGTCACCTGCAGGGCGAATGGGGAAGTCGTGCCGATCCGCTCGGTGTGGGCCGGGGTTACAGTCAGTTGCGTTGGCCGGGCCAGTTTGTCGTCGGTCGCACCTTGAGCGATCCAGTCGCGGATGAGGCGGTACCGTGCCTCGTTCACGTGGAGTCGGATGCCGCCCTCGTGCGCCGACTTTCCCGTAGTCTTCTGCAGAATTAAACTGTTGCCCGGGGCGGTACGGTCGATTCGCCGTCCGTCGAATTCACGGGTCAGCGTCGCCAGGTCCGACGCCGGATCGTACCCGCGGAGGCTGAGTCGGAACCCGTTCTTCCCCGTCGGCGACCCGTGGCACGCCCCCGCGTTGCACCCCGCCGCGGTGAAGGCGGGCACGACTTCGCGGCGGAAGCTGACCGGGTCCGCTGCGAGGGCCGGGGCAGGACAGAGCATCGCCAGGAATAGGCAGACCGAATGCCGGGGCATAGTTACCAACAAGAAAAAGTGTGCGTCAGGCGGGATCGACAAGGAAAGGGTATCAAAAAACGAGACCGCAGTGCAAGCATTTTGGCGAACCGGAACAGGTAGGGTGGGTCGAGCGAGTCTTCGAGCGACGACCCACCACGCTTGCAACCGCCCCGGGACCGCTCGGTGGGTCGGCGCCCGCAAAGCCGGGCTTGACCCACCCTACTTAATTACTGAGGGCGTCGGCTGGAAAATCCGGCGCGTGCCAGAATCGCAACTCACGGGCGTGTGCGTAGGTTTTGTCGTCCGCGGAAAGCAAGGGGATTCCGTACTGTCCGAGGCCGATGGAGAAGTAGGAAAGCACCCGCCGGATCTGTCCTTCTGAAGTTGCAATGTTATTAGGCACAATGCGGCGGAATTCGATGTACCCGTCCGGGTCTGCCACTGAAAGGAACAGTCCGAAATCGAGGCGCTCCTCCAAGCTGTTCGACAACACTCCCGGAGCCCCGAGCCGTCCAATCCGGGCATAAACTTCGCAGTCATACGACGCGGTGTAACCGACCTCGAAGAAGACTGTTGGCGATTCAAATCGCACGAGATTGGACTTAGATGCAACGCAACGTAAGCTTGAGTTCAAGCACAAAAAGTCGAATGCCTCGTGTGCGTAGGCCTCGAACACTTTTTTAGGCTGTTGCTCGTCATTCATGGTTATGCGTGCCTACTTCGCATTTTACCCTCCCACCGCCCCACTTCCCACGATTTCTTCATTTCCCCGCCGGAACCCGCGGGGTACTCTTGGGGTTAGATGGGGTACAAGCCGTCGAGGGACGAATCATGCGAGCGTACCGGTTTTGTGGGCTCACGGTAATGGTGGTGGCGATGGGGCTCACGGCGTACGACCCCGCCGTGGGGCAGACGCCGGCGAGACGAGCCCAGCAGCAGAAACGGCTGCAACGGCTGGCGCAGGCCCAGAAGAAGGCCGAGGACGACCGGAAGGCGGCGGAGGAGAAGAAGAAGGATGACGCGAAGAAGGCCGCGGACCTGGCCAAGTTGGAGAAGGCGCTGCCGGCGCCGGCGAAGCTGCCGACGGGGCCGGTGACGAAGAACCCGGCCGAGTTGGCCCAGATGATCGACGAGGCGATCGAAAAGAAGCTCGTGGCGGAAAAAATTCCGCCTTCGCCGACCTGCACCGACTCCGAATTCCTGCGGCGGGCATACCTCGACATTACCGGCGTCATTCCGCCGGCCGACAAGGCCCGGACGTTCATCGATAGCCGCGACCCGGACAAAAGAGCGAAACTGATCGACGAACTTCTCGACTCGTCGAACTTCGGCCGGCATCAAGCCGACATCTGGGCGAGCCTCATCATCCAGAAGACCTCCGACAACCGCCGGGTCGATTTCACGCCGTTCCGCGAATGGCTGGCCGCACAGTTCAACCAGAACAAGCCCTGGTCCGAAACCGTTTCCGACATGGTCGCCGCGACGGGCGATTACGAAAAAGTGCCCGCCGCCGCGTTCTACATGTCGAACAACACGGTCGACAAAATGACCGATCAGGTGTCGAAGCTCTTCCTCGGCGTGTCGATCCAGTGCGCCCAGTGCCACGACCACAAGTTCGAGGACTGGAAGCAGAAGGAGTATTGGAGCTTCACGCAGTTTTTCATGAAGGTCTCCATCGGCGGCGGGGCGGGGGCGAAGATCGGCGGCGACGCGATGGTGAACGAAACGGGCCGGATCAACCGCAAAAAATCCCCGCTGCCCGAGGCGGCGATGAACCTGCCGGCCACGTTTCTCCGAGACGGCTTCGCCAAGCTGAACCCGTCGAGCCCGTACCGGCCCAAGCTCGCGGCGTGGCTGACGAACGAAAAAAACCCCTACTTCGCTAAGGCCATGGTCAACCGCGTCTGGTCCCAACTCTTCGGCACCGGATTCTGCAACCCGACCGACATGGGGCCGAACGAAACCCCGAGCCACCCGGAGTTGCTCGCGAACCTCGCCCACCAGTTCGGGGGCGGCGGGTTCGACCTCAAAAACCTCGTCCGGGCCGTATGCCTGAGCCAGACCTATCAACGGTCCAGCAAGGCGATAGCGGGGAATGAGAAGGACGCGACGAACTTCAGCCACATGGCGGTGAAGATCATGAGCCCGGAGATGCTGTTCGACAGCACGATGGCGGTGACGGGCGGTCCCGCGGCCGGCCCCGCGGGGCGGGGGCAGAGGGCGCAGAAGGCGCAGAAGCCGAAGGTGACCAAAGGCGTTCCGCCCAATCGCCGCGATCAGTTCGTCAATTTCTTCCTGGCGGGCGCCGATTCGACCAACAACACGGAATACGAGGCGGGGATTCCCCAGGCCCTGAAGCTGATGAACTCCCGGCAGATGACGAACCCGGCTGCGGTGCGGACGATCCTCGGATTCCGGCCGGTGAAAAAGGACGCCATCGAAAAGCTCTACCTGCTGACGCTTTCCCGCCGGCCGACGGCGGACGAAGTGACCCGCATGAGCGACTTCATCAATAAGTCCCCGGTCGGGCTGGAAGGCTACGCCGACTTGCTTTGGGCACTCTTGAATTGCAGCGAATTCACGATGGTCCGCTGACGGATTGAGAGGTCGTGCCGAGTCTTC
>DASXPC010000340.1:0-6833 GCA_036493815.1 Fimbriiglobus sp. | reverse complement strand
CCTGGGCGTGGCCCAGGAATGGCAGCTCGCGGCCGTGAACCCGAGCAACCTGACGAACGCGGCCATCACGCACCTCAGCAACGTGACCCTGACCGGCAATAGCTTCACGTTCACCTCGCCGAACCAGAGCGTCGAGATGTTCGTGCTGATGCCGGCGGCCGGGACTCCCGGCACTCCGACAGGTGTCGGTGCAACCGCTGGAAATATGCAGGTGAGTCTCGCGTGGAATGCCGTGACTGGAGCGACGAGTTATGAGATTTACCGCGGGACATCGCCCGGAGGCGAAGGGGCCAATCCATTCCAAACCGCGAATGGCAATTCGTTTTCCGATTCGGCTGTCACCAATGGAACGACCTACTATTACCAGGTCGCCGCGGTGAACGGGTCCGGGCCGGGTGCCCGTTCGGTGGAAGTCTCAGCCACGCCGCAGGTGCCGGCACCGGGGGCCCCGAGTGGACTCACTGCAACTGCCGGTGACGCGACGGTGCAACTCGCTTGGAGTGCGACGGCCGGGGCGGTGAGCTACACGATTTATCGGGGAACGTCGAGCGGGGCCGAGTCGCCGTGGCAGGCCGGCGTGATCGGGACGACCTTTTCGAACACCGGACTGACGAACGGCACGACTTACTATTATCAAGTGACGGCGGTCAACCCGGGCGGCGAATCGCCGCGGTCCTCGGAAGTTTCGGCCACGCCGCAAATGCCGATCTCCCCGCCGCCACCTCCGCCCCCGCCACCTCCGCCCCCTCCTCCACCTCCGCCCACGTTTGTTGGCTATCACGAATTCGGGGCTGGCGATGGATCGAGCGGTGCCGTTCGTTTCTTCAACCCGGACGGCTCCGAGCGATTCAACCTGAATGCCTACCCCGGATTTACCGGCGGCGTGCGGGTCGCTTCGGCCGACTTTAACGGGGACGGAATTGCAGACCTAGTCTTGGGAACTGGACCGGGCGTATCGACTCATGTCGTCGTGCTCGACGGCAACGATCAGCATTCGCTCTTTACAATTGACCCGTTCGAAGCATCTTTCACCGGTGGAGTGTTCGTTGCAGCGGGGGATATCGACGGAGATGGTAAGGCCGACCTGGTCATTTCCCCCGATGAAGGGGGCGGTCCGCGGGTTCGGATTTTCAGTGGGGCCGGGTTTACGCAGATCAACGACTTCTTTGGCATCGACGACCCAAACTTTCGCGGCGGCGCCCGTGCGGCAGTCGGCGACGTAAACGGTGACGGGAAATCCGATCTGTTGGTCGCTGCGGGGTTCGGCGGCGGACCCCGTGTCGCCGCGTTCGACGGGTCCACACTCGGTCGGACTACACCCGTCAAACTATTCGGGGATTTCTTCGTTTTCGAGCAGACCCTCCGGAACGGTGCTTATATCACGGCCGGCGATCTGAACGGCGACGGATTCGCCGACGTGATCGCCGGCGGCGGCCCCGGCGGCGGGCCGCGGGTGTTTGCTCTTTCGGGCAAGGATCTCCTGGCCGGCAATCAGGTGCAAGTGGCGAACTTCTTTGCCGGCGACGTTAACAATCGGGGCGGCGTCCGCGTTGCGGCCCGCGACTTGGACGGGGATGCGAAAGTCGATCTCATCGTTGGCGATGGGGCTGGAGCCGGTTCAAAGGTCCTCGCATATCTGGGAAAGAACATCCCCGCGAACGGTGACCCGACCTCAACACTTTTCTCGTTCGACGCTTTCCCGGGGTCTTTGGGAGGAGTATTCGTAGGGTAGGTGCGCCCTCCTCCCCGAAGGTACCTCCCCATGTATGCGGCCCGCATTGGATCGCGCGTGAGTCTGTTCGTGTTTTCGTTACTAGCCGCTGGAAACACTTCCCATGCGGCCGACGACGCCATTCCCAAACCGACCGAACTTTGGCCCGGTGCCGTCCCGGGGGCGACGGGTACGTCGGACGAAGACAAACCCGCAATTTATCCTTATTTACCGCCTGCCGACAAGAATACGGGGGCCGCGATCCTGATTTGCCCGGGGGGTGGATTCACGACCCGCTGTGCGGATTTCGAGGGAGTGTTGGTCGCCCAATGGTTGAAGGCCCGGGGGATTGCCTCGTTCATTCTTCGCTACCGAATCCGCCCGTTGTATGGGATCAAGGACTCGGTACGGGATGCGAATCGGGCGATGCAATACGTTTACGAGCATGCGAAGGAATACAGGATTGATCCGAAACGGGTTGGCATCATGGGCTTCTCAGCCGGGGCGGAATTGGCAGCGGCGGCGACATTCGCATCGGCGCCGGGCAACGCGGAATCCGCCGATCCGGTGGACCGGCATGGCAGCCGGGCCAGTTTCCTGGTGCTGGCTTATGGCTCTTCGCCGCTCGGCGGCCGCGGGCTCGGGAATCGACCACCTGCGGGCACCGGCGCAACCGTGGCGCCGCCGACCTACATGTTCTGCACCGGCGAAGACGCAAGCCACATCACCGGCATGGTCGATTTGTATACCGCGCTACGCCGAGCTCGCGTTCCCGTCGAGGCGCACTTCTTCGCGTTGGGCGAGCACGGTGTCGGACTGGCCCAGGGCGATCCTGTCCTCGGCCAATGGCCCGAACTCATGCACACCTGGATCAAGGCCGGCGGGTTTCTCTCGGCACAGACGCGGGTGGCCGTTTCGGGCCTGGTCAAACTGGATGGCGAACCGCTCATCCGCGGGTCCGTGATTTTCACGCCGATCGACGGGGCGGGGGCTCCTCCCGTTACGTGCTACGTGATGAACACCGGTCTGGGCGCGGGAAAGTTTGCCGCCCGGGCCGATCGGGGTCCAACCCCGGGCCGATACCGGGTGGAAGTTCGTCAGGACGCCACCCGGTGGTTGAGCAACTCGGTGAATCCGATGACGCTGAAAATGACGCGCAAGCAGCGGACCGGCGGGCTGACGGAACAGGACCGGAAGGATTGGAACGAATACGCCCGGGCCCGGGATTTGTCGCCGAGCATCGCCGCGCAAAAGATTTTCCGCAAGAAACATCCGTCGGATGCAAAGGAACAGGTCATCGAGTTCAAGGCCGGTGCCAATAACGCGGTCGAAATTGACGTGTTCAGCAAGTAACCACGCGCCGACAGCGGCCCGCGAGTTGATACCGCAATACCATTGTCAATAGGTCGCGAACAACGACGGGCGTGATCGCCCGGAATGATTCGCGCCTCCTTCGAGGGATTCACCATGACAGCCGGCGTCCCGTCCCTTTCCGAGAGGCCGGCATGGAAGGCCCTCGAAACCCATTTTCGTACCGTTCGTGATTTGCACCTGCGACAACTCTTCGCAGAGGACCCGAGCCGCGGCGAACGCATGACGCTGGAAGCGATGGGACTCTACTTCGATTACTCGAAGAACCGCATCACCGACGAGACGCTTCGCCTCCTCCTTCGACTGGCCGAGGATGCCGGGTTGCGGGCGGGGATCGACGCCATGTTTCGGGGTGAGAAAATCAATGTCACGGAGAAGCGGTCTGTCCTGCACGTGGCCCTGCGTGCGCCGAAGGGGCAGTCGATCGTTGTCGACGGGGTGGACGTGATTTCGCAGGTCCATGCCGTGCTCGACAAGATGGCCGATTTCTCCAACCGGGTTCGCGGCGGGGAATGGAAAGGCCACACTGGGAAACGGATCCGAAACGTAGTTAACATCGGCATCGGCGGATCGGACCTCGGCCCGGTGATGGCATACGAGGCACTCCGGCATTACAGCCGCCGGGACATGACGTTCCGGTTCGTGTCCAATATCGACGGGACAGATCTGGCCGAGGCGACCCGCGACCTCGACGCCGGAGAAACGCTCTTCATCGTGGCGTCGAAAACCTTCACGACTCAGGAGACAATGACCAACGCCCACTCGGCGCGGGAGTGGGCACTGCGAACGCTGAAGGATCCCGCCGCGGTCGCCCGTCACTTCGTCGCACTCTCGACGAATGCCGGAGAAGTAGCAAAATTCGGCATCGATACGGCCAACATGTTCGAGTTCTGGGACTGGGTCGGCGGCCGGTACTCGATGGATTCGGCCATCGGTCTGTCGACGATGATTGCCATCGGCCCCGAAAATTTCCGTGGCATGCTCGACGGGTTCCACCAGATGGACGAGCACTTCCGCACGGCCCCGTTCGACCGCAATTTGCCGGTACTCATGGGGCTGTTGACCCTATGGTACAATTGCTTTTTCGGGGCCCAGACCGTCGCGGTTCTTCCCTACGAGCAATATCTGAAGCGGTTCCCGGCCTACCTCCAACAACTGACGATGGAGAGTAACGGCAAGCACGTCACCCTCGACGGAAAAACAGTTTCTTATCAGACCGGGCCGATCTACTGGGGCGAACCGGGTACGAACGGTCAGCACTCGTTTTACCAGATGATCCACCAGGGGACGAAGCTCATCCCCTGCGACTTCCTTGCGTTCGGTCGGCCGCTCAATCCCCTCGGCCGCCATCACGACATCCTCCTAGCCAACGTGTTTGCCCAGGCGGAAGCCCTCGCCTTCGGTAAAACGGCCCAGGAAGTTCAAGCCGAGGGCACGCCGGATTGGCTGGTGCCCCACCGCACGTTCGACGGCAACCGCCCGTCCAACACGATCCTGATGGACGAGTTGACCCCATCCGCCCTCGGGAAACTCGTCGCACTATACGAACACAGCGTCTACACCCAAGGGGTGATCTGGCAGATCGATTCGTTCGACCAGTGGGGCGTGGAACTGGGGAAGGTGTTGGCCAAGCGAATCGTTCCCGAACTGGAAAGCGCCGACGAACCCGCCCTTGCGCACGACAGTTCGACGAACGCACTAATCCTGCGTTATCGTTCACTCAAGCGGTGACGGTTATCAACTTACAGACAATCCGGTTCCGACCGGACCGCGGGTTCGGCCGCGGTTCGGGTTGGGCGATGCCGTTCTCGTCCACCGTTCGCACTCGCAATTCGTACGCACCCGGCTTCAGGTCTTTCAGAACGAGCGACCAGAGGGCGACGCTATATCGCATCGGCCACTTTTTCGGCTTGCCATCGGCACCAAAGCCCCAGACGTCCTTCGGTTGCACACCGGTCGGCAGTCCGCCCCAATTGGATGGGAACGGATCAATCGTCGCCGTCTTCCATTCCGCCTTGGTCCAAGCCGGATCTTTGTCGTCTAATTTTCCACCCGCGCCGGTATCCGGACGAAGCCAGTACTCGACACGGTCCAACCCCGGCCAACCGACCATCGCCGTGCCGTGGACGTGAATGGGTTTCCCCTGCGGAAAGGATTCTGTTTTCGTGCGGTCGAAATACGCCGCCGTTTTCAGATAGGATTCGGGGTCGTTATTCTGCAGGGCATAGGTGTCGTTGGCTTCGTACCGATTGGTGCAGACGATATTTTGCAGCCATTTGATCGACTTGAACCCGTGGGCCCACGGCACCACCATGCGAACCGGGCCGCCGCGTTCGAGCGGAATCGGTTCTCCGTTCAACCGGTAGGCGACGAACGGCGGGAGTTCGCCGGGGGGCGTATCGAGGACCTGATTCAGCGCGAGTGACGAACGGAACATCTGTTTCGAATCGTCGTTGTGAAAACCCCAATAGAACACACGGCGGGCATTTTCCAGTTTGCCGCATCGTTTCAACACTTCGCGCAGCGGAACCCCTTCCCAGAGTCCTTGCCCGAGCGGCAAGGCGATGTTGTTGCATTGCATGGCTTTCAGGAAGCAGACGCCGTGTTTCTCTCCGAGTTTGTGAAGGGCTTGCAGGTCGAGTGTGAGTGGACTCTCGATCGTCGCCTTGTCCTCGGCCGCGATTTCCATCCGCCAGGTTTCGGGGGTGAGACGGGCTTTGAGGAGAGCGTCTCCCTTGAGGGTATGGGGAACCGGGTTGCCGCGACTGACGTCCTGGAAGTCCTTGCCCGGTGTCAGAAACGGCCGTGACGGGAGGGTCGGCGGCTGCGGATCGACTCGGGCCATTGATGATCTTGTTACCTGGCTGGCAATGAGTCCGGTGACGCCTAACCGAAGAACGGACCGGCGTGTGACGGGGTCGGACATCTCGGTTTCTCCGTCGGGATTACGGCCCGGGATCATTTCGCCGCTCGGGCCATTGTGATCTTCAAAACCGGACCCGGAAAACGGTTTTACGATCATACCCTGAACGCATTGCGAAGGCACCATGACGGTTACCGAATTCCATTTGCGATGAAAGGCGGATGAGGTGCGAACTCCATCTCGAATTCTGGCCCAGAAGAACCAACACCCCGTTCGCCGGGAAAATGTATCGACCGTTTATCCGATTGTGCGCTCGGGCAGTTTGACGAATCCGCCTCCGCGACTCGAATTATTCTTGTCGGAAACCGTGATCCGGTGCAGGCTGACCGTCTGCACTTATGGAGCCGGTCATGCGTCGATCTTCCCTCATTCTTTTTCTGTTGGGTGCCATTGCCCCCGTCAATGCCCAGGCACCGGACTCCCGTCTCAGTCTGGATCGCATTTTTGCATCCGGCGACTTCCGCGGCGACGCCGTGTCGCCGGTACATTGGCTGAATGGCGGCAGTTTTGTCACTCTTCGCCCGTCAAAATCCCATACGGGTGCGATGGATATCGTCCGGGTCGGCAAGGCCGGGAATGGTGAGGTGATCGTTCCCTCGGCAAAGTTGATCCCGCCAAAATCCCACGATCCGCTCGCCATCGATCGTTACGATTTATCGAATGATCTCGATCTGGTTTTGATCTATACCAACTCGCGGAAAGTCTGGCGGCAGAACACCCGGGGAGACTACTGGACGTTCCGCCGATCAACCGGCACGCTTGCGAAAATCGGACGTGACGCCAAACCCTCCACCCTGATGTTTGCCAAGTTATCGCCCGACGGATCCC
>DASXPC010000339.1:0-4229 GCA_036493815.1 Fimbriiglobus sp. | reverse complement strand
ACCCCCGACACCTTCCTCCGACGCCTGATCCGCCGGCTCCGCGCCCGAGGCGTCTCGCCCGGGGTGGAATACGGGTGGGTGGCGTGGTGCCCCGTCGCCGCGTGACGGAGCGAATAATAGGGGTTGATCAACAGGCTGTTAGTTGTCTTGTTTCGAGGTAGTTGTGCCCGATATTGCTCCAGCCACTGTTCGAGGAGGGCGACGGTGGAGCGGAAGTCGTGGCCGAGCATTCGCAGCAGGTCGATATTATTCAGGTTTTGGAGGCAGGCGAAGCAGTGGGTGAGGTTGTTGTTCGGATTGACGTAGGCGAGCATTTCGCCGCAGTGGGGGCAGAGGAAGGTGAAGCGGTCGTCGCGGATTTTGGACGGCGGGCCGTCGCGGCCGAGGGCGGCGATGGTGACGGCCATCGGCAGGTCGTTGCGGATGCGCCGCAGGAGTTCGGCGGGAATCATCGCGGCTCTCAATAGTCGGTGAGGTCGGCAACTTTCTGCCAGTGCGGCTGCATCAGGACGCGGTTGACGAGGTCGATGTCCACGGTCCGTTTCAGCGAAGCTCTCGCGGCGAGAACCCGCCGGGATCGAAAGCCCAGGCCACGGGATGACCCCAACTCTCATTTGAAGTGGGTCAAACATTGGGGTGCAGGTCACGATCATTCGATGTTGGAAGACGAACTGCGGCTGAAAATTCCAACAATTTGCCAACCGAATGGCACATGCGAAAGCCTTCTGGGTACAATGTGGTTGCCTTGCGGTACTGCAATTAAACCTTAATAAACCAAGGCATTCCACGCGAAACCAATCCGAAATCAACGCGAGTGTTATGCGGCCGAGTCAGGTGCAGCGTCTGGCTCGGCGATTGACAGTTACAGCGACCATCTAGCGACCGCAACCATCACCGACAGAGAAACGATACCACCGTAACCGACCTGTGAGCCGACAGCAACAGTTCAATGATGATGGCTGTTCTGCGACGAAACTAGTCTCTATTCAATCATCAAGTCCCGCCCCAAACCGACGGCCCGGACGTCATAGGTCCCCACCCGGCCGTCGGCGTTGAGGATGTCCCCCTGCCGGCCGCTGACTTCGGCACCCAAACCCAATGCGAGCGAAACGGGCCAGGATGCCAATCCCCATCCACAAGTTCTCTATGGCGGGCGAGCAACTCGCGCTCGCGGTCGAACTCGAACCGGAGAACGACCGGGCGGCGCCGCTTCCCGCAGGCCGCCTGATTGGAGGCCCGAACGAGGTTGGGCCATTCGGTCAACGAACCCCACAGGCCGCCAAAACGTATCAGCGGGCAACTGAATTACGAGAAAGTCGACTATAGTCCCTGACGTTTCGCCCGCCCGCTACCAACCGAACGGCGACAGCGTCCCGAGTTGGACCGGAACCGATCGGGCCGACACGCCCCTCAGATTCGGATCGACCCAGAGGGAGCACCGGACCAACCCCTGTCCGTTCGACTTCACCGCGTCGACCCAATAAAAGGTTTTCCCGGGTGCCAGGTAATCGAGACGAGTCGTTCCCAACGGCTTTTTCACGTTGCGCCCAAACGAGAGAGTGGCGTGGACGATCGGGAGCTGGCCGGTGTTTTTGATTTCCAGCGAATACTCGGGGATCGGGGCGGCGGCCCGATATTTCGTCGTGGCCATGAGGACCGAGAGCTTTGGCCGCTTGTAGTCCTCCCAGTACTTTTGCCGCAATAGGAACCCGAGGTCACCGTCGGCCGCCGCCGCATCGAGGTCCGCGTACCCCACCCGCACAGCTTGGAGGAATCGTTGACTCGCCTCTCTCGTCTTCTCCATCTGGGCGTATAGGCGGGCCAAGTTAAACTGCGTGACCGGGTCGTCCTCCCGCAGCTTCTCGATCTCCTGTCCTTGTTCGAACGCCATGTCGAAGAGTCCTCGTTGGAACAACAACCACGCCCGTGTCGCCCGGATGGTGCCATCCCGGTCCCCCGCCTTCCCGACGAAACCCAAGGCCAGGTCCGTCACCCGCACGCCGTAGTCGGCGCGGGGGTCGTAGAATTCGGACCACCGTCTGGGACCGCTCGCGTTTGGCGGGCCGTGGGAATAGCTAACGGCCCGGTGCACCAGTTTCCCGGCGACGGACAAAAGTGCGGCCCGGTCCGGGTCGAACTCCTGCTCTCCCGGCAACCGGGACGCCGCCGCCACCGTGTCGGTTGCCAGTCGCATGATTTCGTCCACCCGTTTCTTCTTCTGGTCCTCGCTCGGGGCGGGCATGGACAACCGGGCGGCCTCCAACTCGATCCATGTGCAATGGGCGGAAACGTCCAGGATGCCCTTTCCGTTGAGGTACTTGATTCTCGCGGCGAGCAGTTCGGCCGCGGCCCCGAGATCCTTCGCCCGAACCAACTGGACCGACAGTTCGTCCAACCGCCGGACCGCATGACGGTCGACGTCCGTTTTCGCCCAACAGGCGTTTAACCGATCCGCGAGACGGGACCGGGCCTCTCGATAGTCGGCATCCAGTCTGGCAATCTCGTCGCGGGCCGAGGACTCGAACAAAATCTCCAGCCCCTCCACGCGGGACTCATCCCGCACCTTCCTCAAGCCGGCCGCGAGCAAATCGTCGCCACCGGCAAGCGCCAGGTCCCGACCAGCTTTGTGATCCCCGTCGTCATCCGACCCGAAAAATAAAGCACCACCGAAGAGTAGCTTGGCCGTGGACAACGTGGCCTCCGCCGCGTACCGCGCTTGCAGAGCCTGTAACGCCACCGCAGTTTCCACCTTGACCGCCCGCAACCTCTTCTCGCATCCGGCGATCTGATCGACCCGCTTCGTCTGCTCGGTCACGTAGGGCTTTAGGTCGAAGAGGTGTGTAACCTCGGCCGGGAACATTTCCTGAACGGCAATCCGTCGAAGACGGCTCCCGTATTCCAGCCAATCGTCCACCCGCGATTGGTCTCGATTTCTGAGGGCGGTGTCGAGACCCAAGTGGACGTGCTCGGCGCGGAGAGTCAAGTACAGCTTAAGTTGTTGCTTATTCACCTCACCCCGGGAGACGGTCGGAATGGCGGGGGGCACTATCGCACCGGCGTATTGGTTCAGTTTGGGATTCCAAGTCCACACGGTATTTCGCGACATGATGACCGGCACACATCTCTGCGAAAGGGGTCCGCCGACATGCTTTTGCTGGATGTCCGAAAGAACCTTTTGGCCGTTTTTTACGGAGTATTCGTTGTACACCACGTAGGACTTCGTCAATAATTGGATTTGCACGTCCTTTTTCATCTCTTTACCATCCTTGACGAATTCGACTTCGGCCTCTGCCGGACCGACGAGTAAATCGTCCGGGTGGAGCATGACGGGTGCAGACTTCAGTGTCTGGGCCACTCCGGTGAGCGGCAGGCTGAATCCGGCAATCACGACCGCCAGGTAACGTGAACTTAGCATGAACCACCTTTGGGCAAAAGCGGCGTGGTGAAACCACAGGAACCTGGCACTCCAGGTGCTTTGAACGCCCCACGATCGCCGCCGGTCTTCGGGGCGGTTATACCGCGACCGCGACACCCCGGAAGGGTGTGACCGAGGTCGTTGAACGAACGAATTCCTCGACCTCCAAATTAACTACGTGCCGTCGCGGCAAAGTCATTCGTAGTCATTACCGACCCAGTTTTGACTTACCTTCCGGGTCCGGGGCGGTCGTCCACCGGCCGTTAAGCCGTCTTGACTATTTCTGGCTCGTCCGAGAACCGCGTACTTTGACGCCTGACCCAAACGAGCACCATGGCGTTTCTTGAAGGGTAACCACACCTTCTTCAGGAACACGGCATGGCCTCGGCCTTACTGTACTAGGCGTTCGGCGTTCGCCACTACTACTCTGTAAGAAGGACGACCTCGGCCGATGGGGTCAGCCCGTCAACGGAGGCGAGGTACTCCACGAAACCGGGTCACAATCGTGATCGATCACCCGCGGCGTCGGATCGTTCCCGAAACGCGGTGATGGTTGCCGAGAGACCGAACGGCTCGGCGCGCTAAATAATGACCTCAAACGGGTAACAATACTTGGTGGACGAATAGCCGTCCCGAGCGTGCTCGTCACCGGCCGCCCATTTCGGGCGGCCGGTTCCTTTTCCGGAGGAGGTGATTCCGTGCGACCGAGTGACCTCATGAAGTCTCTCCAAGTGGTACTCCCGACCCGCCGGCCCGCGTTCATTTGGGGCGGTCCCGGCGTCGGCAAGTCGAGCGTCGTGCGAGCGGCCGCCGA
>DASXPC010000338.1:0-47093 GCA_036493815.1 Fimbriiglobus sp. | reverse complement strand
GAACTGTTGCGGGACGAATTATCGGCCGTATTGGCCGCGGCACCGACCGCGAAGAAAATCCACGCCGCCACGGAACGCCTGCTGCAACTGGCCGCGTGAGTGCATGGTTGTTGCGGAAAGTACAGATCCCTCTACAGGCCAATGGAAATCGTTCGTCTACACGGTCGCGAATTGGCTGATTCCATCGCAGGAAAGTGGGCAAGAGATTTACAAGTTCCAGCCAGTTTCGAAAAATCGAGACGACGACTGGACGGACAACTTCGAGGAAGCGGTCAAGTGGTTTCGGTTGTCAAAAAGCAAGCGGATCAAAACCGCTTAAGAGATAGTTAATCGTCCTTCCCATCCCGATACGCCCGTCCGGCCCGGTAGACCTCCAGCCGGATTTTGTAATCGACCTGCTCGTCCGGCGGAACCAGTGTGATTGCCTTCTGTTGCCATTTCACCGCGTCGTCGAACCGGCCCAATTCGGCGTAGGCGGCGGCAAGGGTGTCCAGGTAGCCGGCGTTGGAATGGTTCGTGGCTTCGCACGCCCGGGTGGATTCGTTCAGGGCGCGCGTGCCGTCCCGCAATTCGTCGACCGGGCTCGTCGCCCGGATCCAGGCCAGGAAGTTCAGCGTGCCCGCGTCGTCCGGATCGAGGGCGTGGGCCCGCTCGTGGTCGGCCAGAGCCTCGGCGTAGTTGCCCAGCGCGTAATGCACCGACGCCCGCAGATTGAACGCCGCGTCGGACTCCGCGTCCATCTCGATCGCCTTGGTCGCGTCGCCGAGGGCGAGTAGGTGGTCTCCTCGTTTGCGGAGGGCGAGGCTGCGGGCCAGGTAGCTGCGGGGGTCGTCGGGGTCGAGCCGGACGGCTTCGCCGAAGTCGGCGAGGGCGCGGTCGGCGTCGAGCAGCTCCATGCGCGAGTAGCCCCGCTGCAGGTAGGCCGAAGGGTCTTCCGGGTCGAGGTCGATGGCCGCGGCGAACGCGGCTTCGGCGGCCTCCCAGTCCTTCGCCCGGGCGAGGGAAAGCCCGCGGTTGAACGCGGCTCCCGGGTCGGTGGGGTCGAGTTCCGCGGCCTTGGTGAAATCGGCGACGGCCTTCTCGTGGTCGCCCTGCTCGGCGTGGGCGACGCCGCGGAGGTTGTATGCCCCGGGGTTCGCCGGGTCGTAGGTGAGTACGCGGGTGTAATCGTCGACGGCCTTGGCGTATTCGCCGCGTTCGGCCCAGAGCCGGCCGCGGTGCCAGAAGGTTTCCGCACTCCGCGGTTGGAGCCGCAAGGCGGTGCTCAAGTCCGCCACGGCCGCGTCCGGTTCGCCGAGCCGTTCGAGGCAGAGCGCACGGTAGACGTAGGCCCGCGGATTCCGCGGAAAGAGCTTGATCGCGGCGGTGTAGTCGTCCGCGGCGGCGGCGTGGTCGCCGCGGGCGGAATGGGCGTTGCCGCGATTGAAATAGACGCGGAACGAGTCGGGATCGAGGTCGAGGGCCTTGCCGTAGTCGGCGAGGGCGAGGTCGTAATCCCCTTTCCGGGAGTAGGCCGCCCCCCGCCCGTTCAACGGGTCGGTGTCGTCGGGGTTGAGTTCGATGGCGCGGGAATAGTCCGCCACGGCCGCGTCGAGGTCGTTCTTGTCCGCATGGGCCGTCCCGCGGTTGTGAAACGCGGCCGCATAGGTCGGGTCGAGGGTAAGGGCCCGCGTGAAGTCGTCGATGGCCCGGTCGAATTTGCCGGCCGCGGCCGCGACGTTTCCGCGGTAAAAGAACAGTTCCGCATCCCCCTCTTCCAGGTCGATGGCGCCGGTGAACGCTTCGAGTGCGCGGTCGTGCTCGCCTCGCACGGCATAGGCGTGGGCTCTGCGGACGAGTACGGCCAGATCGGGCATGGATTCCATGACCGAATTATACACCGGTCAGGTTCGCAAGGAGATGCTTCGCCGCCCCGTACTCGGGATCACTCAATAGGGCTGCCTCGGCTTCGGCTTTCGCCTCCGCAGTCCGACCGAGTTCCATGTACAGCACGCCCCGGAACACCCGGTACGTGTGGGCTTGGTCCGGATCGACGGCGAGGGCGGCGGCGAAGTCGGCGAGGGCCTTGTCGGATTCTCCCAGAGCGGCAAAGCACCGGCCGCGGAGGCCCAGCCCGTCCGCCCGACCCGGGTCGAGGCCGAGGGCCGCATCGCAGTCCGCGGCCGCCGCGTCGTAGCCCCGTTGCTTATAAAATTCCAGAGCCCGTTCCAGCCGCAGTTGCGGGTCGTCGGGTTTCAGGCGGATCGCTTCGGCAAAGTCCTTGAGGGCGGCCGGGCGGTCGTTCCGGCCGAGGCGGGCGAACGCCCGATACCGGTATCCCGCCGCGACGTTCGGCTTCAGGTCGATCGCCCGGGTGAAGCAGTCGATCGCCTCGTAGAAATCGCCCGCCGTCAGAGCGGCATATCCGCGGTCAAAATGGTCACGTGCCACGTCTGCATCCATGCAAAAGATTCTACGGGTTCCCACGACCGGCGGGGAAGCCGTCTGGTCCAGTCCCAAAAACCAAGTGTTCCGCCGGGGGGGTGTACTAGCGCCTTAGCGCCTTGCCTGTTCTCGGTACTTCCTGGGACCCTAGGGGATTCCGGTTAGGCAAGGCGCCACTCAGAAATCGGGATTTACTGGTCCTTCGATTTCTTCACGGGTGGAATGTAAAGCTCCGGCACGCCGAGGGCCTTGGCCGCCGCATTCAGTGTCTTGGTTTCATCCGCCAATTTGTCGAACTCGGCGAGCAGACCGGACAATTGCTTCGACAGGTCGGCGGCGAGGTCCTTCATCGCCTTTGTCGGCGGGCCGTCCCCGTCCGACAGTCCGCCGAGGAGAAACGCATATTGCGAATAGAGCATCGCCCCGCCGCGGGCGGCGAAAATGTCGTAGACGATTTTGGCCTTCGGGTTGTGCAATTTCTCTTCCAACTCCTCGAACTTTTTGCCGAGGGTTTCGCTGTCGGTCAGAAGGGCCTTGGCGTCGTCCCGGTCTTTGAGCAGGTCTTTGCGCAGAGCAATTTGCCGCTGTACCGCCCGGATGCGGGCCACCGTCCGCGAAAGGTTGGAAATGTCGTCCCGGACGGTGAGGGCCAGGGTTTCCTGCTCGCTGGAAATGATTTTCGGATCGAGCCGCGGGTCCAGCTTGACCACGACCGTTTGGGTGAACGAGTTCGTGCCGAGAAACAATTTGACCGCGTACTTTCCGGGCCGGGCGGGGATACTTCGACCCGGATTCCCGGCGTCCGCCTTGGCGCCCTTGATGACTTCGGCCCCGTCGTACGTGACGTCCCAGACGAATTTGTTCAACCCGCGCTGGACCTTGAATTTCCGATCGTTGGTAATTTCGTCCTCGTCCTCTTCCGGCTTGGGCACGTCTTTTCGGACGCCGGCCCACTTGGAGACGAGCCGACCCGCGGCGTTGCGGACTTCGACCCGCACGTCCCCTTTCTTGGGAGATTTGGCGAGGTAGAACCAGGCGACGGCACCGTAATCGGGGTTTTGACAGGTAGTTGTCTTATTCTGGCCGAGGTTCCCGCCTCCGATCGACCATTCCACCGTCGGCCGGATCGGGAACAGGTGGGCCGGTTCCGATTTCACCGCGTCGGTCCAATCGCGGACGACGGTCAGGTCGTCGAGGATCCAGAGCGCCCGGCCGTGCGTGGCCACGACCAGATCGTCGTCCTTCACCTTCAGGTCGTGCACTGGCACCGTCGGCAGGTTCAACTGGAACGGCTTCCAGGTCGCACCATCGTCGGGGCTGAACATGACGCCGGTATCGGTGCCGAGGTAGAGTAATCCCTTTTTCTTCGGGTCTTCCCGCACGGCGTGCAGGTAGATGTCGGCCGGAAGGTCGGCGGAAAGCTTCGTCCAGGTTTTCCCAGTGTCGGTCGTCTTCCAGAGGTAAGGACGGACGTCGTCCATCCGGTGGTTGTCCACCACAAGGTAGGCCGTGTGCGCGTCGAACGGGGACGGCTCGATGCAGACGACCGTGCCCCAATCGGGCAGGTCCGGCACATTCGCGGTCACGTTCGTCCAGGTCTTTGCGTCGTCGGTGCTGACGTGGACTAGCCCGTCGTCCGATCCGGCCCAGAGGAGGCCCTTTTGTTTCGGCGATTCGGCCAGGGCAAAGATGGTGCAGTAGGTTTCCGCGCCGGTGTTGTCGCCGGTGATCGGTCCGCCGGACCACTGCTGCTTTTGCTTGTCGTTGCGGGTGAGGTCCGGAGAGACGGCAGCCCAGCTTTGGCCGCCGTCGGTCGTGCGAAACAGGACGTTCCCGCCGTGGTAAACGGTCTTCGGGGCGTGCGGGGAAATGAGGATCGGTGCGGTCCACTGGAAGCGGTATTTGTGCTTGGCGGGGTCGATGCCGGACGGGTCCCACTGGTTGACTGAAATGTTCCGGGTTTGCCGGGTGCGGAAGTCGAATCGGGTCAGGATACCGCCGTATTCGCCCGCGTAGACGATGTTGGGGTCGGACGGATCCGGGATGGCGAACCCGGCTTCGCCGCCGCCGACGTTATGCCAATCGCCCAGCGCGATCGCCCCGGACAGGGACAGGCTCGGCCCGGACGCACTCCCCAAGTCCTGCATGCAGCCCATGACGTGATACGGCGAACGGGTATCGGCCGAGACGTGGTAGAACTGCGTAACCGGCAGCGGAGGAGCGAACCAGGTCCGTCCGCCGTCGGTGCTGATGTCGACCCCGCCGTCGTTCGCGCCGATCATCCGGTCCGGGTTCTTGGGGTCGATCCACAAGTCGTGGTGGTCGCCGTGGTGGAACCCGCGGACCGGCTTGAACGTCCGGCCCCCGTCGGCCGACCGGATCATGGTGACTTGCGGGGCGTAAATCACGTCCGGGTTCGCCGGGTGGACGGTCAGCGTACTGTAATACCACGCCCGCTGGCGGATGTTCCGGTCGTCGGTAGTTTTGACCCACGAATCGCCGCCGTCGTCGGAGCGGAAGAGGCCGCCCTTCTCGGCTTCGATCACCGCGTACACCCGACTCGAGTTGGACGGGGCGATGGCGACACCGATCTTTCCCCAGATTCCGGCGGGAAGGCCGTTCTTTTTTGCGTCTTTCCTGAGCGACACCCAGGTGTCGCCGCCGTCGTGTGAGACGAACAGGTCGGACCCGGGGCCGCCGCTTGTGAGGTCCCAGGGACGGCGGCGGGTCTGCCAGAACCCGGCGAAAATGACACGCGGGTTATTGGGATCGATTTCGACGTCCGAACAGCCGGTGTCGGCGTTTTGGAACAGGACCCGTTGCCAGGTTTCCCCCCCGTCGGTTGTGCGGTAGACGCCCCGTTCCGGGTTCGGCCCGAACGCGTGACCGAGGACCGCGGCGAATGCGATATTGGGATTGGTGGGGTGGACCGCCATCGTGCCGATTTGGCCGACTTGTTTCCAGACGTGCTGCCAGGACTTTCCGGCGTCGGTACTGCGGAAGATCCCGACTCCGCGGACGACGTTGCCGCGAATGTTCGCCTCGCCGGTGCCGACGTACACCACGTTCGGGTCGGAGGGAGCAACGGCGATACTGCCGATGGAGGAAGTCGGCTGGTCGTCGAACGTCGGCTTCCAACTCAACCCGCCGTCGGTTGACTTCCAGACGCCGCCCGATGCGGATGCGGCGTAATACGTCAGGGGATCGCCCGGGACTCCGCACGCTCGGCACACGCGGCCGCCCGCATAAGGGCCAACCAGGCGGTATTGCATTCCGTGAAACTGTATCGGGGCTTTTTTCGGGTCGGGCTCATCGGCCGAGCGGCCGACCGCGGCTGAACTCAACAAGGCTAGAATGCCGAAAATGCGGGCGGACATGTCGAATACACTCCCAGAACGGGCCGATAAACGGTACAGAGTGCTCATCTTAACCGACTGCCCATCAACGATTAATAACCCGGAGCGATTTCCTCAAACAGCCAGTGTCGGAATGCCGGCATAACCCTACCGACAAATAGTCCGGCGATCCGTTGTTTGATTCCGACGAGAAACGAAACCCCGACCGGGCGGATGCCGTCTAAATTGAGTGTCCTCGTGTCCCGACAAATTAATCGTTACGATTTTTTGACCGCGAGTGTCACAGTTGTCACCAAAAGCGAAGATGGGTTGTCAGCCTTTAGTTGCAGTCATGTGGTTTCGGTTCGGATGGCGATTGCCAAAAGTTTGCACGCCGGTTCCACGACCACAGGCGAGTTCGTAAGGTCCGGTAAAAGTCGCCATCTCGGAATGTCAGCGGCGCAATTGCCTGGAGTGAAATTGCAAATTGGACTTATCGTCCGCTTTCGACCGAACAACCGGCTTGGAACCTGGGCAAGAATGGCTGGTGTTACGCGAGCGAAGATCGCGGCAACGATATTTCCAAATGTGATAATGAGTCCGTCCCGGCTTGCTGCCGGAGGCGGAATTCCTTAAAGAGGATTCGTCGCGGCCGGACGGGAATCTTCTAGCTTGGAGGCGGGGTCGAACTCGCAACCGGTTCACCGGACAAGTCGCCCCTTTACGGCTGGTCTACAATACGTTTAATTCCGGGCAGGCCCGGACATTCAACCGATCGGATGGGACCCATGAACAGTTCGTCCAACCGTGCCTCGAACTCCGCCGGGAAGTCCAGGAAAAAGGACGTCTCGCTCGACCTCCATACCGCCCGGCAGATGATTCCCCTCGTCCGTAGCATCGTAACGGATATCGTGGGAACCCGCCGCCGACTCGGAACAATTTCTCCGGAGCAAGAATCGCTCGACCGGAATCGGCGGTCGCTCGACTGGTCGAACCGGCAGCGCCGGTATCGACTCCAGGAGGAAATGACGCAGGCCGAATCCGAGCTGAAAAAGGCGGAAACGGAATTGTATTCCCTCGGCCTATCCCTCGTGGATGCCGAAGGGGGGCGGGTCGATTTCCCGACCAAGATCAACGGCAGGCAGGCCGCATTCTCCTGGCAGCTCGGCGAAGAAGCCCTCGAGTTCTGGCACTATTCGGGTGAATTGACCCGCCGACCCATTCCGACCGACTGGATCAAAGGGGCACCGATTCGCCAGCGGCGGGAAATCTGAACGAACCGATTTTGCCACCCGGTTTGCCCCATCCGAAATTGTGATCTAGATAGCTGTGTGGAGGGGTCGGTCTCCAAGACTTTCTCCGATACGGCGACCCCGGTTTTTGCGGGGTTGTGACACCTGCCATCGGGCGGGCCAATTTGGGTCTTAGCCGTTCCGAGGGGGGAACGGATAAGGCTGCCAGGCTTTCTGAGGGATGGACGGGACCCGAACGTCAGTCTGGTAGTCCGGGGCGGCGAAAGCTGCCCCGGATTTTTTTATTCACGGACGCCCTCAACCCTGGAGCCGGGATTGGAAGTGAGAAGCCGTGCCATCCCGGTCGCACAACCAAGTTCCATAAAGTGTGAAATGGCTATACCGTTCGCCTAGCAGACGGGCAATTTCTGCACGACACGTTCGCGAAATTCACATAACGCAAATGCATTGAAATTTTGATAAAACACTTCTCTGTAACACTTTGCGGAAATAATCGTGCTCGGATAGCAGAGTCCGGCACTAACTTTGCCTTTCTTTGGTCTAACGTTTTTGCCCAATACAATCCCGGTAAAGCTCGACTTTCTGCCGCGAGGTCATTGTGACGAACGCAGTTCTTGCCGAACGGATTCCTTACTCCCGCCCGTTTCCCACTGCCGGGTCCGATTCGGAAGTGGTTGAAATGCCGTTGCTTCTTCCCCGTTGGCAGGTCGTCGCGCTGGAGGCCACCGCCCGTCAGAATGGCTTGACCACCGGTCAACTGATCCGTCGCGTGATTAACGACATCGTCAGCGATACGGACTCGGACCACCGATAAGCAATTTCCCTTTTCCCCCCGATTCGATGATTGGCGTTGGACGAGTCGGGGGGTGGTGTGGACTCCTCTGAAAAACTTCTGACGACGCGCCGGGCACTCGGTCAGATTTCTTTTTGCGTCGGGTGCTGTTGCGGCCGGCCGGACCGGGGATTTCCTGTCGTGCCCGTGGGTCGGCTCAAGGCCGCTTGGAAGGCGGAAAAACTCAACAAGGCCGTCCAACTGACGAATTCCGGCTGCCTCGGTCCGTGCGACTTGGCCAACGTGGCTGTGATGTTGCCACCCGCCAAAAGTGTTTGGATTGGGAAGCTTTAAACCGATGCGGACTTCGAAGCCATTCTGAACTGGTCTCGTTCGTGTCAAACGACCGGCGTACTCCAACCCGTCCCCGACGATTTCGCCGACCGGGTCTTCGACCGGTTCCCGCCGCCGGCATAGAAATGCACCAGACGTTCCGCTTCCCCGGGATTTCTGCCGTGGCCGCTGCCGACCGCGTAAAGCCAGGCAACGTTACGATGAATTGGTGCCTGCGGTCGAAGCTTCGATTTCCGCATTGCGTTAGGCGAATTGGGGACCGCATAACTTTGGAGGAAAGGGGCTTGGAACGTCGATGTTGGCGACGAACGCTCGTTTTCGGGGTGTTCTCACGTTGTTTGACGGCCACCCGGCCGATCGCGTAAGCCTTGGGAAACCCGGACAAACAAGTTGATTTTTATCGGTCGTAACCTCGACCGCGACGAATTGACGGCCGGAATTCGAAAGTGTTTGGCTTAGCCCGTTGACGGCCCGGAAGGGCGGGCTTACCATTTGCATCTAAGACGCCCACAGGTTACCCCGAGGGGCTAGTTTATGTCACCGCGCAATTTACTTCCGATAATGGTCGTTGGTGTCGTTGTCGTCGCAGGTGTAGTCATTCCGGCACCTGCCGCGCGAAACGAAGCGGTGCCAACGATCAAAATCGTTTCCAGTCTACCGCGTTCGGGAAGTGCGAAAGGTCAAACGGACACGATCGTCGACGGCATTCGACTCGCCCTCAGTGAGATCGACTCGAAAGTCACGTTGGGCGGCGTGCAATACCAGATTGAATACAAGGATTTGGACGACGCGACGGCCGCGGCCGGGGCTTGGACGGCCGAAGCGGAAACCGCCAACGCGAATCTGGCGCGCCGGGATCAGGACGTCATGGTTTATATCGGCACATACAACTCCGGGGCGGCAAGTATCAGCATGCCGATCCTGAATCAAGCCCATTTGCTCATGGTATCGCCGGCGAATACGGCCGTCGGGTTAACGAAGCCGGGCTTGGGCGAACGGGACGAGCCGAAGCGGTATCGACCGACCGGGGAAATTAACTACGTCCGTGTCGTACCCACGGACGATTTTCAGGGAGCGGCCGGTGCAGAATGGACCAAAGCATTGGGCTGCAAGAGTGTATATATTTTGGACGACAATGAGGTGTACGGAAAGGGGATTGCGGACCTGTACGAAGCACACGCCCGGAAAATCGGCCTTAATGTCCTGGGCCACGAGAGCATCGATTCGAAGGCCCAGGAATTCTCGGCGTTGATGACAAAGATCAAATCGAAAGCCCCGGACATGCTTTATTTCGGCGGCACGACGCAAAGTAAGGCGGGCCAGGTGGCAAAGGACTTGGCGAGTTACGGCCCGCCGGGTTGCAAGATGATGGCACCGGACGGGTGCTACGAACTCGCCATGATCAACTCGGCTGGGGCCGACGTGTTGAACGACCGTTTTTACGTGACCTTCGGCGGCCTGACCACGGACAAACTGGCCGAAACGCCCGGTGGGAAGAATTTCTTCGAAAAGTACAAAGCGTTATACGGCAAAGAACCCGCAGAGGCTTACGCCCTTTACGGCTACGAAAGCGGGAGAATTGCAATCGAGGCGATCAAACGGGCCGGAAAGAAAGATCGCGACGCGATTCGGAAAGCCGCATTGTCAATTCGGAATTTTCCGGGCGTCACAGGCACGTGGTCTTTCGACGAAAACGGAGACACCACCCAGCAGGAAATTTTCGGGATCGTCGTGCGCAACGGGAAGTTCGTTTTCGTCAGCAAACTGACCGTTACCCAGAAATAATCCTCAGGGCGATTACCCCCCAATGATCCCGATGACCTTGTTCGCCGAGTCGTTCGATTGGAACAATCTGACCCAACAGGCCGTCAACGGGCTGACGATCGGATCGCTATTCGCCTTGATTGCCCTCGGCTACACCATGGTCTATGGGATCGTCGAACTCATCAACTTTGCCCATGGCGACTTGTTCATGCTCGGCGCGTTCCTGGCATGGACTATCCTGTCGTGGTTCGGATTGGACAAGTCCGAGGCGTTAAAAGCCGCGAGTACGTTCACGCTCCTGGCTCCTCTCGTTCTCGCTTTTCTCGTCGTTCCTGTCTTTTGTGCTGCGTTGAACTACAGCGTCGATCGGACGGTTTATAAACCGCTTCGAAACGCCCCCAAGCTTGCCCCACTCGTCTCCGCGATCGGCGTCAGCTTTGTGTTTATGGGCGTTGGACTGTTTTGGGGCGGCCCCCAGGACGTGAATTTCCCCGATGTGATCGGAGCGTTGGAACGGAAAGCGGTTGGTGAAGAACCACCGACGTCCGCCGCCGACAAAACCGGGTCGGACGATGCGAAGAAAGAAAAACCGAAGTCCCGCAACCTTTTGGGCCCGAATTCCAAGGTCGAATTGACCGTCAAGCACGTGCTCATTCTCGGCGTGACGATTCCACTTATGATTGCGTTGACCTGGTTCGTAAAACTCACGAATCTCGGCAAGGCAATGCGGGCCACTGCACAGAATCCAACCGCGGCCAAACTGATGGGCATCAATACTGACAAAGTCATCGGCGCGACGTTCGCCATAGGCGGCATGCTGGCCGGCTTCGGCAGCATTGTTTACGGCCTCACCATCAACACCATCAGCTACCAAATGGGCTTCCAGAACGGCCTTTATGCCTTTACCGCCGCCGTCCTCGGCGGCATTGGTAATATCCCGGGTGCCGTCCTCGGCGGACTGGTGATTGGTCTCGTCCGATCTCTGGGAAGTGCTTACGTCGGCGAAACCTGGACGAGTGCGTTGGTCTTCGTGGTATTAATCGTGATACTGGTTTTCCGCCCGTCGGGGTTGCTCGGCGCCCGGATCCGGGAAAAGGTGTAACCGGAAATGAACAAACCGATTTGGGCGAGTTGGCCGTTAGCCTTGGCCCTCATTTGCGCCCTCTACCCTGTATTCCCGGTTTTCGACGAATATTTTTTCCGGGCCGCGGGTCGGTCGCTCGGCGAACAAATGCCGACGATGTTCATTTTCGCCATCCTGGCCCTGGCACTCAATGTCGTAGTCGGTAACGTCGGCCTACTCCACCTCGGTATCGCCGCGTTCTTCGGTATCGGAGCCTACGTTACGGGTATCCTTACGGTCCCGGCATACCCCTTTGAAGTCGGTTTTCCCATCGCCCTCGTCGCCGGAACGTTGTTCGCTGCGGCCATCGGGGGGCTAATCGGAATCCCAACCCTCCGCCTTCGGGGCGACTACCTCGCACTTGTGACCCTTGGGTTTGGTGAAGTCGTCCGGTACACTCTGCGGAACCTCGATGCCATTACGGCCGGCACCCGCGGCCTGAACCCCGTTCCTCCGCCGAAAATTCCGGGTATTGCGGTCGATTGGCTAATGGATTACCGCCCGTTTTATTACCTCGCCTTTTTATTCCTCGTCGGGACGTACCTCATACTCTACAGACTCGAAAAATCGAAACTCGGACGGGCGTGGATTGCGATCCGAGAAGACGAGTTGGCGGCCACGTGTATGGGGTTGAACGTGACACGGCTGAAACTAGCCGCGTTCGTATTTGCTGCCGGGTTGGCCGGTATGGCCGGATGCCTTTACGCCTCACGAATGACCAGCACGGTCGGACCGGACGCTTACGACTTCAACAGGTCCATCTTCCTCCTGTGCTGCTTAATTCTTGGCGGACTGGGCAGTCGGAACGGTGTTCTCTTCGGCGTATTCATGCTGTACGGGTTCGATAATATTCTGTCGCCAATTCTGGACGATCTCATTCAGGTCCATAACGGAACTCCGAGGCCGTATCCTGTGACATTGTTCGGCAGCAAGTTGGTTACACTTCCGGCCAACATGTTTACCTTCAGTGGTTGGCGGCTCATCGTATTCGGATTGGTGCTCATTCTCGTTATGCGTTATCGTCCGGAAGGGTTGTTCCCGTCCGACCGGGTGAAGGAAGAGGTCCACCCGGGCGGGACGGGTAACGGGGGTGCTGCGTGAACCTGCTCGACGTGAATAACGTGTCGATGCGGTTCGGCGGAATTACTGCCGTGAGCAAGCTCGACCTCGGTGTCGAGTCGGGGAAAATCTTTTCCGTAATCGGTCCGAACGGTGCCGGGAAAACCACGGTATTCAACGTGGTAACGGGAATCTATTCCGCGACGGAAGGGAACGTGTTATTCGAAGGGCGGGAAATCAAGAAACCCGCGACATGGAAAGTCGCGGTCGGTGTTGTTCTGACCGGTGTACTCGTCAGCCTGATGGCCTATTTGGCAGCGGCCGGGGTTCAGCAGCTTTGGACCGCGGCCGTTAAGAATCAGTTCCTGGGGGTAGACGATACGTTTGACGGGAAAAAGATGTTCTCGGCCGGAGTCGATTACCTTCGCGGTCGGCCGTGCGCGTATCGCAATCCCGTAACCGGACAATGGGAAGTCAACTCACTCGATAACAAGACGCCGCTCGGTAATTTCGGATCGAAAGACGAAGCCCTTAAGTTTCGCGATGAATTGCTCGACGGGTCGGCCGGAGACGAAATCTCCCCCCGCGTAAAAAAGGACCAGGACGACTTGGTTACGGAAACGCGTACGGCCGCTATCGCAGGTTTCGTTATCGGTATCGTAGGAGCCGTCCTCATCTGGTCGAGATCGCGACGCACTCCGGACGTGATTTCTCGGGGTGGGATCGCCCGGACGTTTCAGAATATTCGTCTCTTCCCCGCCATGACAATCGTCGAAAATGTTCTGGTGGGAATGGATCGAAGCCTCGCCACACACCCTGTGATGATGGCCCTCGGATTACCGCCGCACCGGCGGGAAGAAGCACGCGCCAGGCAACGGACGATCGACCTCCTGGAATTCGTTGGACTCAATGAAAAGACGAAAGAACTCGCCAAAAACCTCGCCTACGGGGATCAACGCAGACTGGAGATCGCCCGGGCGCTGGCGACCGAGCCGAAGTTGTTGCTCCTGGACGAGCCGGCCGCGGGGATGAACCCGAGCGAGACCGCCGACCTCATGGACTTGATCCGGAAAATCCGGGACCGCGGCGTCACGGTCCTCCTCATCGAACACCACATGAACCTGGTCATGGGGATTTCGGACCGGGTGGCGGTGCTCGATTACGGGGTCAAGATTGCTGAGGGGAACCCGGCCGAGGTCAGTCGCGATCCGAAGGTGGTGGAAGCCTACCTGGGCAAGGAAGAGGTGCACTGATGGCCTTGCTCCGGGTGGAAGGGCTGCGGGCCGGGTACGGGCCTATCGACGTATTGCACGACATTTCGCTGCACGTCGGCCAGGGAGAGATTGTCACGATCATCGGGGCGAACGGGGCCGGCAAAACGACCACGCTGATGACCATTTCCGGGTGCGTGAAAACCCGCAAAGGCACCGTGGAGTTCGACGGTCAGGACTTGACGAAAGTTCCGGCCCATCAGGTCGTGACCCGCGGCCTTGCCCAGTCGCCCGAGGGACGGAAGATTTTTCCCCGCCTTACGGTGCTGGAAAATCTGGAAATGGGGGCGTTCACCCGGACGGACAAGGACGGCATCGCGGCCGACGTCGAGAAGATGTACCAGATGTTCCCGATCCTGCGGGAGCGGAAATCCCAGGCCGGCGGACTGTTGTCCGGCGGGCAGCAGCAGATGCTGGCCATCGCCCGGGCACTAATGGCGCGGCCCAAACTCCTGCTCCTCGACGAGCCGTCCCTCGGCCTCGCCCCGCAAATCGTGGTGCAGATCTTCGACGTGATCAAGCAATTAAACCAGACCCAGGGCATGTCGGTCTTGCTCGTGGAGCAGAATGCCCGGATGGCGTTGAAAGTCGCCCACCGCGGGTACGTCCTCGAAACCGGCCGAGTCACGATCACCGACGACGCAAAAGTTCTCCTCGACGACCCGCGGATCCGGGCGGCGTATCTGGGAGAATGACGAAGACCGAGAAACGACTCCATCCGCCGATGACCATCACCCGAATCGAAACCGATCTCCTCCGCGTGCCGCTGAAGCGGCCCGTATCGCTCCCGGCGTCGCAGGACCCGCGGCCGGCGACCGACGTGGACGTCATTCTCGTCCGCGTTCTTACTTCCGGCGGGACGACGGGGTTGGGGTTCGCCTACACCCTCGGCGGCGGCGGGCCGGTGGTGAAGTCGTTGCTCGATACCGTCATTGCCGACGTCGTCCGCGGGCAGGACCCGAATGCGGTCGAATTTCTCTACCTCAAAGCGTGGGCGGAACTGGAAGGGCTCGGGTTTACGGGGTTGGCGGCCCGGGCATATGCGGCCGTGGATTTCGCCCTTTGGGACCTGAAGGGTAAGCAGGCCGGGCTGCCTGTGCACCGGCTGCTCGGCGGGTATCGGACGAAACTGAAGGCGATTGTCAGCGACGCGGCAACGCCGGCGGTGGGGACGAAGCAGGCGATCGCCGAAACGAAAGCGGCCCTCGACCGCGGGGCGGCGGGGGTGCAGATCGAGGTCGGGACGCAGGACCCGGAGTTTGACGTCGAACGAGTCCGGCGGCTGCGCGAGGAGGTGCCGGACGGCGCCTGGTTCGAGATTTCGGCGTGCGGGCGGTACGACTATTCGACGGCCGCGTGGATGGGCGAAGTCGGGGCGGACGAACTCGGCATCGACGGGTATTCCGACCCGCTACGGCCCGACGATTTCGACGGCCTGGGCCGACTCGTGGACCGGCTTAACGTCGGCCTTTCCGTCGGAGCCCTTGCCACCCGCCCGGATGACCTCGTTCGCGTCGTCGACCACGGCGGCATCGACGCCGTCCGCATTGACCTCCTGAGGCTCGGTGGGCTTACACCAGCCCGAAAGGTGGCTGCGTACGCGGAACTCAAGCACGTGGCGGTTTACCCGGTCCGACTTCCGGAAATCGGTACGCACCTATCTGCCGGGGTCGTCTACGGACGAATGTGCGAACACGTGGACTGGTTCAAAGACCTCTTCCACGGCGGCCCGCGGTTCGAGAACAATCAACTCGTGGTGTCGTCCGACCCCGGTCTCGGGCTCACCGTGAACGAAGTGGTCGCCGCGAAGTACCGAGTCTAGGTAGGCCGCCACGAGACGACACGGGCCGGCACGGAGTGCGGCCCCTACAAATACTCCACCCGAACCGAGGAGTATTAATGGCCAGTTCTCCCGATGCCCGCATTCAGGAACTGAAACTCACCTTGCCCCCGGCCCCGAAGCCGATGGCCGTTTATAAGCCGGCCGTCCGGGTCGGGAATCTGGTGTTTTGTTCCGGACACGGCCCGCTGAAGTCGGACGGCACGCTCATTCTCGGCTGTGTGGGAAAAGACCTGACAACCGAGCAGGGCAAGGAAGCGGCCCGGCAGACGGGACTCGCCCTCCTGGCCACTCTGCAATCGACGCTCGGTTCGTTGAACAAGGTCAAGCGGTTGATCAAGTCGTTCGGGATGGTGAACTGCACGGCCGAGTTCAAAGATCAACCGAAGGTGATCAACGGCTACTCGGAGCTGATGAAGGACGTGTTTGGCGACGACGCCGGGGTCGGTGCCCGCAGCGCGGTCGGTCATAATGCGTTGCCCGGCGGAATGGCGGTTGAGATTGAGGCGATCTTTGAAGTGGAATGAGCGAACGGCCCGCTCTCGCGGGCCGTTCGTCAGATCAGTTCTGGCAACACATCGCGTCGGCCCCGGCAACGGTCTTTACCAGCCGGGCGATCCCCTCGACCTCCGCGACGAAGCCGACGGCCCCAGCGAATCGTGCGAACTGTTCGAGTTCGATCGTCCGCACTTTTCCGACGATCACCACGCGGGTGTTCGGCAGCGTCCGGGTGAGTTTCACCGAACTTAGCCAACCCGATTCCGGGCCGAGGTCCACGGCCAGGGCGACGGCGGTTGCCTTGACCTTCACGGCCAGCTTTCGGGCTTCCTTGGCGGATTTCGCGACCTGAACGTCCCACCCCATGGTGTTGAAATGGGCCTCGGCTGCCTTGGCGTATGGCGTTTCGCCCAATCCGAGAACCAGCCGTAACGTCTTTCGGGCTTTCGGTGAGGCGTGAATCGCGTTCGGTTGTAGTAAGTTCTGAGTCATTTCTCTGTCACGTCCTTCGGTCATGCTTAGACACACTCTGCGTAAGGAATGTTCGCCCCGACGGGGCGAAACTTGCGCCGGAGGGAATAAAATCTCTTCCGGCACGGTCGTTTGGTTTCCCCTGGTTTGGCCGCAACCCCCGACCGAATCGGGTGTTCCGTAAGTACATAATTTATTCCGTACTAAACAGTAAATACCGGCCCGGTCGGATACCTTAAGACAATAATCGGGAAAGTCGAGAAAGGTTGCCCCCGGGCGGAAGGAAAATCGTCGCAACGATCGACCTAACCCATTACTTTTACCCATTCTCCCGCGAGGAAAGATGAAAGCTCGAATCTCGATCGGCACTTGGGCTTACCTGTTCAACCAGGACGTTCCCACCAACGACTTCCACGTGATTTTGCACAAATTACAAGACCTGGGTTACGACGGCGTCGAACTCGGCAGCTTCGGCCCGCACCCCAGCCCCGCGACGCACCCGACCAAAGCGAGCCGGCAGAAACTGAAAAAGGAAATCGCCGATCACGGATTGTCGCTCTCCGGCATTGCCGTGGACCTCTGGGCGTTCAAAACTCCCGGCGTGTCGATTCTCGATGAAATCCCGGCGGCCTACCTCACCGCGTTCCTCGGCTGGTGTGCGTTCGCCTCGGAATTGGACGCCAAGACTATTCGTGTCGATAGCGTCCTTCCGCCGACGTTCTTCGATTCGGAGGAAGGGAAAAAGATTGGCTACGAGACGGGTAAGGCCCGGCTGATCTCTGTCTGGGACAAGTGCGCGAAAATCGCGGCCGACTACGGTTTAAACGTCTGCTGGGAATTCGAACCCGGGTTCGTGTTCAACAAGCCGTCGGAAATCATCGCAATCGTGGACGCGGTGCGGGGGAAGGGGAACCCGAACTTCGGCGTGCTTTACGACACCTGCCACGCCCACATGGTGGCCAAGATTGGGGCGAACCACGCCGGCGGTACGGAAACGCTCCCCGGCGGGGCGCTCGAACTGTTGGAGAAGCTTAAGGGGAAAATCACGCACGTGCACCTCATCGACTCGGATGGCAGCCTGAACGAACACAACACGTCCACCCACAATCCGTTCGGCACCGGACATTTGAACTTCGACCAACTCATCCCGGCGTTGCAGACGTCGGGCGTGCCGACGAACTGGTGGTGCGTCGACCTCTGCTTCTGGCCGAACGCCTGGGACGTCACCGCCCAAAGCAAAAAGTATCTTGACGGCCTGCGGAAAAAGTACTCGGAGGCGTAAGTGAGTATGCCCAGAATCGGAGACGGCCGATGATCGTTCGATTCGCACCGCAAAATCTTGGCGAACTCCTCGACCGAATCGGAAACGTTCCGGCCGAGAGGATCGGCATGGACCCGCCGCCCGGACGGGCGACAGAAGCGGATGTCCTTCGCCACCTCGAATCGGCAGACAAACGGCTCTACGAACTGGTGGATGGCACGCTCGTAGAGAAAGCCGTGGGTTCTAGGGAATCAATGATTGCGGGTGAAATCCTAACGTTTTTCAACAACCGGATTCGCGGCCGCGATCTCGGCGTCGTGCTCGGCGGAGACGGTGCGGTCCGGCTCATGCCCGGGAACATCCGATACCCGGACGTGAGTTTCATAGCCTGGGGCGCCTTTCCGAACGATGATTTGCCCGAGGAAGCAATCTGGTCGGTTACCCCAACGTTGGCCGTCGAGGTGCTGAGCCGATCCAACACGAGAAGGGAAATCGAGCGCAAGCTCTATGACTTGTTCACCACCGGCTGCAAGATGGCATGGATCATCGATCCCACTACCGAGTCGGCGCGGGTCTACAGCTCGGTCACCCGGTTCAAAGATCTCGACACCGCCGGCGTACTCGACGGCGGCAAGATTCTCCCGGGCTTCAAACTCCCCCTCGTCGATCTCTTCGCCGCCACGAAACGGCGGAAGAAGAAATCCAAATAACCCCAACCATCCGGTGTCCAATGAATCGTGTGGCCGCGTTCGTGCTTGCTTACTTCATTCCCCTGGCCGCCAATGCCGTCGAACCCGCAACGCTTGATTCGAAAATCCGACCGATCGCCGAGGCCCACAAGGGCAAGGTTGCGGTCGCCGTCAAGAACCTGGAGACGGGCGAAGAGTATTCTCTCCACGGCGACGAAGTGATGCCGACCGCCAGTCTGATCAAACTGGCCGTCATGGTCGAAACGTACTGGCAGGCGAAGGAAGGAAAGGTGAAGCTCACCACTCCGCTCACGCTCAAGAAAGAAGACAAAGTTCCCGGCAGCGGCATCCTCACCAATCATTTTTCCGACGGGGCCACTTTCCCGCTTCGCGACGCCATTCATTTGATGATTGTGTTTTCGGATAATACGGCCACCAATATGGTGCTCGACCAGATTGGATTGCCCAGCACCAATGCCCGCATGGAAAAGCTCGGCCTGAATCATACCAAGATCAACGCCAAGGTGTTTCGGGGCGACACGCGCCTCGATCAGGAGTTCGGCAAAAAGTACGGGCTCGGTTCGACTACACCTCGTGAAATGGTTCGGCTATTGGAGTGGATCGAAGCGGGGAAAGTCGTCACGCCCGAAGCGTGCAAGGAAATGCTCGGGCATCTGAAAGCCAACGACGACAAGGACAAGATGACCCGGTTTCTGCCGGGAGGAACGATTGTCGCCCATAAGACCGGTTCGGTGGACGCCTCGAAAACGGATGCCGGGATCATTTACGTTCCGGATTCCAAAAACAAGAAGAAGACTCACCCCATCGCCGTGTGCGTGATGACCACCGACAACGAAGACAAACGTTGGGTGGTCAATAATGCGGCTCAGATCACGATCGGTAAGATCGGCAGGGCAGTGTACGACTACTTTGCGGAGAAGAAATAGCCTCGATTTCTTCTGGATCGTTGCCAACCCGCGTTTATCGTGCGGTTAATTCCGTCTCAGGAGCCTCTCCGTGGCCAAGAAACAACTTCGCGTCGGAATGATCGGGTACGGGTTCATGGGCCGGGCACACTCGAACGCGTACCGGCAGGTGAAGACATTTTTCCCGTCGGAGACGGAAGTTGTATTGAAGGCCGCCTGCGCCCGCGACTCGGAGAAGATCCAGGCGTTTGCCGACCAGTGGGGGTACGAATCGACCGAGACCGATTGGCGGAAGCTGATCGGGCGGAAGGATATTGATGCGGTCGATATATGCGTGCCGAACAACCTGCACGCCGAGATCGCCCTGGCCGCGGCCGCGGCCGGGAAGGCGATACTGTGCGAGAAGCCGCTCGCCATGACCGGGGCGGAAGGGAAGAAAATGGTCGAGGCGGTGGAGAAGGCGAAGGTGCCGAACATCGTCTGGTACAACTACCGCCGCATCCCGGCGGTTTCTCTGGCCAAGCGGTTGGTGGACGAAGGCCGGCTCGGAAAAGTCTTCCATTACCGGGCCAAGTTCCTGCAGGACTGGACCATCAAAGCCGACCTGCCCCAGGGAGGCCAGGGCCTGTGGCGGCTCGACCTCGCCGCCGCGGGGGCCGGCGTCTCCGGCGACCTCCTCGCCCACTGCATCGACACCGCCGTCTGGCTCAATGGGCACCTATCGAATGTCTGTGCTCAAACGGAAACCTTCGTCAAGGAGCGGATGCACAACCTCACCGGGAAGGTCGAGAAAGTCGGCATCGACGACGCCTGCACCTTCTTCGGCACGTTCGCCAACGGCTCCCTCGCCAACTTCGAATCCACCCGCTACGCCCGCGGCCACAAGGCCCTCTATACCTTTGAAATCAACGGCGAAGACATGTCCCTTTTTTGGGACCTCCACGACCTCCACCGGCTCCAGGTGTTCGACTATAAGGACGAAGGCAAAATCCGCGGCTGGAAATCGGTCCACGTCACCGATAACAGCCCCGACCACCCGTACATGGATAAATGGTGGGTGCCCGGCCTCGCCATCGGATACGATTCGAGCTTCACCCACACGGTGGCCGATTTCATCCAGGGCTTGGAGACCGGCAAGCCGGCCGGGCCGACCTTCCGCGACGCCCTGGAAACTCAATACATCCTCGATGCGGTGCTCGCCTCGGCCAAAGAAAAGCAGTGGAAAAATGTGCAACCGGTGTAGAGCATAAATTCTCATCGGTTCTTCACGGCCGGGGGCTACTTCCACCCACGAGTGGATTTTCCCTTTTCTCTACGTGATGCCATGAAACCTTCGTTTCTCGCCGCGATCGCCACGTCGATTCTGTCCTTCTCACTATTCGCACAAAGTAAGCCGGAAAAAGCTCCCCCGCCGCGAAACGGCCTGGCGGGGTATCGGACAGTCGCCGAAATCATTCGGGCGGACCCGAAGCTGGTGAAGCCGACGACCGCGACGGTACGCCCCGCGGGATACCTCGGTCTGCAAGTGGGCGAGTCGGGCGGGAAGCCGGTGGTCGAGGACGTCGAGATCGACTCTCCGGCCGATAAGGCCGGGTTGCGCGTCGGCGATGTCGTACGGAAAATCGGCGACGTGGAAGTGAAGTCCGGCTCCGCCGCCCGGGATGCACTCCGTGGTCACTTCGCGGGGGACACGTTGGCCGTTTCGGTGAACCGGGCCGGTAAGCGGGTGGAAGCCGTTGCCACCCTTCGGGCGATCAGCCGTCCCATGACACCGAACGCCAATCGACTTGGCATCGGTGTCCTGTTGACCAATCGGGATACCAGTCCGGGCCAGGTCCGGAACCTGACCGCCGGCGGGGTGGGAGAAAAGGCCGGTATCAAAGTCGAAGACGTCATCCTCAAAGTCGACGGAAAGGCTCTCGACGTCGGGATCGCGATTTCCGATCTGGTTTCGGAAAAGAAAGCAGGCGACGAAGTGGTCGTGACCTACAAGCGGGGAGCCTTGGAGCGGGAAGCCCGAGTCAAATTGATGGAAGAAGTATCGGTTGCCGGCGCCGGTCGCGGCGGATTCGGCGGCCGCGGGGGCGCGGGAGGTGGCAGAGGGGCAGGGGGCGGCGGGCGACGCGGTGGTGGTGGCGGGCGCGGCGCTAGAGGTGCAACGGGATGGGACGACCGCCTGCCGCAAGCCTGGAAGAAAAAGACCTACAACCTCGCCGTTTTCGGTGTCGAATACGCGGACGTTAAGCACAACCCCAAAATCACGGATAAGGACTGGGAAGCGTCCTTGTTCAGCGTCGGTACGTACAAGGGTAAGAACGTCACCGGGCAGACGGTCTACGGGAGCATGAACGACTACTACAAGGAAATCTCTTACGGCAACTTCAAGATCGACGGCAAGTTCATGGGCTGGGTGGAGATGCCCAAAAAACGCATGGAGTACAGCACCGGAACCGGGTCGAGCAACCGGGAAAAGGCCGACTTTTTAAGTGGTTCCATGGACAAAGTATTGGCGGCGAAGGGGAAAGAGGCACTCAAGGATTACGACGGTGTGTTTGTCGTCTACGCCGGCGGCCGACCGAATGGCACCACTCGCGGCAGCCTGTATTGGCCGCACCGGTCCAGCTTCAATCACGACGGCAAGCGCTGGCCGTACTTCATCGTCAACGAACTTCAGAGCAATCAGATGACCAACATCAGCGTCTTCTGCCACGAGTTCGGGCACATGCTCGGCCTGCCCGACCTGTACGCCCGGCCGGAAATCCCCGGCATGTTCGGCATCGGCGTTTGGGGCGTCATGTCGCAGCAAGCCGGGAACGGCCGGCCCCAACATTACAGTGCCTGGAGCAAGGAACAACTCAACTGGATCAAACCGGCGATCGTCGATCCGCGGGTCAAACAAAAAATCGTGCTCTCGCCGATTGAGGACGACCCGACCCAGTGCGTCAAAGTGATCGTCCGCACCGACGGGAGCGAATACTTTCTGCTCGAAAACCGCCAGCGCAAGGGGTTCGATGCGAGCCTACCCGCCGCCGGCCTGTTGATCTGGCGGGTCATGCCGGGCAATCAGATTCAAAAAGTGTTCATCGTCGAATCGCACGGGATCGAAGGAGCGAACGGCCCCCGGGTGAACCTCGGGGCCGTGCCGTTCCCCAGCCCGTCGAATACGTCCTTCACTCCATTCACCACGCCGAGCAGCAAGAGTGCCCTCGGCGGCGGGTTCGACGTTTTCATCACCGACATTCGCCGTCTCCCCGACGGCCGGGTGACGTTTCAGATCGGGTACGAGTTCCAGTAGCAAGCCTACGCCTGCAGGTGGGCCTCCAGGAACCAGAGTGCCTTGTCCAGTTCCCGGGAGTGGCCGGTGAACAGATCGGCCGTGTCGGCGTCGCCGAGTTTGTTGGCTTCGTCAATGGCGGCGCGGGTGGTTTTCGCCACGGCGGCGAACCGGTCGGCCACGGCGGCGAGTACCGCCGGGGCGGCGAACGCGTCCGTCGGAAACTCCACTAGCCGCGACTTCGCCGCCGTCTGCCGGGCCGTCCCGGCCGCAATGCCGCCCAGGGCCGTCGCCCGCTCGGCCGTTTCGTCAATCGCTTCTTCGACTTCCTCCGCGAGCGAGTCGAACAGTTCGTGAACCGCGATGAACTGCGGTCCCTTCACGTTCCAGTGCGCTACTTTCGTCTGTGAATACAGGTCGATCAGGTCCACGAGTGCGGCGTTCAACAGGACCACGACTTTGGCCCGAGTTTCCTGCGGAACATCATTTCGAGTCGGAAAGGTTTTCACGGCAGTACTCCAGGTTTGAAAGGGGGTATAAAAATAGTACAGCGCCCCGAACGCAAACTTTCAGCTTCGCCGACGGTCTGCCCGACTTATTCTACGACCCCGCTGGGGTCGTACTTCCCCGTGATTGGAACGCACCCATGCGGATACAACTGCTCATAACTGTTCTGGTTTTCGGAGGCCTCGCCATGGCGGCGCCGGCAGATGAAGGGATGTGGTTGCCAAACGACCCGCCCAAAAAACTCCTGAAGGACAAGTACGGGTTCGATCTCACTGACGCCTGGATGACGAACGCGATCCGGGCGTCCGTGCGGTTTTCCAATGGCGGATCGGGTGGGTTCGTTTCGGCCGACGGACTCGTCGTGACCAACCACCACATCGGTGCCGACTCGATCCAGAAGCTTTCGACGCGGGAGAAGAACCTCTACCGCGACGGGTATTATGCCAGGACGCGGGCCGACGAGCTCAAGTGCCCGGACCTGGAGTTGAACGTTCTGGAAGGGATTGTGGACGTCACCACCCGGGTGAACGCGGCGGTCACGCCCGACCTGACCCCGGCCGCGGCCGCCGCCGCAAGGCGAACGGTCCTTTCGCAGATCGAAAAGGAGTCGTTCGACAAAACCGGCCTACGGTCGGACGTCGTCACCCTCTATCAGGGCGGCCTCTACCACCTCTACACCTACAAGAAATACACCGACGTCCGCCTCGTCTTCGCCCCGGAGCACGCCGCTGCCTTTTTCGGCGGCGACACCGACAACTTCGAATACCCCCGGTACGACCTCGACGTCTGCTTCTTCCGCGTTTACGAGAACGGCGTCCCCGCCCGGACCGAGCACTTTTTCCGGTGGAGCCCGGTCGGCCCGACGGAGGGCGATCTCGAATTCGTCACCGGTCACCCGGGGACGACCAACCGGCTCGAAACTCTGGCCAAACTGATCCACCGCCGGGACTTTACGTTGCCGTACACGCTCTACCGGTTGCGGACGATGGAAGCGGCGCTCGACCGGTACGCCGAGCGAGGCCCGGAGGAACGGCGGCAGGCGGCGACGGATCGGCAACGCGTGGCCAATTCCCGCAAGGCGTTCGACGGCCAATACGACGGCCTGCTCGATCCCCAAACACTAGAACGGAAGCGGTTGGAGGAACAGAAACTGACCGTCCAGCTCGGCCTCGCCGGGCCGAATCTTCCGCTCCGCCCGCAGGACGTCCGCATCCTCCCCTGGCAGCACGTTGCGGAAATTCAGGATCGATTCGCGAAGTTCGAACGCGATTACGACCTGCTCGAAACCGGCCACGCCTTCTCGTCCGAACTCTTTACCATCGCCCGGCACCTCGTCCGCCTCGCCGACGAACTTCCGAAATCCAGCGGCGACCGGCTCCGCGAATACCGCGACTCGAACCTCGATTCGTTGAAACGCACGCTCTTTTCCCCCGCCCCGATCTACCCCGGACTCGAACGGGCCAAACTTTCCGCCTCGCTGTCGTTTCTGGCCGAGAACCTCGGTGGGAATAACAAAGTCGTCGGCCTCATGCTCCACGGCAAATCCCCCACCGGAAGGGCGAACGAACTCGTCGGTGGGACAAAGCTCGCCGACGTGGCCGAGCGGAAAAAATTGTACGACGGGGGGAAGAAGGCGATCGACGCCAGCACCGACCCGATGATCCTGCTCGCGAAGGCGATCGAACCCGACGCCCGGGCCCTGCGGAAGCGGTACGAGGAGACGGTCGAGGAACCGGAGCGGCAGGCGTTCGCCGAGATCGCCAACGCCCGCTTCAAGCTCCTGGGCCGAACCGTCGCCCCGGATGCCACGTTTACCCTGCGGCTCGCGTTCGGCGTCGTGAAGGGGTACGCGGCCGAAGGGGAAAAGTTGCCGTATTGCACTACCTTCGCCGGGGCGTTCGACCTCGCCGAAAAGCAGGGAAACCGAGACCCGTACGAACTCCCCGCCCGCTGGCTGGGCGCCAAAACCGACCTCGATCTTTCCACCCCGCTCAACTTCGTCGGCACAGCCGACACCATCGGCGGCAACTCGGGCAGCCCCGTCCTCAACCGGGCCGGCGAACTGGTCGGCATCAACTTCGACCGCAACCGCCACGGCCTCGTCCGCAACTTCGTCTACACCGAGGAGCAGGCCCGGCACATCGCCGTCCATTCCAAGGCCGTCCTCGAAGCCCTGCGGACGATTTACAAAACGCCCGAGCTCGTCCGCGAATTAACCGGGAAGTGATCGTTCGACCAATTCCTATGCAACGACTGCCCGAACCGAGGCATCGGAGGGAATCGGTAGCAGCAACTTTAAACCATGATGAAACTGAACTCTCGAACACGTGCTCTTGCGTCCGAACTCTTCGCGGGGCCGGTGTGATTGATAAGGGGGGGTGTAAGGTTATTTCAGTCGGTCCCGACTCGCGGCGGCTTCACGAGTCAATCGGGCACCCGGCGCGCCGTCTGCCAATTCGAACAGGAACTTCTTTGCCGCCGAGGTCCCGATCCGTTCCAACACCTCGACCGCCCGCACGATACGGACTTGGTCCGGGGAACTCGCATCGATCGGCTTCAAAAGCCTATCGAGCCGCTTCAACTGTTCGGCCGACGTGGCGGTTGCCCGGGCGGCGATTAGCGCGTCCCGGACCTTGTCGGCAGCGGCCGCCAGTTCATTCGACGCCGCCTCCCGCGTCGTGAAGATTGGGGCGTCCAGGTCGTCGATGAGCCTGGCAACCTTTTTCGGGTCGATCGGCGGGACGGGCGATATGCGCTTCCGGAATAGTGTCACGGTCACATCGGGGTGGGCGGCCAGTCGCTTCATTACCTGGAATGCGGCGACCGCGTCGGCGTCTCCCAAACGGTCCCAAGCGTCCGCTTCCGGCTTCGCGAACTTCTCCGTCCGAGTGCCCCATACGTCCCAGAGCATCACCGGCCCCTCGGTGCTGGCCACGGCCAACGAATCGCCGCGGGGGCTGAATGCCGCCGCGTACTGAGTGCTCGAATACGGGTACCGTACCCGAACCTTGCCAGTGGCGACTTCGCACATGCGAACAGCCACATAATTTCCTGTCTGCTCGACCCCGTGGGCGACCACCCGACCGTCGGGACTGAATGCAAGGGTCGTCGGCTCGTGGCGGTCGTCCAGGTATTCCATCGACAACCCGCCCGATTCGGGGAGCAAAGACCCGGTCTTCGCGTCGTGAAGCGAGACGAAGCCGTTCCGCCCGAGGGCGATCATCGTCCCGTCGGCCGAGAAGGCCGGTTGTTCCGGGTCCGTGACCGGTATTCGCCACACGTCTTTTCCCGTTGCTAGGTCGACGAGCGTCAAATGCCCAGCCTCGGCGAGGACAAGCCTTTTGCCGTCGGACGAGAAGGCAATGCCGCCGGTGTTATCTGGCACGGCGTGGGGAATCGTGAGCCGGAGCTTCTTCGCCGCCACGTCCCAAATCTCGACCACGGCCGTGTTTGGTTGTGGGGAACCGTCCGGCGGCGGTTCCAAAATTCCGTTCCGGATCACCCAATATGACTTTTGTTGAATCGCTACGGCAACAATCGCCCCTTCCGGCGACACGCACAGATGGTTGGGCTCCCATACGGCCGATTGTAGTTCGGCTTTCAGTTTCCCCGTCTTTCCGTCGTACACCCAGAACTTCTGGCCATCCTTATTACCCACGGCCACAACCGATCCGTCCCAGGACGTGGAAATGAGTAGGTCCTGGTTGAGATAAAGCGTTTGGATTTCCCAGTCCTGCCGGCCCGTTTTCGTGTCATACCGGGCCAACCGCACGTCATGACCCTCTCCGACGATGAACGCGCGGGTGCCGTCGGCCGAGAATTGGTGGCCGTAGATGAATTTGGAATGTGGGGTTAGGGCGACGGAGCTTTGCCCGGCGGTTGCCGGGTCGAAGCGGCAGACACGAGGTTCTGTCGACGGGTTGCCGTCCGTATCACCCCAGTCAAGGGCGAGTGCGTTTCCGTCGGCGGCGAACACCACATCGTACGTGCCACGGCCGCCACCGATCTCGCGGCGGACGAGGAGTTTCCCGGTGCGAACGTCCCACACCCGGACGCCGCCGAATTGTCCGTTCGCGACAAGTAATTTGCCGTCCGGCGATAGGGCGATGCCGCGGACGCTTGTCCCGTACCGGAACCGCCCGCCGCCGAGCCGGGCTACGGCTCCCGGCGGCAACTTGTTCCCGTCGGCGTCGGTGTGAATGATCGTCGCCGGCGGGACGGCGAACGTTTCCCGGTCGTCGCGGGGCGGTGGCGGTGTGGGCCTCGCGGCGGAAGCCGACATAAAGGCGAGTAAACCCGCAACCGCCGCGATCCGCGTTCTCATGCTCACTCTCCGCCTGGCTGCCGTTTTTCTTCTCCGGCCGGGACTTCAGATGTACTACCGGACAACCGGAGGGTACGATACACCATTCGGATCACTCGCGGCGAAGTGACCATCCACGGATGCAGCAGCACCCGGACCCGCCGGTTTTCAGCGCGATCCATTTTCGATCGATTGCCGGGGACGATCATCAGATCGAACGGCGTCCAGATCGACGTCCACGCCACCCGATTGGTCCACGTCATGTCCGCGTTCAGGGCGGTCAGAAATTGGCTCCCCGGCCGCATCTGCCGGCCGGCGTTGTTCCAAAGGAAGTAAGCCATCCACGTGCCGCGGTGTGGCGAAGCCAGCGTGACGTGCCGCCGGACGCGCTCCCCGCCACCGAGCTTTTGAAGGTAGTAGCGACAGACGAGCCCGCCCATGCTGTACCCGACGAGGTCGAACGACAGCCCCGGGTCGAGATGAGTGTGTACGAACTCGGCGAGTTGGTCCGCGAGGCGGCCGATCCCGACCGACCCGTCGTTCGGGCGGTAGGACACGACGTGGACGTCCCGTCCGACGGCCCGCAACGCGGCGGCCATCGTCCGAAACCGCCGCCCGCTTTCGAGAATGCCGTGGACGAGGAGGACGGTAGGAGAAAATGTTGCGGAAATGATCGGCCTTCCCGTTCGCGTGGCGAGCTAAACGAATGTAATGTCCCAGTGATTGCTCTCCCGTGCGTAGATGTCGCCCGATTTCGATTTGTACATTTTCGCCCCGTCGCCCCGCACGCCGACGTATTCAAACGTCTCCGTGATGTATTGGCTGATTTCCTTGCTCGGCGTGATGTCGAGTTTATATCCGTGCCAGTGGCTTTGCGAACCGCTGGAATGACCGAGTTCGGTGCCGCCGGTAATGTTGATGGCGATCCTACTGGCCTTTTTCAACGCGATGATTCCTTCGACCGTGCGGGAGTTGATTTGCTCGAACGACGTGCAGTGGCTGTTATTCCGGTCGCTGCAACTCCCGCTGGACGACCAGGTGATTCCCGCGTCGTTGAGTAATTTCTCCGCCTCTTCCTGCGTCAGCTTGCTCATGGAACACCTCGCGTTCACGCGGGCGGTTGCGACGCCCTGTTTGCCAAAAGGCTATGTGTTATTCCTTTATGCGACGAACGGGAATGATCGTAACATAGTAATTGGTGAAACCGCCTGAAGTCCTTTTCCGCAAGCATGCCTCCGTGACATAAGGCGTGGATTGGCTCGGGCCGGTGCGGTTACGCTTCCAATCGCCTGTGGATCCAATCGCACGTCCGGCCGACGATTTTCTCTCGAGTAACCCGGCCGTTCCGGGAATTTTCCGAAACGGTTCAAGTTTGCCCGCAAGTTTGCCGACACGCGGTGTTCCGCCTGCATCTTTAACGCACTTCGAAAAGGAGACCTGGCCATGTTGCGACAAACCTCTCTCGCGTTGTCCGCCGTTGCACTCACGTCCGCGTTTTCACCAGTCCGTGCCCGGGCGGCTGGTTTTCCACAAACGACGGCCCTCCTGGGCGAACTGGCCACAACCCACCGATCGCTCGACAACCTGGCCAAAAACCTGGACACGGCAAAGTCGCGAGTCGAAGAGAGCCGAACCGGCGTGAAATTGGCATCGGCCCTGATCAAACAAATCGACAAGGCCGACGACGGCATGGCCCGCGACATCAAGCAACTCAAGACGATGGCCGCGATTCCAACCCTCAAGATGCTTCCCCCGCTTGTCAAGCTACTCGAAGACGTGAGAAAAAAAGTTCACACGGTGCGGGTCAAGGGCGATAAGTTTAACGCCGACGTGCTCAAACCCCTGGCCGAGAAACTCAAGACGCTCGCGGACGACATCAAGGTGACGATCACCCAGGTCAAGGGGTCGGCCGCACACGCGGGCGTGGCCCAGTTGGGCCTGGGCGGTGCGAAGACCGTTATCGAACAACGGGGCAGCAAGCGGTCGGAAGTGGCCGGGCTGGAGCGGACGTCGAAGGTGGCCCAAGTTGGAGTGAAACCGGCCGCCGCCGGGATCGCGACACTCGACAAGACCACGAACGACATTGTAAGTAATGTGAACCGTTTGCTCCCGAGTCTGAAGGACGTCGCGACCTTGAAGCCGGGAATCGACAAGTTCGATAACGACCTGAAGCCGTTCGACTCCGTGGCTTCGGGTCTCGATAAAGTCCTGTCCCATCGGATCACGATCAAAGTGCTCACCGCGAAAGCCTCGTTCACGGTTCGGCAAATTCTGGAAGGGCCGAAAAACGTAAGTAATATCCTTCTCAAACCCCTGGAGCTCGCGGCCGATAAGGCGGTCGAGGGCGTGATGAAGGCGTTCCACCTGAAGCTCCAGGCCCCCAAGGAAATCGAACAGATGGAAGCGAAAATCGAAGCCGTCGGCCGGGCCGCAACGCAGTTTCCGAATTCCTTCACGTTGAATTCGCAGTTCCTGAATACCTACGACCAGTCGTTGGCAACGCTGCCGAAGAAATAGCGGGAAGCTGGCACCAGTCGGCCGGTAAGGAACACGCGATCGGTAGATTGGGGCGAAAGCCCCTTTCATGCATGGAAAGGGGTCAGTTTGCCATCGGCCTCAATCCGCTTCCACCACCTTGGCGTTCGTGATGACGAACAGGTGCCGTTCGGGGTTGGTGCGGTTGAGCTTCCAGACGCCTTCGATTTTCAGCACGCCTTTTTTTTGATCGACTGCGGCGTCGCCGGCGAGGTCCACCCGCACCATGCCGGTGGGGTCGGGGCTTTCGCAGAACCAGCAGCCGATGGGGTATTCGGTGAGGAGGAACGAGCCGGAGTCCGTGGACGGGGCGGGGGCCATGAACCCGGTGAGGGCGACCCGCTTGCCGTCGAGGTCTTCGAGGTATTTGGGGAAAGTCGGTTTGAACCCTTTGCCGAGGGTGGTGTCGGCGATCACGGCCCAGGGGAGCGGGTTAGTCCGGTCGGCCCGGACGGCGGGGAGTTTGGCGGGGTCGAACCCGCGGGCAAGGGGGCGGGCGGAGGCGAAGGGAAGCGTGCCGGCGGCGATCACGTGCTCGTTCTTCTTCGTCAGTTCGTCGACCGCGGCCCGGTACTGCAGTCGGTGGCGGTGGAGGGTGGCGGATTTCATTTTGAATTCGAGGACGCAGCCGTCGAGGATGGTGGCGGCGGTGCGGACGTCTCCGGCGGCGTGGGCGATTTCGCCGAGTTGCCAGAGCAGCCTGCCGTCGGCGGGCAGCCAGATCGCCAACTGCTGCACCAGACCCGCCGCATGCGGCGGCAGTTTCGTTCCGCCCGCATAACTCAACCCGAACAGGTCGTCCCATTTCTCGTCCGCCCCCTTCGCCTCCTTTTTGCGGAGCCGCACGAGCTTCAACTGCAGGGCTTCGGCCTCCTTCCACTTCTTTGGGGCGAGTTTGACCGCCTCGGCCAGTGCCGCTTCGGCCTGGTCCAGCTCACTGGTCAGTTGCCAGGCTGTGCCGAGGTTCGACGCGAGGCGAAAGTGTTTCGGGTTCGCCCGGGCGGCGGGGCGGAGCACGTTCACCGCCTTCTCCGGCTTGCCGAGACGGATCAGCACCGCCCCGAGGTCGGCCGCCTCGTCCGCTGAGAGCGCGCGGACTTTGGCGGCGGATTCGAGGCGGAATTGGGCGTCGGTGTAAATGTCCTTCAGCGGCGTGTTGATCGTCATTCCTGCTACCGGCTGCACCGCAAGCCCCCGCAACGCCCGGTGGTCCGGCAGGAATCCCCGCCATCGGCTCGGCAGCTCGTTCACCACTTCGCCCGAAAAGTGCAGGCCCGCGGCCGCGGGGGCCGCCGTGAGGAGGACCGCCATCAAAACGGCCAGGCTCCGGTTCATGATCGCTCTCCCAAGAATCGTCTGTTGAACGTGCGAAAAATTCCTGACCACATCGAACGTATGCCGCATTCGGTCACTAGACGATTTTGCACGCTTCGTCAAACGCGAGCCGGGGCGACCGCGGGTGTAGCTTGGCCGGGTCGCCGTGGCCGAGGTTGCAAAGGAAGTTGGATTTTACCGTGGTGCCGGCGAAAAACGCCTCGTCCACCTTCGCGTTGTTGAACCCGGACATGGGGCCGCAATCGAGCCCGAGCGAGCGGGCGGCCAGCATGAAGTACGCCCCTTGCAGTGAGCCGTTGCGGAGTGAGATGTATTCGAGCACGTTTTCCGGAAGGTCCTTGAACCACGCCCGGGCGTCCGCGTGCGGATAGAGGTTGGGGAGTTGTTCGAAAAAATGGACGTCCATGGCCACGATCGCCGTGGCCGGGGCCTTCATCGTTTTGTCGACGTTCCCCGCGTCGAGGCAGGGTTTCAGTTTTTCCTTCGCCTCCTTCGACTTCACGAATACGATCCGCATCGGGCACATGTTCGCCGACGTCGGCCCCATCTTCGCCAAATCGTAAACCTGGCGAAGGAACGCATTGTCTACTGGCTTATCGAGCCAGTGCATATGCGTGCGGGCCTGGCGGAAGACGATATCCAGGGCTTCGTCGGAGAGAGTTTTGGACATGGTTGTGATTCCTACGAGGATGGCAGTCGGGGTTGGCCGGGCCGGGACTATCGTAGTCGGGACGGGGGTTCGGAAACACCATTCCCGGCGGGAGAGGCGTTGCATTCTTTTCGTCCGGTGGCTCAAGGGGGAAAGCACCAAAAGAGTCATGTAAAACGGGAGGGCCGGGTGACGGCTGCAAAAGTGACTGCACGAATAGGACACGCCCGGCTATGCGGGCGAAGACCAGCCAGTCGGAGGTGCTGAGGGCTCATTTCGTAACCTTGACTGGCGCTGCTTTTCCCGGGGTTGGATCAACGGCGGCCAAAATGTTGGGACTAACCATCCCCCCCAACAATGCGATGGCACACTTCTTCCCCGTACAAATCTCTGCTTTTCGGCTGACACCTTGTTCGACGGCATTTATTTCGATAAGCGATTTTACCCAACCGATCGTTGACGAAATAGCCACCAACCGCCAGAGCAGTAGCTATTGCCAATATCAGAGAGCAATACTTCCAAATTCGGGTACTCGCTTCTGACAAATGGTAAGAATCTATCCCTCTCCTTTTTTCGCCAGCCGCCGCGTGTACCAGACCTCTACTCCCAGAATACCGATGACGATCAGGAGCAGGACCCACCAGATCTCCCGCGTCTGCGGGCCGCTGCCGCGTTGGGTTTCGATGTCGTCCAGGCTGTTGACGTACTGCATGCCCGGCACGGCCTCTGCGATTTTCTTGCGGTCGTCGGCGCTGTTGGGGGTCAGCACGCTTTCCCGCGGGTCGGTCCGTACGGCGAAGTATTGGACCTGCCCGGCTGCCGTGACCAGCTTGTAAGCTCCCGGGTCCTTGGTGCCGTTGAAGACCAGCGGCCATTTGTCTACGGGCAGCACCCGCGGGGCGGCTTCGGGGGCGTAGACGGTGACGGCGGCGGGGGGCTCGGCGGGGCGGGGAGTGAAGACGATCGGCTGCCCGGCCGAGAGGTTCCGCTCTGCCGCCTTGGCCCCGGCCAGGTAGTAGACGAGTTCGTGGGCGAGGCGGATGAAATCGGGCAAGCGGGTGAGGTTGGTCCGCCAGGAGTTGTCGAGTGGCACGGCGGAGAGGATGACGCGTCCGCGGCCGACGCCTCGTTCGACGAATAGCGGTTCGCCGGTAGTGAGGGAGCAGATGGTCAGGCCGCTGGAGCCGTTGCGGCCGTTGACGCCGCCGGCGGGGTCGAGCTTCCACCGCCGGGGGAAGTAGGCGGTGGCGAAGCCACCGGGCAGGGGGTCTTTGAAGATTTCGAACGCCGGGTGGGTGTAGCTGGCGGGGAGCGGCCGGGGGGCGGTGGTAATTTCCGCTTCCGATCCGACCGGTTCGACGACGAGTGCCGGCAGCCAGCCGCGGCCGGCTTTGAACGCCTGGGCGTTCCAACTCCGCGGGTTGCCGCGGTCCCCCATCGCGACGAGGACCGACCCGCCCTCGCTGGCATATTTTTCGACGGCAGTGGACTGTTCGGGCGATATTCCCGCGAGGTTGGCCAGCACAACGACACGCGGCAGACTGTTGGCGTCCCGCGGGGTCACCGGTTCGAACGGCGACCGGCCGGTAAACTCCGAGATGTTTATGACCCGGACAATGAAGCCCGGCCGGGTGTCCTTGGCCGGGGCGAGGGCGGTTTTGAGGAAGTCGGCCCCGCGGGTGTCGGGCCGGCCGTTCGGGTCGCCGTCCACGATCAGCACCGGCACCGCGGGAAGCACTTCGACCGCGTAATCCTGCCGGTTGTCGCCGGGCAGGTCGTCGGGCTCGAGGGTCAGCGTGACGAGGTGTGAGCCGGCGTTGAACTTGCGGGTGAATCCTAGTGGGGCGGGGTTGGCGGTGGGCCCCTCGGCTTTTAAGTCGCCGGCAGGTCGGCCGTCGATGTCGAGCTTCACGTTGCCCGGCCCCTTGCCGGCGCCGGAGAAACGGATCGCCGATTTGAAGCGGATGTCCAGCCCGGCGGTGGCGACGGCCCGGCCGGCGGTGATCGGTTCGAGTGCCCCGTTCGCCGGGTCGGACGGGCGATCCGGGGACACGTTCAGCACCCAAGTTTGGACGGGCAGGGTCTTCACCTTACCTACCAGGTCCCACTTGCCGACGGTCCCTTCGTCGGCCCAGCCGTACCGCTGGTCGTCGGTGAGCACGATCACGTCGCGATCCGGGCGGGCCAGTTCCAGGAGGGCTTGGGCGGCCTGCACCGCGGCGGGGAGGTCGCCGGTGCCGCGGGGTACGGGAACGAGGTCGAGTGTGTTCCGGGCCCGGTCGCGGTCTTCGGTCAGCGAGCCGAGGAGCATTTGCGGTTGCTGCTTGGCCAGGATGATGGCGACGCGGTCGCCGGAGCGGAGGCGGTCGATGACGTCGCGGGCGGCGTCTTTCGCGGCGTCGGTGCCGGTGGTGCCGCGGTGCCGGTAGGCCATGCTGGCGGAGCCGTCGATGACAATGACCACGTCCCGTTCGCCGCGGGAGCCGAGGTAGTTGAAAAGCGAACTGGTGACGGTCGGGGCGGCGAACGCGGACACGACGAGGCCGACGAGGGCCATTCGCAAAAGCATGAGCCAGAAATGTTCGAGGAACAGTTTCTTCCGCGTGCGGGGCGAGACGTCGAGGAACTGCATCGCAGCCCAGTCGAGGACGTCGTATTTTTTGCGGTTGAACAGGTGAACGATCGGGGGGATGACGACCGCGGCAAGACCGGCGAGGATGGCGATGTTTAAGAAGGACATGAGAATGCTGGGAATCGTTAGTGGATAATTGTCAGGACACGCCAAGGAGTCAACGGACGGTGTCATATTTCCCGCGGAACTAATGGAGGGAACGCTTCGCCAGATAATGCCCCAGTGCCCGGTCCACCGGCTCGTCGGTGCGCAACGGGACGTAGTCGATCTGCAAGTCCTCCGCCCGCCGCTTCAGCTTGTCCCGCCAGTCGTTGAAATTCTTCAGATACTCGTCGCGGAGGCGGCGTGTGTCGGTGAGGATCTCGTGGCCGAGGGTTTCAAGGTTGCGGAACTTGGTCGGGTGCTTGAACGGGAACTCGATCTCCTCCGGGGCGAGGATGTGGAAGAGCAGGATTTCGTGGTTTCGGAAGCGGAGGTGTTGCAGCGACCGGCCGAGGGCGTCGGCGTCGTCGAAGCAGTCCGAGAGGATGACGACCATGCCGCGGCGTTTGAGGAACTGCCCGGCCAGGCTGTCCCAGACCGGGGCGAGGGCCGTCTCGCCGGTCGGCTTGGTCGCTTCGAGCGTGCGGAGAAGGGCGAGCAGGTGCTTCGCGTTCGTCTTCGGCGGGACGACGTTCCGCACTTTCGTGTCGTGGGTGATGAGGCCGACGGCGTCGAGCTGGGCGAGCAGCATGTACGCGAGTGACGCGGCGACGTGCTGGGTGTATTCGAACTTGGACAGTTTCTGCCGGCCGCGGAACTTCATGCTCCCGCTCGCGTCCACCACGAGCCAGGCTTTCAGGTTCGTCTCTTCCTCGTACTCCTTGACGAAATACTTGTCCGTCTTGCCGACCGTTCGCCAGTCGATCCGGCGGATTTCGTCGCCGGGGGCGTATTGGCGGTGTTCGGCGAATTCGACCGAGAACCCCTTGAACGGGCTGCGGTGAATGCCGGTGAGGTACCCTTCGACCACTTGCCGGGCCACGAGCGTGAGCCCGCCGTATTTCGCGAGTTCGGAGGGGTCGAAGGGCAGGGGCATGTTGACTCGAACAGAAGGCGGGCCGCGAGCCCGCCCTCCCGTTACGCCGCCGCCGGCTCGGCCATTGGTTTGACGACGACCACCGGTTGCGGCTTGGCGGCGATCAGCGTCCACGACAAGCCGACGGCGACGAAGGCGCACGCCGCCGAGATCAGTCCGACCTTGTCGTACCCCGTGATTGTACCATCCGCGGTCCGGGAGCAGAACATCTTGTAAACTTGCGGGCCGAGGCCCATTGAGAGGTGGGAGACGGCGTTGTTGACGGCCAGGAACGGACCGCGGTTTTCGGGGCGGGGAATGCCGACGAGGATGGCCTGGGCCGGCACCATGCGGCCGCTCGAGGCGACCATGAACGCACAAGTGACGAACAGGACGGCCCAGAACCCGGCATGGGGCATGTGGGTGATCAGGACCAGGAGTCCGACCGTTATGAGGCCGAACACGCGAAAGACCGGCGGCTTGCCGAACCGGTCGGCCAGCCGGCCGATTACGTTCATGCTGACGAGGGTGCAGACACCTGAAATCGCATAGAGCGGGATCAGGTTCGCTTCGGTCAGACCGCAGTTCGCCATGAAGTACGGGGCGATGAACGGCACGACCATGAAATTGCCGCCGACGATCAGGATCATGAACAGAAAGGCGCGCAAGTGGGCGACGCGGGAGACGGCGACGGCCAGTTCGTGGACCGGGTGCCTCCGTTCGCGGGCGAGGTGGGTGCGGAAGTTCGGAAGCCGGGACGCCGCGAAGACCCAGACGAATACGCTGAGGATGCCGATCGCGTAGAACGGGGCTCCGCGGCCGAGGTTCATGGCGAGGAAGATCCCGGCCGTGAGGCCGAAAATTGTGGCGAGCGCGAACGCGGACATCACGACGCCTGTGGCCCGTCCCCGTTTGTCCGGCTCGAAAACGTCCCCGATGATGGCCATGATGCAGGTCGAGGCGAGGCCGCCGAACCCCCCGGCCAGGGCCCGGGCGGTCACGAGGCTGGAGTAGGACGTCGCGTACCCGCAATAGACGGTGCTGAGGATGAACCCGCCGAACAGAAAGAGCAGGGCCTTTTTGCGGTCGACGCGGTCGAGGATGCCGGCCCCGAAGATACCGCCCAGGGCCGCGGCAATTCCGTAAGAAGAGACGACGTCGGCAAACTGCCCCTCGGTCAGCGGCACCTCCCGCTTCATCCGATCGCCCAACGGCATCACGATGACAAAGTCGAGAATGTGGTTGAAGTTGATTGCGGCGAGAAGGAATACCACGCCCTTTTCAGCCCGTGTAAGTTTTTCAAGCGTCGGCCTACTCATGCGCAGAATGCTCCCCGGGAATTGGGCAGAGAAGAAGATATACCAGGGAGAGGGTCCGGCCTGACAGGTTCGAGTTCTTCTAACTGTGAAGCCTTTGTGTAGTAAGGAAAGCGACCTTTCGAAACGTGATCGAGATTTCTCGGCTGACTTCCCGGTCCGAGAACTTTAGGACCGATTTTGATGGCCGTTCACCCGGAGACGGTATCTCGCCTCAAATCCGTCTACCGTCCAACGGCACCGGCACGCTCTCGATCAGCTTTTTGACGATATCATCCGTCGTGATCCCCTCGGCGTCGGCGTGGAAGGTGGTCATGATGCGGTGCCGGAGCACGGGATAGGCCACCTGTTTGATGTCGTCGGTCGTGACGTGGACCCGGCCGTGGAGCACGGCCCGGGCTTTGCCACCCAGAACCAGATATTGGCAGGCGCGCGGGCCGGCACCCCAACTCACCAGTTCGGGCACCCACTTCGGCACGCCCTGTTCCTTCGGCCGGGAAGACCGCACGAGGTCGGCCACATAGGCGAAGATGTGATCCGCCACCACCACCTGCCGAACCACTTCCTGAAACCGCATGATCTGCTTGCCGTCCAGAATCGGCGACAACTCGGGCTTGAAGTTCCCCGTCGTCGCCTTCATGATCTGGATTTCTTCCACTCGGCCCGGGTAGTCCACTTTCACGTTGAACATGAACCGGTCCTGCTGGGCTTCGGGCAGCGGGTAGGTTCCTTCCTGCTCGATCGGGTTCTGCGTGGCCAGGACGAAGAACGGTTCGGGCAGGCGATAGGTTTGCCCGCCAGCAGTGACGTGGCCTTCCTGCATCGCTTCGAGGAGGGCGGCTTGTGTCTTCGGCGGGGTGCGGTTGATTTCGTCCGCAAGGATCATGTTGGCAAACAGCGGGCCGGGGAGGAATACGAACCGTCTCCGGCCGGTGTCGGGGTCGTCCTGGAGGATGTCGGTCCCGGTAATGTCCGACGGCATCAGGTCGGGTGTGAACTGCACACGCTTGAAGCTCAGGTGCAGGATTTTGGCAACCGTGGATACGAGGAGTGTCTTGGCGAGTCCCGGGACGCCGACGAGCAGGCAATGCCCCCGGCTGAAGAGGCACATCAGGAGTTGTTCGATGACGGTTTTCTGGCCGACGATGGCTTTCCCGATCTGGTCCGTCAGCCGTTCGTAGGCGGCGGCAAGTTCTTTGACGGCCTGGGCGTCGTTTGCCGGGGCTGCGATCGGGGCCGCGGTGGCGGTCGGGGGCATCAGGAGCCTCGGGCGGGCAGGTGGCACCATTGTACCGGAAGGGGAGAGGAACGCAATTCGCGGCCGGGACCCGGCCGGAGTACTCCGAAAAATGCCCGCGAAGTCCTGCCAAATTACCCTGGTATTGACTGGAAAAACGCACCCCGGCGGATTTCCGGAACTCTGTCGCGGCCGGGGCCGTCTATGAAGTAGAATAACCACTGCCGGATGTACCCCGAACGTCCGTAGCCTTCACCGTTTCCGCCCGTTTCAGGGGTTCGCTTTTATGAACGTTTTCGGTATAACGGACCGTCGGCATTTCCTGGTCCACGCGGCCGGCGCCGCCGCTGTGACCGTTCCCGGGCTGTCGTTTATCGCGAATCTTCGGGCGAACGCCGCGGAGATGAAAAAGAAGAACAAAAGCCTGATCGTCCTGTGGATGGGCGGCGGACCGTCGACGATCGACCTGTGGGACATGAAGCCGGACCACCCGAACGGCGGCAGCCACAAGCCGAAGCCGACCGCGGTGAGCGGAATCAGCATCAGCGAGCACCTGCCGCAACTCGGCCGGCAATTCAAGAACCTCTCGATCATCCGAAGCCTGACCACGAAGGAAGGGGACCACACCCGCGGCACCCGGCTGATGAATACCGGCCGATCGCCCAGCCCGCTGGTCCAATATCCCTCGATCGGGTCGGTGCTGGCGTACCAGTACGGGCAGGACGCGGAAGCTATGAAGGCCATGGACCTGCCGCAGTTCATTTCGGTGAACGGGCCGCAGATTGGGCCGGGGTTCCTTGGTATGAAGTACGCGTCGTTCGGCGTGCAGAACCCGGGCCAGCCGCCCGAAAACGTGTCGCCGCCGTCCGGGGTAAGCCCGTCCCGTATGGCCAGGCGAAAGGTGATGTTCGATGCACTGGAAGGCGGGTTCAAGACGAACGTTTCGGCCGACGCCGTCCAGGCTCATAAGGACGTGTACAAGAAGGCGATGGACCTGGTGGTGAGCACGCGGAAAGAGGTGTTCGCCCTGGACATGGAACCGACGCCGTTAAAGGAAGAGTACGGCAACACCGGTTTCGGCCGGGGCTGCCTGCTCGCCCGGAAACTGGTCGAGGCCGGGGTGGCGTGTGTCGAAGTCAACATGGGCGGGTGGGACAACCACCAGCAGATTTTCCCCGCACTCGAGCGCCGACTGCCGGAACTCGACAAAGGCATGGCCGCCCTGACCCGCGACCTAGCCGACCGCGGCAAATTGAAGGACACGGTCATCGTGTGGATGGGGGAATTCGGCCGGACGCCGAAAGTCAACCAGAACGGCGGGCGAGACCACTTCCCGCGGGCTTGGAGCGTCGTGCTCGGCGGCGGCAACATCAAAGGGGGTATGGCTTACGGCAGCACGACCCCAGACGGCCAGGAACCCAAAGATAAACCGGCCAAAATTGAAGACTTTTACTCGACAATCTACGCGGGCCTCGGCCTCGACCCGAACTCGCAAATTCGCGACAGCCTCGGCCGGCCGACCGCCATTGCCGGCGAAAAAGTTAACCCGATCAAGGACCTACTGACGGTCATGCCAAAACCCAAGGTTTAGTTTCCCGCCAAAACCAACGCCCGCCGGAGGAAGCGCCGGCAGGGCGTTTTATTCTTGGTGAAATCCGCAAAACCATCAAATTTGCTACGCAATTTAGGGGTACAACGGCGGTCTCCGGCAACACAATAGTGGTAACTTGGGCAACTTGAGTGGAAGCGTCTTGTGGTCAAAGCATATACCCGGAGTAGTCCCGACGAGGTCAATCTTTGCTCAGTAACGAATGAAACTTTACGAACATGAATCCTGTTTTTGTCGGAGCATAATAAAGGACATTACAGGGTGTTAGGCTGTTCTGATTAACAATGGAGATTTGCCGGATTTTGAAGTGCGTCTATTCGTCCGTTAATCCGTGGACCTCCAATACGGCGAATCCCTGCCACCAATATGACATCGTTTAGTTCCCGGATGATTTGTTTTCAATGGCGACAATAAATGAATGGGTGATATGACTGTCCGGTTGTTGGGAGGATCCCGAAACAGCAAGTGGAGGGAATAATTTCGATTCCCTTGACGGACGTTCGGCCTTCGGCGGAGTTAAGTCGGCAGGCAGGTTGTCGGCCGTGCCCTACAGAGAGCGAGCGGGTTCGCAAAAGCTTGCAGACCGCGCGAAATCGCACGGTGGTCTTTGAGAATGACGTGCATTTTCGCATGGAAATCATGGACAAAATGCAAATTGACGGAAGGTCAAACGCGTCTAAAAGCAGGATGGGACAAGACCGGGAATTGCGCCGTCGAAGTGTGGGATCGGTGTCGGTTTGAATAACTCAGTCTACCGGAATTGTGACCAGTACGCTCGCCGCGTGTTGTGGTGTTTGTGGAATGAGATTACTGCCCAAAGGCTCGCGACTAGTGGTGTTGCGGGGGGAGGGTCGTTGTTGTAACATCGAACGCGAATATACAGTGGTTTGTTGTGGAGATATTGAACACTGACGAGCCGATCGTGGATCCATCCGACGCTTAAGGCGAGCGGAAAGTGGGGATTCTTGGCTGCCGATTCGCCAAAACCTTTCACGTCGAAATGACTTGTGGCCGTTGTTCATTTCGTTTGCAGCAAAACTGCCATTTTACATGTAAATTTCACATTACGCCTACCCGACTTCGGTGGTCTCAGAGTACAAATATCATGTCTATTCCGCAAAAATTTGTCGTGCGGTATTGATCCGGAAGGCGGAGGTGGTAAAATTTTCGCAATGTGACGACTAGGTGTGCTCCGAACCAAAAAGTTCGCTTTTACTGAAAGAACTGAATGGGTTCGGAAATTAAGAATTCTAGGTAAAAATTGATGACCGAGCCCGAAAAGGGCTTGACCTACCTGCGACTTTCTCCCCCGCACTTTCTTTCGCCCAAGCGAGTGTGGGACTTCCCGACAGAATTATTACCAGGGCGAACTCGGTGCGTACCGCGTCGTGTACCGACGTGTACTAAGCCGACACGGGGATTCGTTCGATTGATCTTCACACAAGTGCTAACAGGTGCCAGCGTATGCAGCGATTCGCCCGCAATTTAAATGACGTCAGTTTTGGGTCTGTGGGCGTCCTGCCTCATCGGGAGGTGCCCCGCGTCGGGAAGATGCCCAACCCGTTTGCGACCGTGGACAGACCGGAGGGGCGGCCGTGCTGGACGTTGAGCGAGTCGTTGCGGTACGCCTGCAAGAAGCACGCTCGGTTTCTGACCAAACTTTGCCGCCGGTCCTTGAAACGCGGCCTCGATATCGTTGTGGCGACCGCCTTCCTGGTCGGGCTGTCCCCGCTCTTCGCCGTCGTCGGCATCTTGATCAAGCTGAACGATGGCGGACCGATCCTTTTCTGGCAGAAGCGGGTGGGTCGATGGGGCCGGACGTTCTCCTTCCCCAAATTCCGTTCCATGGTGATTAACGCTGAGAATCTGCTGCCCGAGGTGCTGGCGCAGAACCATCATAAAACGGGCGTCACCTATAAATCGAAGGCCGATCCCCGGATCACGTGGGTCGGGAAGATCATTCGTCGGACCAGCATCGACGAATTGCCGCAGTTGTGGTGTGTGCTGATCGGTGACATGACGCTGGTCGGTCCCCGGCCGGCACTCCCCCGCGAAGTGGTCAAGTACAGCCTGGAGGATCGCCGCCGGTTGGACGTCATTCCGGGTTTGACCTGCATCTGGCAGATCAGCGGGCGGGGAGAACTGCCGTTCGAACGGCAGGTCGAACTGGACGTCGACTACATCGAACGACAGACCTCGCTGCTCGACTTCAAAATTCTGTTCCTGACCTTGCCGGCCGTGGTGAAGGGCCGGGGGGCGTATTAACTTCGGCGGTCGAGTGACGGGTATACAACAGAGTTCTGCACCAGGGAGGAACGGTCATGCGAGCCGTCGTCGTCGTTAATGGAGAGTTGGAGAACGGCTTTTTTCTGATGGGCGACCGCTATCCCGCGTCCATGCTATGGCTCGTCGACCGGCCCCTGATCCAAAGGGTGTGTGAAGCGTTGGTCGGTCGAGGGGTTCTGTCCGTCGACTGGGTCTATTATCGCGCGACCGAATGCCCGAGGCTGTTTCTCGGTAACGGCGAACGTTGGGGCGCGGACTTTCGGCATCACTCGGCGGATGAATTTGCGACCCCCTATCCTCTCGTTCGGCATTTGCTCGCGTCGCACGGCTCGGACGGCGAGGTGCTCTTCGGGCATGTCGACCGCACGTTGACGCTGCCCCCGATCGAACCCGGACGGCCGGACGGCGGATCGATCCGATTGATCGAATCGGCCCAAGATGGGAGTTGGACCGGGTGGGCGGTCCTGAAAGGACGGATTCTCGACCAATTCCCGGGACACGCCTTCGATCGCCGGGACGTGGAGCAGTTTCTATACGCTGGCCATGCGGGTAGCTTGGAACGGACGGCCATGCCTGCCGGTCCGGAAATCCGGTGCATGGAAAGCTACATGTCGGCCGTGCGGGAGGTGTTGGCCGCGGCGTGCCCCGGCGCCGAAATTCGGATTCCGCGGTCGGCTCGGGTCCACCCCACAGCCCGGCTGACCGGTCCCGTCTTCCTCGGGCCGGGGGTGGAAATCGGCGCGGAGGCGACGGTCGGGCCGAACGTGGCGGTCGGACCGAACAGCATCGTGGACCGCCATACGAAACTGACGAATGCGGTCGTGATGCCCGATACGTTTATCGGGGGCCGGATGTGGCTCGACTCTGCCGTGGTGGACCGGGACCGCGTGGTGAGTCCCGGCCCCGGCGGTTTTGTCCACGTCGACCGGGAAGTTCCCGTGGCCTCGTTGGCCGATCACCCTTTCACCCAATTGGCGCCCACCGCCTTGGCCAATCGGGCCAAGTCGGTTGTGCGAAACTTGGGTGGTGTACCCACGCGGTTTTTTCGCAAAGTTCTCGGGACGTCGGGTATCCGGCGAAGCGACCAACCGATCATCGAACCGGTACCGGCTGCCGCCAATTGAGGCCTCCGCGAACTAGCGGTGTAATCACCCCGGGCTGAAAGATGTGCGGCGGAATGCGGCGTTTCGGAGTATTTTTCGTAATAAATAGGTGTGTGGAACTGCAGCAATCACGACCCGCCGAGGTTGCTAAAACGGTCGGTTCAACGACGAAAAGAGAACCCTTTCTGGATTTCGACGTGATACGATAGAGTGGGGTTTTTTCTAAATGCTTGGATGACACAGGAGTCGGGACTGGAAATCAGCCCGGCAGTCGGACCGCAAAAGGCGAGTTTCCATGTCCAAAAAGAAACAGCGTTCGTCACACGCCATCGCAAGCGAGGAGAGCATACGATCGGTTCCGGCGCTGACTCACGGCCTGCCTCCCGCCAACGTCCAGCCGGTTGTGATCCCTGCGGCAACTCCGCGCCATACCGAAATGCCGCCCGGATTAAACCGAATCGTCACACCCGGAGTGATTCTCAACGTCCTGCGTCACAGTTGGCCGATCGCCGTACCGGTAGGAATTGTTTTGGCTGTGGTATGTTCGGTCGCGGTTTGGGTGCTCAGGCCGGATAAGGCGTCGACGTCGGCCATGATCCGGGTCGTGCCCGCTTCGGCCATTCGGATTCTTCAGGATTCCAACCGGCCGAGTGACAGTGACCCGGGGTACATGCGAACGCAACTCGCCATGGTCCACAGTCGGCCGGTCCTCCGCGACGCCCTCAAAGACGAAAAACTGCGGACGTTACCGACTTTGGCGCAGGAAGCGGACCCGACCGGCTGGCTCGAAAAGGAATTGACCGTCCAGCAAATCGACGGCACCGACCTGATCCGGTTGTCGCTGTCCGCACGCGAACACTCTTCGGACCTGGCCCCGATTCTGAACGCCGTTGTCAAATCGTACCTGGCCACCGTGGACCGGCTGGAGGGTTCCAGCCAGCAGGAACACCTGAACGAACTGAAAAAAGTTTACGACGGAGCGGAGAGCAAGGTGCGCGAACTCCGGCAGGCCCTGTCGGACCTGACCCGCAACCTCAAGGGGGCGGATTCCCAGGTCATGACCCTCAAACAAAAAACGTTGATCGACGAATACAGTGCGTTGAAACGGGAGTTGGCGGGGATCGACACCCGCCGCCGGGAATTGGAAATCAAACTGTCCCGTTATCGGCTTCGGCTGGCGTCGGGCGTGAAAAGTGTCGCGGCGACTGGCGGGGCCGATGCCGTCGCGGTCGACGTCCTGGTCGAACGCGACGTGGATGTGGACCCCGAGGTAAAGATTCAACAAGCCAATGTCGCCATCCTCCAGAACCTGCTTGCGATCACTAAAGAACGGGTCACGGACCCGCAGCATTTCACGGTCGTCAAGTGCCAGAACGACCTGGACGCGGCCAATCGAAAATTGCAAGCCCTCCGGGCCGAGCGGCGGGCAACCCTGACAGCCCGGTATCAGTCCGCGAACCGGGCCACGGCGGAATACGCCGTTCATGAGGTCGAAGACGAGCTGAAACTTCTGAACGGACAACACGACACCGTTATGTCCGAGTGGAAGGCCCGGAAAGAAGAAGTCGACAAGCTGGGGTTGGATTCCGTCGAATTCGAACTGAAGCGGGCGGACCTCGATCGGAACGAGGTTTTTGTCAAATCGATCTGGGAACAAAAGGAACGGCTCGAAGTCGAACTCACGGCCAGTAACCGGCAACGGGTGTCGGTCCTTTCCGCACCGGAAGACGCCATCGTCATGAACAAGACGTTACGGCTGCAAGAGGCGGCCGGCGCCGGCATGGCCGGGATGCTGGTCGGTCTGTTGGGCATTTCGATCTGGAAGGCCCGGAAGAGCACGATCCTTCAGGTGACGGACGTGACGCAGGGATTGCGGTTGCCGGTCATGGGGACGCTACCCAAACTCAAGCCGTCGCCCCTGCGAAGGCGGCTCCACAAAGCGATCAATCCGCAGGACGAAACGGATCCCGCATTCACGGAAGCGATCGACGCCGTTCGGACCCGCCTGATGAACACGCGGTTCGGAACGCAGTGCCCCGTCCTGATGATTGCGAGTTCGTCCCCCGGGGAAGGCAAGACCACTCTGACGACTCAACTCGGACTGAGTCTGGCCCGCGCGGGCTTGCGGACGCTCCTGGTTGACAGCGATTTGCGGTGCCCGTCCCTGCACCGTACGTTCGGTGTGGACCTGTCCCCCGGGGTGTGCGAGAAATTGGCCGACCCGAACGTTGCCACGGCTCCGGTTCACCAAGTGGGGAATTCCGGCCTATTCGTCATGACCGCAGGCGAGTATTGCCCGCAAGCCGCTTCGGGATTGGCGGGATGGGACGTGTACGAAATGCTAGTCGGGTTGCGGGAACAGTACGATTTCATTCTGCTCGATTCCAGTCCGTTGCTCCTGGTACCGGACGGCAGCATGGTCGGTCGGTTTGTGGACGGAGTGCTATTTTCGGTCCGGCCCGGAGTCAGCCACACCGCCGACGTTTTCGCCGGGTACGAACAGTCGTGCGAGAACCGGTTGCCGTTCATCGGCGTAGTGGTCAACGGCGTTCACAACAAGAGAAGTTACTATCCCGGGTATGTCGACCGGCCCCGCCGGCCCGGGTCGGGCGAAAACCGGCCGATTGCCTTGAAACCCGCCCCCATCGTTTGACGCCGACCTGCGGGACGTTCAACGGTCCGTATCGGTCCGCCCGTCACGCCAAGGCGAATTGTCCCATCTATTAGGTCTAACGCTGGGATCATCCAAACCGGGACGCAATCATTTGCCGGAACGCATTTGGACTTCGTCGCTCGGGCTAATTTAATTGAGTTAACGGCATCAATTCATATGCAACATGAATTGTTAAATTGAAATCGTAAATGCATTGAAAATACATGTAAGATGTCATATCGTGTGTTATTATTAATTGTGGGTTGTAATGCGACGAACTCGATCGAATTTTCTCCGGGCCGATCCTGCGACGCGCCGGTTGGACTCCGAATTCCCGAGGCAACTGGATGCGGTCGGTTTTCTCTCTAGAATCACCCAACTGGCATTTTATTCGGTGATCCGTAATCCGTTACCCCAATATTCAATCGGTGACGATGTCGCATTCCGCCCCGACTCTTTCGTCCACAGGTCCGCTTCCCGCCGCGAGTGAGGAAACGATCCTTCGCGCCACCGGAAGTAGCCGGGGGTATTGGTCCGAGTTGTGGCGGTATCGGGAACTGTTCGCGTTCCTGGCCTGGCGGGACTTGAAAGTCCGATACAAGCAAACGTCCGTGGGGGTTGCCTGGGCCGTCATTCGCCCCCTTCTGGTCACGATCATATTCGTCACCGTTTTCGGCCGGGTGGCCAAACTGCCGTCGCCGGACGGGATCCCGTACCCGCTTTTGGTACTTGCCGGAATGACGGCCTGGCAGTTTTTTGCTGCCGTGATGGCGGAAGGCAGCAACAGCATTCTGGGCAACGCCAACCTCATTTCCAAAGTCTATTTTCCGCGGGTGATCGTCCCGGCCTCGGTGGTGGTCGTGGCCTTCGCCGATTTGCTAATAACGGGCGTCATGACCGGAGCGTTGATGATCTGGTATTCGGCTCTGCCCCCAATCCAGGTGTTGCTATTGCCGGTGATGATACTGATGGCACTGGCGGCGGCGATGGGCGTGGGGTTGTGGCTGTCTGCTTTGACCGTGCGTTACCGAGACGTGCGGTTCATCGTGCCGTTTCTCGTGCAGTTCGGTCTCTACGTCACTCCCGTCGGTTTCAGCACGGCGACCGTACCGGAAAAATATCAGGCATTCTTTGCGTTGAACCCGATGGTTGGGGTGATTGAGGGATTTCGTTGGTGCCTATTGGGCAGCGGCATAATTGGTGGCTGGGTGATGCCGGTGTCCGTGCTCAGTACGATTGTTCTGCTCACGACGGGATTCCGGTTCTTTCGAAAAACGGAGCGACAGTTCGCCGACATAATATAAAAGGGGACTATGGACGAAACCGTAATCCGGGTCAGTGGGCTCGGTAAATTATACCAGATCGGTGTCGCTCGCGGAAAAAGTGAAGGGTTGCGGCATGCGCTGGAAACCGAAATTCGGCAATTCGGCCGACGGATTCTCGGGCGGGGTGGTCGGCGAACCGAAACGACCACGGATTTTTGGGCACTCAAAGACGTGTCGTTCGAGGTGAAGCGGGGCGAGTGCATGGGCGTGATCGGCCGAAACGGGGCCGGGA
>DASXPC010000337.1:0-15316 GCA_036493815.1 Fimbriiglobus sp. | reverse complement strand
GATTATCGCGGCGGAGCGGGGGGAACAGGTGGAAGCATTCGCGGCCCTGACTACGGCCAACGCCCGGACGCTTTTTGGGATTTAAGCGATAGGCGTATTCAACTCGGTCATCAAAGGGGAATGTGGTTTTTCGATCCCCTCGCCCGGTAGTTTGCGGTGCGGTAGATTGGAAATAGTCCGCTCGGAGGTCTTCCCGTTCCCGTCCCGAATCCCGCTCCCGTGCCCCCCGGCCGACGATCCCGCTGGCCGGCGTTATTCGACCGGTCGGTCCGGCCGGTATTCGTGCTCAACCAGAACCGCCGCATCCGGTACGTCAATTCGGCTTGGGAAACGCTGACCGGAGTAGCGAAGGCGGACGCGTACGGCCTGGCTTGCGTGCGGCGGGGTCCGACCGATGCACTCGCACGTACGCTGGCTCCGCCCGCCGAAGCGGCGACCGGCGTGACCTCGGCCCGCCGACCCGCCCCGGGCCAGTCGGCCGGGCCGCCGTGGTGGGACGTCACATTCGTCCCCCTCGTGGCGGACGACGGGTCCACCGGGTTTCTCGGATTCGTCCGGGTGGTCGAACCGGACATGGCCGTGCCGCGGGCGAAGCTGCCGGCGGCGATCGCGGCCCTGCGTGCCGACCACGCCGCCGCGTACCCGTTCGACTTGTTCGCCGGCTCCGGCCCCGGGGCTGATCGTTTTCTCACCCAGCTCCGCCACGCCGCCGCGTCGCCGTCCCCCGCCTGGCTCGTCGGCGAACGGGGCAGCGGCAAGGAAACCGCCGCCCGGATTCTCCACCACAACGGGCCGAACAAGGACCGGGCCTTTTTCGGCCTCGACTGTGCGGGGTTGCAGCCGTTCTTAATCGAAGGCCTCCTTGCGGGGAAAGGGGGCCTCATCGAAGCCCGGCTGTTAGGTACGCTCTACCTGAAAGAGCCGGCGGCCTTGTCCCGCGACGCCCAGCAACTTCTCCTCGGATGGCTGGACGGGCCGAAACCGGGCCCGCGGCTCGTCTGCGGCTCGACCCGTCCGCCGGCGGCACAACTCGCCGACCACACTCTGATACCGGAATTGTTTACCTCGCTCGCCGTCGTCGAATTGTCCGTTCCGCCGGTGCGGGATCGCGTGGAGGAAATCCCGCGGATCGTGGATCGGTTGCTTGCTCGGATCGCGAACGGTGTGGGGGCTCCGCCGACCCTTTCACCCACGGCGATCACGGTGCTCAAAGCCTACCGCTGGCCCGGGAATATCCGGGAACTGGCGGACGCGATCGGCTCGGCGGTCGGGAAAGCGAACGGGGCCGTGGTCGCGGCGGAGCACCTGCCCCGGTTCGTCCGCGAGTCGGCCGGCATCGCCCTCGACCCGCCGGCGAAACCGGCCGCTGGGCCGAACCTCGACGCCGTGCTGGAAGGAGTCGAAAAGCGGCTGCTCGCCCTGGCCCTGTCCAAGGCAAATGGCAACGCAACCCGGGCCGCCGAATGGCTCGGCATTCCCCGGAATCGTTTCCTTCGCCGGGCGTCCGCCCTCGGCCTCACGCCGGCGGGGGGCGACGCATGAAATCCCCGCAACTGGTCGTTCTCGAATTCGACGGCTGGCTGGCCAAGCAACTTCGCGACCTGACGGTCGAACGCAAGTGGCTGCTGCGTGAAGCGCGTCAGCCCGGTGCCGCGAAAGGGATGCTTGCCGACGGCCGGCCGACTGTGATGTGCGTGCTGATAGACCCGCACAAAACTCCGCCGGACGGACTGAAACTTTTGGCTGAGGTTCACCGTTTGCGCCCGGACGTGGCGGTTGTGGCCGTCAGCGACGCCAAACTCCCCGAAGACGACCGTGCCATATGGACGGCCACGGCCCTCGATCTCGGGGCCCGATACGTCCTGTTCCCCCCGCTCACGCGAACGGTGCTGGAAGACCTGGCGAACGGCCTGCTTCACGCCACCATTCAACGAACCGGAGCCGTCGTCCCCGATTCCGACGTCATCGACCTGGCGGAGGGCGCGCCGTGACCGCCGAACTGCCGCGACCAATACTCGACCCGGCCCGGTGTACCGGTTGCGGCGATTGTGTCGCGATCTGCCCGGCCGCGTGCCTGGAAATGGACGTTCGGTTGCCCTGGCTGCCCCGTCCCGGGGACTGTATCGCCTGCGCCGCATGCGAATTGATCTGCCCGACCGCGGCGGTGATCGTAACTCCGGCTACCCCCGGCGGGCCGGGGTGGTAGAATTGATTCGTTACCGGAGAGTTTCTCGTGAGAATTCTCAGCCTGTTCGGTTCCGCATTTCTTGTCGTGGGTCTGTCGTTGTGCTTATCGACGACGAATCCGACTCCCCAAACGAAACCAAATCCGAAGTTCGATTTGGAACAGCTCGACCGAAATGCATCGCCGTACGACACGTGTGTGATGTTAGAAGGACTGTATTACGCCGCAAGTCGAATGAGCTCGACATTATATGTTGAGAAAAAATATTGGGAACCACGATTACCCAAAGCGCTCGGACAGGCGGATTGGGGAATTCCCGGTCAAGTTTCACTGGTTGCATTTCCGTGGGAAGCCGTTAAGCACGATTTTTATCCGTGGCGAACCGATCGGCACGAGGTCAAACGAGGATTCGCCGTACGGCTCGCCAATCGGACCAACCAACCCGTAAATTTTCTGACCTGTGATCATCGAATGAACTTGGTTCAGGAGGCCAAGGACGCAAAAGGGCAATGGCAACCGATCGAATACCACCAGCTTTCCGGTTGCGGCAACAGTTATTTCGACGTCACACTGAAACCGAATGAATACTGGGCATTTTCGGCCCCGAGCTATGACGGACCGTTTGAAACAACGATTCGCTTCCGGCTAGAATACGATGGAATAGACAATCTCCAGAGTCCCGTGATTTATTCGAATGAATTCATGGGACGAATCCATCCAGAACAATTCGTCGTCCCTCCATTGAAACAGTGATTGTGCTCGGTTGGCGATAGGGAGCGAAATTCCGAGGAGGTCTGACGATGAAGTGCCAGCGGTGTCCGAAGCAAGCGACGCTGCACATCACCGAAGTGCTGGCGGAAGAGCAGTTCGAGGAATTGCACCTGTGTGAGGACTGCGCGAAGAAGTATTTGTTCGAGCCGGCGAAGAAGATGAAGGCGGCTGCCGGAGGGCCGGGAGGGAACGACGCCGGCGGCGGAGAACTCGGCGGGAAGCAGTGCGAATCGTGCGGGGTCAAGTTCGTCGACTTTCGGAACACCGGCCGGCTCGGCTGCCCGCACGACTACGACGCGTTCCGCGAGGAACTCGTCCCGTTGCTGGAAAGCATCCACGGGGATGCCAAGCACGTCGGAAAGGTGCCCCGCCGGCTGCCGAAGGCGAAAGCCGAGCAAATGGAGCTTTCGCAGCTCCGCCGGCAATTGCAGCAGGCCGTGGACGGCGAGGCGTACGAGGCGGCTGCCAGTTTGCGCGATAAAATCCGCAAACTGGAAGAAGGATGACCGGGGGATCGAATGGATTGCCAACTGTGCGGGGAACCGGCGACGGTTCACCTGACCGACATCGTGAACAAGAAGAAGCGGCAGATGCACCTGTGCGAAGGGTGCGCGCGGAAGCAGAACCTGATCACCGACGACCCGGCCCCGCAACTGAACCTGCAGCCCCTGCTCCAACTCATCATGGGCCAGATGGGGCTATTGCCCGTGGACACGGGCGGGTTGCTTTGCCCCACGTGCGGGCTAAAGTATGCCCAGTTCCGGGCGACCGGCCGGCTCGGCTGCCCGGACGATTACGACGCGTTTCGGCCCGCGCTGGAACCCCTCTTGGAACGGATCCACCGGGGGTTGCGGCACGCGGGAAAAGTGCCGGTTGCTGAACGGGCCAAAGCGGCCGCCGCCCACCTGGCCGGACTCAAGGACGACCTCGCCGTGGCCGTCTCCGACGAACGCTACGAAGATGCCGCCCGCATCCGGGATCGGATCCGGAAAATGGAAGTCGCGGAATGAACCTCGATACGCTCCTCCCGAACCTGGGCGAATGGCTCCGCGGCAACGGACCGGAATCCGACGTCGTCGTCTCCACGCGGGTCCGTCTCGCCCGTAACCTCGCCCACTACCCCTTTACCAATCGGGCCACCCCGCATCAAAAGGGGGAAATCGAAGCCAAGTCCCGCGACGCGGTGCAAAAGGCGGAAATCGCCAGCCCACTCCAGTACGTCAACGTGACGACCCTGAACCCGCTGGACCGGCAGTTCCTGGTCGAGCGGCAGCTCATCAGCCGGGAACTCGCCTCCGTGCTCGAAGGACCCCGAGGCGTCGCGTTCGACGACAAGGAATCCGTCAGCGTCATGATCAACGAGGAAGACCACCTCCGCCTCCAGGTGATGCGGAGCGGTCTCGCCCTCGACGACGCCTGGAGCGTCATCGACGGTGTGGACGACGCCCTCGAAGCTCGCTTGACTTACGCCTTCCACGAACAGTTCGGCTACCTCACCGCCTGCCCTACCAACGTCGGCACCGGCATGAGAGCGAGCGTCATGCTCCACCTTCCCGCCCTCGGCCTGACGAAACAGATCGAACGGGTTTTCCGTGCTCTGCAGAAGATCAATTTGGTCGTCCGCGGGCTATACGGCGAAGGGAGCCGGGCGAGTGGCGACCTGTATCAGATTTCCAATCAGGTGACGCTCGGCCGGAGCGAGGCACGGGTGCTGTCGGAAATCCGCGAAGTCATCGCGATGATTTTGCAGTACGAACGGCAAGCTCGGCAGGCGCTGCTCAAGGACCGCAAGCAGGAGGAACACAATCGTGTCGCCCGGGCCATTGGCACGCTGAGCAGCGCGACGATGATCACCGCCGAGGAGACGATGGAACTCCTCTCCACGGTCCGCCTCGGCATCCACCTCCACATGCTCGACGACATGCCCCCGACCACGGTCAACCAGTTGTTCATCCAGACTCAGGCCGCGCACCTTCAGAAAATCATGGGCGGGCAACTGGACGGGGAAGAGCGGAACGCCGCCCGGGCGAAATTTCTCCGCAGCAAACTTCGCGAAATCGGGTCCCCGCCACGATGAGAATGAGTCCCCTTCGTTTTCTCCACGCCACTGCATTCGTCGTACCGTTCACCGTTTTTACGGTCTTGCTGCTCATCCCGCACCCGAACCCGGTGAAGATCGAAATTCACTGGCTCGCGTACCTGGTCCAGAAGTCGGCCCACCTGTGCGGGTACGCATACTTGGCCGCTGTCGGCTACTTGTTTCCCAAGATCGTTCGTTATCGTTGGGGAGTCATTCTTTTCCTGATGCTTCACGGCATCGGCACCGAAATCGGACAAACCTACGTGCCGGGTCGAAGCGGTCAGGTCAAAGACGTTCTCATTGATTGGTGCGGCATCACCGTGGGGCTGCTCGCTGCCCGCCGATTTTCCCGTCCCCGTTCACCCGAAAATCGAATTCCGACGGATCCGGAAGGTTCCCAATTCCCGGCCGAGCGGCCAGAATAGAGACACCGTTCCCCACGGGACAACCCGTGAACTCGTCGACTGCCGCATTCGCCTTGGCCGGTCCGCTCGTCCTGCTCGGGCTCGTTTCGGGCTACTTCCAGGTCCGCGGGCTCAAGGTGCTGGCGGCGCGTAAGCACGTGCCGACGGACGAGTATTCCTACCTGCGGAACCGTCACCGCCGCCGACTCCTGGTGGCCGGGGTACTAGTGCTCGTCGGAGGCCTGATTGCCGGGGCGTACGTGACCGGGTTTGAACGCAAAGTGGATCGAATTCTCGAGGCGAAGAAGGCGGCGGACGAGGCCGGCCGAGATATTCCCGACGAGGACAAGCTGGTACTGAAACTCTGGGGCACGTATTGGATTGCGGTCATCGTGCTCGTGTTTATGCTCCTGGGCCTAGCCGTGGTCGACGCCTGGGCCACCCGGCGGTTCTGGTACAAGGTGTTTGTGGAAATGCGGGACGACCACAACACGAAGCTTAGGCGTGACCTTGCCGTATATCGGACGCTTAAGGACCAATCCCGCGGCGGCCGATTCGGTCGGGGGACCGGCGACGCGACGAAACCGGACGACACGCCAACCCCGGATTGACCGGTTGCCTTCACCCCTAGAATGGGACGAGTGATTCCCTCGACGACGAGGCGGACAATGAAAATCCTGACAGCGATTCCCGTATACAACGAAGCCCGGCACGTCCGTGGTGTTTTGGCCGAGGTCCGCCGGTTCGCCGGGGACATTCTGATTGTGGACGACGGATCGACCGACGACACGCCAAAACTCCTGGATCGGGAACGTGACGTTTACCGAGTGACTCATGCCGAAAACCGGGGGTACGGAGCCGCTCTGCAATCGGCGTTTACGTTCGCGGTCAAGCACCGGTACGACGGGCTGGTGACGATGGACTGCGACGGCCAGCACGAGCCGTCTCGGATACCCGTTCTACTCGAGCAACTTCCCGGGGCGGATATCGTTTCCGGCAGCCGGTACCTGCGAGACTTCAAACAGGACGACGCACCGCCGACCGACCGCCGGTACGTCAACGCCACGATCACGGCCGAGTTGAACGAACGGTTCGGCCTCGCCCTCACCGACGCGTTCTGCGGGTTCAAAGCCTACAAACGGGAAGCATTGGAACGACTGCGGATTACGGAAGCCGGCTGGGGAATGCCGTTGCAGTTATGGGTGCAAGCGGCCCGGCTTGGGCTGAAAATCCGCGAGATCGGCGTGCCCCGGCTCTACCTCGACCCGACCCGGGCCTTCGGCGGAGTGCTGAACGACCCGACCGAGCGGTTGGCCCATTACCGAGGCGTGATCGACGCCGCCATCCACGACCGGCTCCCCTGTTCGCCCGTCGCTTTCGGGTGTTGTTAACCCGGAGCAGCGTCCATGCCCCGTCGGTATCGTGCCCCCCAAAAGAACGGCGAGTTGTTCATCGACCCGCCGTTCGACGCGGTGCCGGGGTTGATCGAAGAGAATCGGAGGAAGCTGGATCGGGATGACGTGAGGATTGGCGATAATTCGCTACAAGGACTTCGATACGAATCTCGAATGACTGTGACGGGAGTTCCCCTCAATAAGCCGATTATACTCACGGGCCACCAGCCCGAATTGTTCCATCCTGGCGTTTGGGTCAAGAACTTCGCCGCCGTTGGGATATCAGATCGGGTGAACGGCCGAGCCGCCTTCCTAACTGTCGACAACGACGCCGTCCATTCCACGGTGTTGCCTGTTCCTCTCGTGAACCGCTACCCCAACCAGATTCGGATTCAACAGATTCCCTTCGACCGAACGGAACCCGACGTCACTTATGAGTTCCGTCCGATTTATGATCTGGATCAATTCTGTACGTTAGGTGATCGACTCTTGCCCTTATTCGAACACTGGCGGTTCCGGCCATTACTCCCGAGTATCTGGAAGCATTTCAAACGGGATGCCACTTGGGAGAAACCGAAGCAAGAGTTTTTGCTCGCGGACATCCTCACCCAAACACGCCAGAACTTCGAAGAGGAAATCGGACTGTTCCTGCCACCCTCCTCAATCTCGGACCTCACCCACAACTACCCTTGGAGTGTCTTCGTAAACCACCTCTTAGCCGACGCAGATCGCTTCGCAGCCATCCACAACGCCGCCCTCGCGGATTACCGCAAGCGAAACAAACTCCGATCCCGCACCCACCCGTTCCCCGACCTTGCCCCGAACGAGGCCCCTTTCTGGGTGCTCGACGAGGACGGAAAGCGGAAGCGGTGTTTCGTGCCCTACACCGGCGATCCGAAGGCAATCCGCCCCCGTGCCCTCACGCTCACCCTCTTTGCCCGGCTCATTCTCGGCGACTTCTTCATCCACGGCATCGGCGGCGGCAAATACGACGAAGTGACCGACCAGATCATCCGCGACTACTTCGGCATCGACCCGCCGGCGTATCAGGTCGTCAGCGGAACCCTGCATCTGCCATTCCCGTTGTTCCCTCACTCGGGCCGGGACGTGAAGCAACTGGAACGCACTCTTCGCGACTTGCACTGGAACCCGCACCGACACCTGACTTTCGAGCAGAAAGCACGGCCGGACATCGCGGCCATGCTAAAGAAGCAAGAAGCTCTCGTACGAATGCGGCCGATTTCCCGCGGTGACCGCCGTCAGCACTTTCGCGATCAGAGAGCCGTCCTTCACGACCTTCAACCGTTTGTCGCGGACCGGGTCGGCGAAATTGAACGGGAACTCGCCGTTGCCCGCACCGAGGCGGCTGCCAATGCCGTACTCACCCGGCGGGATTACTCCTGGGTGCTCTACCCGAAAGACGTGCTTTTCCCATTCTTGAAGCGGGTCCAGTCCCTTGCCGCCGGAGTGTGAAGATTCCCAACCAACCTGTTTCCCGGTAGCGAAAATTCGTAATGTATCATTTCCCATTCTCCCGACGGCGTAGGCCTTGCGGCCTACCGGGCGAATCGGCTAGTTCCCAACCCCGCCCCCGGCATCCTTTACCGGGCAGAGACCCTCCAATTACATATGGCCAACCGCAACCTCATCCGCCAGTTCGATACGCAGGAAATCGACGACGAAATCTTCAAGGCCTTCGGCAGCGACCAGGCGCTCTTCGAAGGCTCCTGGCTGCCGGAAGACTCCCAAACTTTTGAATCGAACAAGATCGTCACCGGCAAAGTCCGCGAAATCCGCGGCGAAGATGTCGTGATCGACATCGGCTATAAGTCCGAAGGCCTCATCCGCCTGGAAGAATGGCGGGAAGACGGACTCGACGCGACGCAGTTGCCCAAGGTCGGGGACGACGTCGAAGTATTGCTGGAAGCTATCGAGGACGACGACGGTACGATCAACCTATCGTACCGTAAGGCGAAACGACAGAAGGAATGGGAAGCGATCCTTTCCAAGCACAAGGAAGGGGACGAAGTCTCCGGACATGTGCTCAAAAAGATCAAGGGCGGCCTGCTGGTCAACATCGGCGTCAACGTCTTCCTGCCGGCGAGTCAGGTCGATATCCGACGCCCGCCATCGATCGACGTCTACCTCGGACAGACCATCGAGTGCTCGATCCTCAAGATCGACGAACAACGGCGGAATATCGTCGTGTCCCGCCGAGCTTTGATCGAACGCCGCCGCGGCCAGCAGCGGGAAAAGCTCATGGCCGACCTGCAGGAGGGACAGGTCCGCAAAGGCGTCGTCAAGAACATCGCCGACTTCGGTGCATTCGTCGACCTCGGCGGTATTGACGGCCTGCTGCACATCACCGACATGGGCTGGCACCGCGTCACCAACCCGCACGACGTGGTCAAAATCGAGCAGGAACTCGAAGTTTACATCCTGCACATCGACCGGGAGAAGAACAAGATCGCCCTGTCGCTGAAGCACAAGACGCCGAGCCCGTGGCAGAACGTCGAGGGTAAGTACCCGATGAACAGCCGGCACCAGGGCGAGGTCGTCAACATCATGCCGTACGGGGCGTTCGTGAAGCTCGAACCCGGCATCGAGGGGCTGGTTCACATCTCCGAAATGTCCTGGACCAAGCGGATCAGCCATCCGAACGAAGTGGTCAGTACCGGCGACAAGGTCGAGGTGCAGGTTCTGAACATCAACCACGAGAAGAAGGAAATCTCGCTGGGGATGAAGCAGTGCCAGATGAACCCGTGGGACGAGGTGGCCAAGAAGTACCCGACCGGGACGCAGGTTTCGGGCGTGGTTCGCAACCTCACTAGTTACGGGGCGTTCATCGAGATCGAAGAAGGCATCGATGGCCTCCTGCACGTTTCCGACATGAGCTGGGTGCGGAAGGTGACGAACCCCGGCGAAGTCGTGCAAAAAGGCCAGAAGGTCACCTGTGTCGTCCTGAGCGTTGATCAGGAGCGGAAGCGGGTCGCTCTCGGGCTCAAACAGATGGCGAACGACCCGTGGGAAGGGGACATTCCTGGCCGGTTCAAACCGGGCCAGAAAGTGCGGGGCAAAGTCACCAAGCTCACCAACTTCGGTGTATTCGTCGAACTCGAACCGGGTTTGGAAGGACTGCTTCACATCTCCGAACTGTCGGAGACGCCGATCGAGACGCCCGAGGAAGTGGTCAAGGTGGGCGACGACGTGGACGTGAAGGTGCTTCGCGTGGACGCGAAGGACCGGAAGATTGGGTTGTCCATGAAGAATGTGGACGACCCGACGGTTCCGGAAGACGCGATGATCGTCGACCCGACAGAGCCAGCGGCCGCGGAAAAGGGTGGCAAAGGCGAAGCCAAAAAGGATTTGCGGGGTGGAACCGGCTCGGCCGGGCCTCTCATTCAGATGCCGGGACAGGACGAAGAGTAATCAACCAGAAGGGAAATTCGGAACGGGGGCCGACTTCGGCCCCCGAATTTTTGCGCGAGGGGCGAATGGTGGGGTCGGGAAGTTTAGTCACGGCGCGAAAATTGGCGAAATGGTAGCGATTCCACCGCTAACTTCCGGAAACGTCTGCGACCCTAATTGGAAACCATTTGCGTGATTCCCCTGACCGACCTATAAAATTGCGGGCAACCCGCGAGGACTTCCCCTTTCCGTCCACGCGGGTTGACCGGTACACCCGATTCGCCCGTCAATGTCCGAACGACCGGACCGGCGGAATGTCGGGTTCTCCGGGCTGTGACCGTGCTTCCGGGCCGATTCGTCTACGAACCGGTCCGACCGCCCGTGCACATTAGCGGATTCTCGTTTCGTCGGTCGATACCGGAATGCGGCCCGCGCCATGGGGAATGCCCGTGCCGCCAACGCACCCCGGACTCGCCCGTGGGATCGACCCCGGCGAATGATGATCCGGCCGTACACAGGATGCCCTCCATGTCGCGACTCCGTCGATTCCGCCTGGACGTGGTTCAATCTCCGCTCGAAACCTACTTGCGCGAAATCAACGAAACGGCCCTCCTGACAGCGGACCAGGAGAAAGACCTCGCTCGGCGTATTGAAACCGGGGACACGTCCGCCCGCGACCAGATGGTCCGGGCCAATCTTCGTCTCGTGGTCAATATCGCCCGCGGATACACCGGCAAAGGCCTCGCCCTGCAGGATTTGATCGAAGAGGGCAATTTGGGTTTGCTGCGCGCGGTCGAAGGATTTGACCCCAACATGAACACGCGGTTCAGCACTTACGCCAGCTACTGGATCAAGCAGAGCATCAAGCGGGCGCTGGTGAACACGGCCAAGACGATCCGCATCCCGGCATACATGGTCGAGTTGCTGGCGAAGTGGCGGCGGGCGACGAACAAGCTGACCGACGAACTCGGCCGGCCGCCGACTCCGGAAGAAATCGCCAAAATGCTTGGCCTGCCGAAGAAAAAACTGAACATCATCAAAAAGGCCATCCGCGTCTACAACTCTGCCCCGCAAACCGATCAAGGCGACGCCGGGTGGAGTATCGACGAAATGCTGCAAGACAGCCGATCCAAGGCGCCGGACACCGAGATGGTCGAGTCCGACGACCTGTCGCACGTGATGGTGCTGCTCGAGAAAATGGACAAGCGGGAAGCCACGGTTCTGAAGATGAGGTTCGGCATCGACGCCGAGGAGCCGAAGACGCTGAAGGAGATCGGCGAGTGCCTGGGGCTCACCCGCGAACGGGTGAGGCAGATCGAAAGCGAAGCGCTGGCCAAGCTGTACGAAAATCTGGCGGCGGAGTAGGTGATGGTCGGATGTGGGGCACAATTCCATCGTGTCCGGATTGATCAAGTTTATACGACACATTGGAAACGTGTCCCACATCGATCAATCAATACGCCCGCGCGAACACGACTCGCCTCGCCGACGGCTGCCCGGTGACCATGCAGACCCCCGGCTCCTTCGGGCCGTCGAACGGAACGCAGCGGATCGTCGCCTTCGTCTCCTCCTGAATCTTGTCTTCCGTTGCCCGCGTGCCGTCCCAGTGAGCCCAGACAAACCCGGGTTGTTCGATCATTTCCTTAAACTCGACGTAGGAACTCGCCGCACGGAACGATGCGTCGCGGAACGCCTTCGCCTTCTCGAATAACGACGCCTGAATGTTTCGCAGAAGCGCATCGATGTGGGCCGCGGCCCCGGCCAACGGTACGCCGAATTGTTTCCCGTCCTTCCCCGGCGTGTCCCGCCGGGCCACCGCACACGCCGACTTTTCCAGGTCCTTCGGCCCGATCTCGACCCGTACCGGTACGCCGCGAAGTTCGTGCTCGGCGTACCGGTGGCCCGGGGAGTTCTTCATGTCGTTGTCGATCTTCACGCCGATCGGTTCGAATCCATAAAACTCATCCCGGGGAATCGCCCGGAGTTCGGCCGCGAGTTTCTCCGCCGCCGCCAGGGCCGGGGCCCGTTCCGTTTCGTTCCGGCCGAGCGGGCAGATCACTACATGCGTCGGAGCCAATCGCGGAGGAATAATCAATCCGTTGTCGTCCGAATGGGTCATGATGAGGCCGCCGATGAGGCGTGTCGAAACGCCCCAACTCGTCGCCCAGGCAAACTCCTTCTTATTGTCCACGGTCGTGAATTTGACGTCGAAGGCCTTGGCAAAGTTCTGCCCGAGGAAGTGACTCGTCCCGGCTTGCAGGGCTTTACCGTCTTGCATCAAGGCTTCGATGCAAAGCGTATAAACCGCACCGGGGAATTTCTGCCCTTCACTTTTGTGACCCACAAGCACGGGCATGGCCATCCATTCCTCGGCAAACCGTCGGTAACAGTCCATCAGTATCTTGTGAGCTTCGGCTTCCGCCTCGGCCTTGGTTGCGTGGGCCGTGTGCCCCTCCTGCCAGAGGAACTCGGCCGTGCGCAGGAACAGGCGGGTCCGCATTTCCCACCGGACGACGTTGCACCACTGGTTGATGAGCAACGGCAAGTCGGTGTAACTCTGCACCCACTCCTTGTAAGTTTTCCAGATGATCGTTTCCGATGTGGGACGGACAATCAGTGGTTCGTCGAGTTTCGCCTCCGGGTCGACGTGGAGTGGTTTCCCCTTTTCAGCCTTGAGCCGGTAGTGCGTGACGACCGCGCACTCCTTGGCGAACCCCTCGGCCATCTCCTCTTCCTTGGCCAGGTAACTCATCGGGATAAAGAGTGGAAAGTAGGCGTTGACGTGGCCGGTGTCCTTGAACAGTTTGTCCAAGGATTTCTGCATCTTCTCCCACAAGGCGTACCCAGTGGGTTTGATCACCATGCATCCACGGACGTCCGAATTGTCCGCGAGCCCGGCGTTCTTCACAACGTCGAGGTACCACTGGGGGTAGTCGGCGGCGCGGGGTGTAATTTTTTCGGGCACGAATAAGCCTCTGCCGTTCGGGAAGGAGTGTGCTTCGACGGCATTAGAATAGGACCGAACGGCCAGATCTTGAAGTGGACGTAGAACTTCGGAATGCCGGCCGGCCAGCATTCCGACGAAATCATTTACGCGGCCAATTGCCTATCAGGAGTTCGGAATCATTAGCAATGGGAAGTAACCGGCGATTACTTTACTTCGCTTATCGAATATCATCATATCGACATAGTATTTTATAGTATCATTATCTCGGGGTATTGGAATCGCAACGGCCCAATTGTAGAGAAGGACGGGTTTCGTTTCCACGAGTTGATCGAACGGTTGGCCCATCACCGACTTTGGCCTGATAGCGAACGCAATTCGGTCGGTATTACCTACCTGATTGTCCGGAATGCCGCCCTCGAGAAGTAAATATTTACGTTTATCGCTAGCCGCCCGACCGGCGGCAATAGTATCAATGGCTGACTGGTTATCTTCCGTTGATACGATTGGAGGATTTATTCGCACCGCATGGGAATCGACCGTAATGTTATTTTCATCAGGGGCAGGATATGGAACGTGATTATAAGTCAAAGTTGCCGTGCAGGAATAGCCCGATCCCGCGACAATGTTACTTCCGCTAAAATCCGCGATCCAAATTCCGTTGGCGATACTTGCATTCACGGAATAGTCGTGCCCGTGGGAATCGTGCATATTGCAACTAATGCTTATCGCCAAATTATGTTTGCGCAAATACTCCTGTTCCGCCAGGCTGAGTAAATAGGTTCCGAAGGCGGATAAATCTGGCGGAACGCACCCGTTCGTCAGGGGATAGTCCGTTTCGATCGATGGCATTTCTTCACTCGAAATTTAGGGGTTGGGGTCGATCGTAAAATCACGAACGGCTACGGACGATTTCGCGCACCATAATCCCATTCCGCCCCGTGGCGACCAATCCGGAATTGTGCCGATCAGATCGGGGAATTTGGCGGCCAATTGCTCGCGGGAGTTTTCGATCTGGGAACGGATCATTTCGCTCGTAGCATCCACCACGGTTTTTGAACTGCCGTCCTCATTTTTCCAGTCGACGACGAATCGGTCCATGCCTACTTGTACGGCGATCGTCCTCCAAGGCCCGGGTCTAATCGCAGTGGGAATGAATGTGGTGTTGCCGAACGCCGCCCCGGTGATGGGCTTGTCCGAGAATCCGGGTTGCTCGACGATATAAAAATGTCTGCATTTTACGGGACGAGGAACCGGGGGTGCGTTTTTTCCCGCGTTCAGGTCGAAGTCACTGAATGTGACGGCGAATCCGGAGTGGACCAATTCGCCGGACGGGCCCGGCCTGACGGCGTATCCGAATAGGATTCCGCTCCATTGGAACGGGTCTGCTATTCCCCCCGCAAGTCCACGGGTATCGAGTTCGAGGAGGCTTGCGGAAAGACTATACGAATTAATTGGAATGGAAGGAATGAACAAATACATCGTCTGCTCAACGGAATCGACGGCACAGGCATTTTCCGCAACTGGTTTCAATCCCAGTGGCGCCAAACCAAGTATTCGATGCTCCCACCGGGGCATGCCCGAATGGGGAACGATCTGCACTCGCTTTTTCGCTAGAAGGGCCCGATGATATTCGACTACGGGATCGGATTCTCGATCATATAGCATCAATGCGGCAGTGGAGATAATTGCCAGGAACAGGAAACCAACGCCGATCGCAATGCGGTTTCGTGCAATCCGACGCCGGATCCGGTCCAATGCACGGAATGGCTTGACTTCCGGACTTTCCCCACGACGGCATCGCCCCAGATCTTCAGCCAATTCCGTGGCCGATTGATACCGACTGGCCGGATCTTTCTCCAGACATTTCAGGCAAACAGCTTCGAGGTCTTTGGAAACGTCCGGATATGCCTGTCGCGGTGGGGCCGGGTATTCCGTCTGGATTCGCTTCAGAACCGTCTGTGGGTCGCTACCGGGGAACGGGGCTTTGCCTGTAAGGCATTGATAAAGGACGGCCCCCAGACCGTACACGTCGGTGCGGGCGTCGATGCCACGCTTGATTTTCCCGGCCTGTTCGGGGGCCATGTAATTCAGCGTGCCGATCAATGCCCCTGTTTGTGTCTGGTCGTC
>DASXPC010000336.1:0-6808 GCA_036493815.1 Fimbriiglobus sp. | reverse complement strand
TGCCGTACGGGTTCGAGAACGGGGCGAGGTTCTGAAACCGGCCCCGTTCGGTGCCGGTCGCCTTGTCGGCCATGACCAGCGTCCACATCCCGTTCCCGGACGAGTTGAAGTCGATCATCAATCGGAACCGGCGGTAGAACGGCAGCAAGTCGCCGGCCGGTTCGATCGAAAATCCGTTCGTGATCGCCCGGTTGTTGGTGATCTCCTTGTGTTCGATTTTCACCTTGCGGGGCAGGGACATCCGGGTCGGTTCGAGGTAGGGCAGCAGCCGGCGGTCGGTGAGCAGTTCGGCGAAATAGTCGGACCCGGTTTTGCCGTCGCGGATCGGGACGGGTGCGAATTCGGTGCCGAGCCGGGTGTAAAAGCCGATGGCGTCCTCGAACAGCCGCTTGCGGATCATCAGCCGGGCCAGCGTTTCGGTCGCCCGGGCCACCACGCTTTTGTCGTCGGACGAGGCCGCCAGTTTGAGCAGGAGCCCTTCGGCTTCCTTCGTATCGTCTTCCGTATTCGCGGCCAGGAGCCGGTCGGCGAAGAGGACCTGGGCTTCGGTCCCGGCGTCGAAGTAGGGGCCGAAGACCTGCACGAACGCGCGGAGCCGGGTCAGGTCGTTCGACTTCTTTACGTCTTCCCATTCCTTCTTCACCCGGTCTTCCAGAGGCTGCCGCGCCGCCGGGTCGGCCGCCCCGTGAATCATCCGGTCGATCCGGCCGCGGGCCCAGACGTCCGGCCGGGAGAGCGTGTACGGCTCGTCGTAGATCGGCACCAACTGCTTGTTGTCTCCGAGAGTCGCGAACGCCCGGTAGAAATCGAACGCTTCGTTCAATCGGCCCTGCTTCTCCCGCCCGGTGGCCATGAGGCAGAGGTACAGCGTCTTCCGCCGCAGCCGCTCGTCGAACAGCCGTTGCTTCTCGTTCGGATCGTCGGAGTCGATCGGGAATTCCAAAAGCGTCTTGTATTCCTCCACCACCGACTGCGCGCCGACAAAGTCGTTCATCAACATCTGCGTATAGGCGTAATAAAGTTTTTCCCGAATCTTCCTCTGCGTCACGTCGTCCGGCTTGTGCAACTGGGCGGTTTTGAAATCGGCCACCGCCTGTTTGAGTTTGCCTTCGTCGAGGAGCAGTTCGCCGCGGGCGGTCAGCCCGGCCGGGTCGAGCGGATTCTTCGCCAGTAGTTCGTCCATCGCTTTGCGCTTGAGCTCGCTGAGCGGGAACGCGATCAGTTCCCGCGGCGTCTCGGCGAACACCTGGCCGTCGTGGAAGAGGAGGTTGCCGAGTGGGGCCAGGTCGTTGCCCGGCGCGATCCCCTTGCGGCGGAAGGGCGTGCGATGGGCAACCTTGCCGGCCGCGACGTCGACCGCCCAGATTTCGGGTTGATTCGTCCCGGGGGCGTACGCAACGGGGATGTAGTAGAGGCCGTTTTTCCCGGCCACGCCGTGACCGCACGCTTTCCCGATTTTGAGATCCTTCCAAACGACGGGCGGGCCCTTCCGGTCCGCCGGCGCCATGAGGTCGTAGGCGCGGCAAGTTTCTTCGCCGATCACCAGAACTTTGTCGTCGATGACTCCTGCCACGTACAAATCATTCTTGTCGCGGTTGTCTTTCCAGATCTTTTGCCCGGTGCGCAGGTCCACGCACTCGATCAACTGGGAATCGTAGGAGGTGAGGACGACCCGTCCACGGGAGACAATCGGCGCCGCCGCCCGCCACCGGTCGGTCCGCAGAACCGTTTCGGGGCTGCCGACGCCACCGGCCATCATTCCGCCGGCGCGAATCCGCAGGATCCGGCCTTGAGCCCTGTTGTCGTCCTCGGGCGTTTTCTGGATTTCCCGGGTCCGGTACGAGTGAGCCCACAACAGGCTCCGGGACATCACGTCCACCGCCACCACGGCCCCGGAATTCGTCGGGCAGATGAGCACCCCGTCGGCGTAGGCCATGTACGAACACTGCATCCGCCGGATCGAGTCCACGTCCATCTTCGTGATCGGCTCGCCGATCCGCTGCTGCCACACGAGGGCCGGAATTCCGTTCGGACACCGGTTCGGCTTGCCCGCGTCTTCCGGCCGGAACTTGTCGTCGTAATTCGGACGCGGGTTCGGGTCCTCCAGGTTCGGAATCATCCGGTTCGGGTCGAGGCAGGCCAACCGGATGCGGCCGTTCCGCTCGAACATCACGTACAACTTCCCGTTCACCGGCAGCGGCGGGCCGAGGAAATAACTCCCGGAGCAAAGCACGAGTGGGTTCGTCTCCTTGTCCTCTTCCTCCTCCGTCATGTTCACCAGCGTCGGCCCGCCGATAGACCAGATTTGCTTGCCCGTTTCGATGTTCACGGCCGACAGCAGGCTGTTCCGCACGATGCCGGCGAGTTCGGGGGGGGTCGAACTCACTTGATTGATGCCGAGTTCGGGGTTCATCGCGTTCGGCGGCTGGGGGATCGCCATGTCGTCCACGTAGTAGACGTTCATGCCGTCGTGGGCGAGCGAGCCGATGAGCGGGTTGTCGAACAACACCGCGTTCATGTTGTTGCCCTGGTAGAACTGCCACCAGGGGTCGATCACGTTCCCCTTCGCGTTTGCCAGGTCGAACAGCCCGCGTTCGGACGAGGAGATCCAGTAAATCTCGCCCGCCTTCCAGACTCTGCCCTGGGCGGCGAACCCGTCGCGGGTGACGACCGCGTAGACGCCGTCGTAGCTCTTGTAGATGATGAGGCCGTTGGCCGTCACCGGGAACGTGCCGGGGATCGGCGGCTGCTTTTTGACCGTGACGATCCGCTTGAGAGCCTCGTCCAGATTCTGGCGGATCCAGTTGTTTCCCTTCTGTCGATCCTTGCCGGTCCGATAGAGGAGTGGGACGGAAAAGGTGGGGTCGAGGAACGGGGTGCCACCGTCGGAAACGCCCGTGTGGGAGGCGTTGCCGAGCCGCATCGAAACGTAGGCATCGGATAACCGGCTGAAAATCAGTTCGATGGGACGGTCGAGTTCCCGTTTCAGTTCGTCGAGCGAATACGTCTTGCGGCCAATCGTCAATCCGTCCCTCGGGAAGGATTTTTCGAGCTCGGCCATGCGCGCCTTGACCGCCTCGGCGTACCGCTTGTCTCCCGTTCGCTTGAACGCCACCACCGCCTTATACAGGGTCCGGGGAGTCAGCAGGTCTTCGACGTCGGGCCGCGCGAAGAGCCGCTCGTACTGGTACGCGGCCTCGCTGTAGTTCCCGCGTTCCAGTTGCAGCCCGGCGAGCAGGAGCGTGGCCTGGGCCCCGGCCTTCGTGTGAAAGTACCGCTGCGAACAGTCGGCGAGCTTGACCCGGTCGTAGTTGTCGTTAACGGCATCATCGAGAAGCGTCTGGGCAAGGGGGCCGAAATTGAGCTGGTAGAACTGGCGGCCGGCCTTCGGAAACGTCGCGATCAAATCGTTCGCCTTGACCTTGACGCTGATCCGGTTGGTCCGCTTCGTCCCGTCGGATTCGACCACGTCGTAGTCGTAAAATGAATCGCTCTTCCCGTCGAGCACCCGCTGGGCCGCGGTGCAGATTTGCTCCCACTTCTCGTTGCCCCGTGTGCCCTTGAGGTAATCGATGACGGCCTGGAGCAACTGCTTGGCGTCGCGGTCGCTGGGGAAGGTGATGTAATCGACGGTTTCCGTCTTGGCTTTGCCCTTCTCGTCCACTTTTCGGCCGGCCGCGGGTGGTGCAGTCGTGGCAACGGCCTTGATCTGTCCCCGCCCCGTTGCCACTCCGCTGAAAAGGACGACCAGCACCAACCCGAGAAAGGCGGCGGCCGAAACGGCAGGCGGGAGGGTGCGGCGCATATGGGAATCTCTTCCAGAACCGGGGCCGATGTCCCCGGACAAGTCCATCATAAAGATTTTGCCGCCTCGCCAACCTACCCACAAGGAGAAAACTCCACAGTCGGTACGGTCGGCAAGGCCGGTCGCCGTAAATCCCGTGCGACCGGCCGAGGACATATCGGTACGACGACCGGAGGCCGCGGTCCTAACCGGCCGCTACAACCACGGGATATGGACCGACCGACGGAACCGCGAACTCTGACCCGGACCGGCGCCCCAATAACGGACGCCGGCCGCGGATTCCGCCCCAATTACCTCTCCTTCGCCGGCACCTATCAATGCAACCTTGCCTGCCCTCACTGCTGCGTCCCCATTGAATGGACCGACCGGCTCGACATCCGGACCGCACTCCGCTTCCTCGAACAGGCCCGGGCCGAAGGAATCGACACCCTCGGCTTCACCGGTGGCGAACCGTTCCTCTTCCCCGAGTTCCTCGTCGCACTCACCCGCCGCGGCGCCGAGTTGGGTTTTCGCTTCGACAAGCTGATGACCAACGGCGTCTGGTTCGCGGACGAGCCGAACCTCACCCGCGTTCTGACCGACTTTCGCGACGCGGGTTTCGCGGGCAAGATCGGTCTCAGCGTGGACAAGTTCCACGGCATGGAAATCGGCAAGCTCGCGATCTTCTGCCGAGTCACCCGCCGCGTCTTCGCCCGCGACACCATACTGTCACTCTCCTACGCCAGCCGGACCCCGGACCGGGGACTCGAACCGATCCGACGACTCGCGGACGCCCTCGACGGCGTGGTCGAATGGTCTCCCCTGCTCCGCCGGTACCTGCTCGTCTCCGACGACCTGACCATGACCCTCTGCTGGAACCACCTCGCCACGGTGGAACGGGCCGAGCATCTGCCCGGCAACCCGTGGGACGGGACGTGGTTCGCGGAGGATTATTGCGAAGGCCCGGGCCAGGCCCTGATCGTCAACCCCCGCGGCGAGGTGAAACCCTGCTGCGGCTTCGCCAGCGACCTCGACCAGCTCACGATCGGCAACATCCACTCCGACAGCGTGCGTACCATAATTGAGAACGGCCGAAACCACCCCTACGTTGGCAAAGTCTTCCGCGACGGCCTGACCGCAATCCGCAACGAAATCCTCGCCCGCGACCCGACCGCCCTGCCCGGCGAGACGTCGAACCACTGCTACTTCTGCTGGTACGTCCTCACCCGCGGCCTGGCCGAAGGGGTCGGCGGCGGCGGCGGGAAGGTCGGCGATTGGACCGGAGCGAGAGCGAATTTTCAGGGCGAGTTGATTTCGCTCACCGTGCGAAACCATAAAACGTAACCCGACGAATTCCCCTTTACGGACAGGGAGGTTCCCGTGGCCAGTTACGAACCGCCCGTAGATCGCCTCCTCAAAATCGGCCGTCCGCGCTCGGACACTTGGGAAGACTATTCCCAGCGCGGCATCGGCCCCGAGCACGTTCCGGATTTACTTCGCCTGCTGCAGGACGAGGCGCTGGCTCGAACGGGTAACGGCCCCGAAATTTATGCCCAGGTCCACGCCTGGCGGGCGCTGGCCCAATTGAAGGCCGAAGCTGCAATCGAACCGCTTCTCGACCTGCTCGCAGGGCAGGAGGACGAGGACGAGTGGGACGACTGGATTACGGAAGGCGTTCCCGAGGCGTTGGGGCGAATCGGTCCCGCGGCACTCGAACCGACCGCGATATGTCTCGAGCGGACCTTTACCCTGACATTCGCTCCCACCTACTACGGGCGGGCCCTGAGCGCGATTGCCCTCCGCTACCCGGAGACGCGCGACGAGGTCGTTCGACGGTTGACGGCTTTTCTGGACCGCGCCGCGGACAACGACCCCGGGGCGAACGGGTTCTTCGTCAGTTACCTGAAAGAATTGGAAGCAACGGAGGCGTGGTCGGTCATCGAACGAGCGTTCGCGACTGGGAACGTGGACGAAATGGTCGCTGGCGATGCGGCCGATGCCAAATATGAGCTCGGCCTTGGCCCGATGCCGGTAAGAGAAATCCGATGCCGAGATGTCGGTTCGATCAAGACTCCGCTCAGCGCCAAGGCCCGAGCCTTGAAGCGGGCCCGGAAAAAGAAGACCGCCAAGAAGCGACACAAGCGGAGCCAGTAAGCCCACGCCTCGGAACTGTCCGTGCCCAGCGTTTCATTCATCGTCCCCGCCCATAACGAGGACGTCCTGCTCGGGCGGACGCTCGCCGCCATTCACGCCGCGGCCCGATCGCTCGGCGAACGGTACGAGATCGTTGTTGCGAACGACTCGTCGACAGACCGCACGGCCGAAGTTGCGCGGGAACTGGGTGCCTTGGTGATTGACGTCGCCCATCGCCAGATCGCCGCCACGCGGAATTCCGGGGCGCGAGCATCAACCGGCGAATATCTGATTTTCGTGGATGCGGATACCGTCGTGACGAAGCGGGCCGTCCGGGCTGCATTGCGAGCCATGAAGCGGGGCGTCATCGGCGGCGGGTGCTGTGCCCGGTTCGACGGCCCGGTGCCGCTCTACGGCACCCTGCTCATTGGGATATTGAGCATGTTCGCCCCCGCCGTCGGCCTCGCGGGCGAGGCATTTTTCTATAGCACCCGGCACGCCTTCGAAACCGTCTGCGGGTTCGACGAGACGCTATTCGCCTCAGAGGAAGTGACGCTCGCGACTCAACTCAAACGCCTCGGCCGGTTCGTCGTCCTGCGAGAAGTGGTCTACACCTCCGGCCGAAAAGTCCGCGCCCACTCGGCCCTCGACATGCTCCGCATCGGCATCCGGTTGGCCCGCGGCGGACGAATGGCCTTCCGCCGCCGCGAGGGAATGGATCTCTGGTATGGCCCGCGGGGTGAGTAATTATTAGGAGTTACGCAGTTGGCTCGAAACGGCCTTGCGCCACTGGGGTGCCGGGTGTAGAACGGGGGCGATGAACCCGCCCCGGGCCACGGCCGACGACTACATCCAGTTCCTGCTCGGCACCCCCAAGGTGGCGAGCGCGGC
>DASXPC010000335.1:0-36209 GCA_036493815.1 Fimbriiglobus sp. | reverse complement strand
GCATTACAACCCGGACGAACTGGTCGAAGGCAAGTCCATGCGCGACCACCTGCGGTTCGCCGTGTGCTACTGGCACACGTTCCGCGGCATGGGCGGCGACCCGTTCGGCCCCGGGTGCGCCGTCCGCCCGTGGGAAGACGGCACCGATTCGCTCGACATGGCGCTCAAGCGGGTCGACGTCGCGTTCGAGTTCATGCAGAAACTCGGCGTCCCGTACTACTGCTTCCACGACCGCGACGTCGCCCCCGAGGGCCCGTCGCTGGCCGAGACGAACAAGAACCTCGACGCCGTGGTCAAGCGGCTGACGGAGAAGCAGAAGGAAACGGGCATCAAGCTGATCTGGGGCACGGCGAACCTGTTCAGCAATCGGCGGTTCGTGCACGGGGCGAGCACGAGCTGCAACGCGGACGTGTTCGCGTATGCCGCGGCCCAGGTGAAAAAGGCCCTGGAAGTGACCCAGCAACTCGGCGGCGAAAACTACGTCTTCTGGGGCGGCCGGGAAGGGTACATGTCGATTCTGAATACCGACATGAAGCGGGAACTCGAACACCTCGCCAAGTTCCTGCACATGGCGGTGGACTACAAGACGAAACTCGGGTTCGGCGGGCAACTCATGATCGAGCCGAAGCCGCACGAGCCGACGTCGCACCAGTACGACTTCGACTGTGCGAATAGCGTAGCATTCCTCAAGACGTACGGGCTGGATACGCACTTCAAGTTCAACGTCGAAACGAATCACGCCACGCTGGCCCGGCACACGATGACGCACGAACTGGTCTACGCCAGTTCGCTCGGCATGCTCGGCAGCATCGACGCCAACCGCGGCGACCTCCTCCTCGGCTGGGATACGGATCAATTCCCCACCGACCTCTACCTGTGCGCCCAGGTGATGCTCGTCGTCCTCGGCCAGGGCGGCCTCGGCAGCGGCGGGCTGAACTTCGACGCCAAGGTCCGCCGGGAAAGTTTCGAGCCCGTGGACTTGTTCCACGCCCACGTCGGGGCGATGGACGCGTTCGCCCAGGGGTTGAAAATTGCCGCGGCGATTCGCAAGGACGGCGTGCTCAAAGACTTTGTCAAGCAGAGGTACGCGAGCTGGGATTCGGGCGTCGGGGCGGAAATCGAGGCGGGCAAGCACACGTTCGAAACGCTGGAAACGTACATGCTCGGCAAAGGCAACCCGGTTCCGAACACGTCGGGCCGGCAGGAGTATTTGGAAAACGTGTTCAACCGGTATTTCCGCTAGGGCGGCCGAATGGACCCGATCCTTCTCGCCGCCGGGGCGGTCATTGCGGCGGCCGTTTGGGCCGTGGCCAAAGGGGTGGACGTTCGCCTCGTTCTCCTCGCCTCCGCCGTCGTCCTGGCCGGGCTGAAAGGCGACTTCTCCGTCGTCCTCCGTACGTTCCTCGGCACGTTCAGCAACGAGAAGTTCGTCGTTCCCATCTGCTCGGCCATGGGGTTTGCGTACGTCCTCCGCAAAACGGAATGCGATCGGCACCTCGTCCGGCTGCTTATGGCCCCCGTCTCGAAAGTGCGCTGGCTGCTCGTCCCCGGCGTGATCGTCGTCGGGTTCCTCGTGAACGTGCCGGTGGTGTCGCAGACGAGTACCGCCGTTTGCCTGGGCCCGGTGGTCGTCCCGCTCATGCGGGCCGCGGGCTATTCCCCGGCCGCGGTCGGGGCGACGCTCCTGCTCGGCTGCTCCGTCGGCGGGGAACTGATGAATCCCGGAGCCCCGGAATTGCTGACCGTTAGTGCGTTGACGAAGCTCGATACGCGAAAACTGGTGGAGTATATCGTGCCGTTGTTGCTGCCGATGCTGGCCGTGTCGGGGCTGATATTCTGGTTCCTCTGCCCGGCCCCCCGATCGTTGACCGCATCCCCCTTTGCCTCCGGCAGTGAAGAGTACGAGGGGATGGGCGACGGCCGCAACGAGCCGATCAATCCGCTGAAGGCGCTCGTACCACTCGTTCCGCTCGTTCTCCTGTTCCTTGCCGGGCCGCCGATTCATGCGTTTGACGTTCCGAAGTGGTGGATCGTCGACACGTCGAAACCGGGCGCGGACGCCCTGTTCAGCAGCCGGCTGATCGGCGCCGCCATGCTTATCGGCGTGTTGGTTGCCGGGGTCGTAAGCCCGAGAAATGCGAAGGGGAGCGTGAAGGAATATTTCGAGGGGGCGGGGTACGGGTTTACCCACATCATCAGCCTGATCGTGACGGCGAACTGCTTCGGCGAGGCGATCAAACAGGTCGGTCTGGCCAAAACGCTGGGCGACCTCATCACGCGAAACCCGGATTCGCTCGTCCCTCTTGCCGGGGCGGTGCCCGCGGCCTTCGCCGTGGTCAGCGGGTCCGGGATGGCGAGCACGCAAAGTCTGTACGGTTTTTTTCACGGCCCGGCGGTCAATCTGGGCCACGACCCGGCCGGGATCGGCGCGGTGGTTTCCGTCGCGGCGGCGGCCGGGCGGACCATGTCCCCGGTCGCCGCGGTCACGCTGATGTGCTGCACGCTGACCGGGGCGAAGCCGTTTGAATTGGCGCGGCGGGTCGCCCCGCCGCTGGCGATCGGGCTGGTCGTCGTGGTGGGGTTACGGGCGATGAAGGCGATTTAGTAGATCCATTTTCTCCAACGCCTTTTCCAGGCTCTCCATCGGCAGGCCGATGACGTTCGACACGGACCCTTCCTCCACCGTCAGGTATGGGTCGTTCGGCAACTGGATGGCGTATGCTCCGGAGCAGCCTTCCCACTTGCGGGTCTTCAGGTAGGCGGTGACTTCCTCGTCGGTCAGCTTTTTCATTCGCACGAGGCTGCGTTCCTGCCAGGTGAATTGGAAATTGCTCGGGCGGTGCCAAAGGCAGATGCCGGACCAGAGTTCGTGAACGGTGCCAGCGAGCGAGGTGATGATGCGGCGGACGTCGGCTTCGTCGTCCGGCTTGCCGACGACGCGTCCGTTCAGCCAGCCCACGGTATCGGCGGCGAGGACGACGCCGTCGGGTATTTGCGGGGCGACCGCGGCGGCCTTGAGCCAGGCGAGTTCGGCAACGTAGTGGCGGCAGTCGCCGAGGCGGGCTTCGGTCGGTTCCGGAATGTTTGAGGGGAGGACGTCGAACGTGTAGCCGTGGAGCTTCAGGAGTTCCCGCCGGCCGAGGGAGCCGGAGGCGAGGACTAGGCGGAACGGGAGCGGTCGGCCCATGCGGCAAGTCCCTCGGCGACCGGCGGCCAGAGCTTTTCCGGCGTGAGGTCGGCCATGCAGACCATGTTATGCGGGCAGCGTTTGAGGTAGCTGCCGCCGCACGCCACGCGGGTTTCCACGCCGCCGCGGTCGTCGCCGTACGGGCCGTGGCGTGCGGTCCTGGTACAGGTGTACGGGGCGACGCACGGCCGGCCCAGTGCCGCGGCCAGGTGCAGGGGGCCGGTGTCGTTCGCCACCATCAAGTCGACGCGGTCGAGCAGGGCGGCGAGGCGGGGGAGCGACGTCTTGCCGGTGAAGTCGCGGTATGGGCCGGGGAGCCGGCCGGCGGCTTCCGGCGTCAAACGGGTGTCGTCGGACGTCCCGACGAACAGGACGGTGCCGCCGAAGGCCGCCTGGGTTCTGCGCAGGAGCGAAGCGAACGACGCGACCGGCCATTGCTTCGTCTCCCAGCGAACGCCCAAGGCTACGGCGACCCACGGACGCGGGCAGGCCGCAAGTTCCCGTTCGACCGCCGCCTGCTCCTCCGGCCGGATGGGCACCACGAACCGGACGGGCCGGCTTTCCGCCCCGAGGAAACTCGCCACGCGAAGGTAACGATCGACCGAATGCAGGGTGTCCGCGTCAGGCACCTCTACCGGCTCGGTGTAAAAATTCGTGGCCCCTTCCCGGGCGGCTGCGAACCCGATTTTTCGCGACGCCCCGGTGGCCGCACACATCAGCCCCGTTCGCAACAACCCCTGCAGGTCGACCGCCACGTCGAACCGCTGCCGGCGGAGTCGGTTGGCGAACCCGTGCGAATACAGCGCGGCCTTCCACGGACCCTTTTTGAACATGCCGCGGTCGAACGGCAACGTCGCGTCGAGGTGCGGGTGCCCGACCAATAACGACTCGTACGCTTTGTTCACGACCCAGGTGATGTGGGCGTCGGGGAATCGGGCCCGCAAGGCGGATAGCACGGGCAACGCGTGGACCACGTCCCCGAGGGCGCTCGGCTTGATGATGGCGATCCGATCGGGCATGGCTGCGAATCCGTTCGCACGCGAGTGACGGGGATTTCACCACCGATCCCGGTGGCTTGACTAGGCCAAGTCTGAATTACGCCGGGGTTTCGTGGCCCATCATCTTTCCTTCGGACTGTTTTACGACGGGAAGCAGCATGACGACGATCACCAATAATCCCCCCGCGGCGAGGTAAGGCAGGATCCGACTGGGCGATATCTGGAACAGGACGCTGCCGAGGAACGGGCCGAGGATGCGGCCCAGCGAGGCGAACGATTGACTGACCCCCTGCACTTCCCCCTGCCGGGCCGGGTCGGCGCGCTTCGACACCAGCGACGTCACCGACGGATTCACGAACGCGAAGCCGAAAACGGCGACCGCGATCGTGACGTAGAACATCGGTTTGAGTCCGCCGACGGCGTCCGGGGAGCCGGTCATCCGGTAGGAGGCGAACGCGAGATAGGCGAGCCCGGCGAGGCCGAGGAACATCATCGCGACTCCGGCCGACATCAGCCGGAATTCGGTCTGCGTCCCCGCCAGCCGGCGGTAGAACCCGCCCTGCGCCACCATGAGCACAAACCCGACGTAGGCGAACAGGAGGAAATTCGCCTGGTCGTTCATCGCGAACACGTCCTTGGTGAACAGCGACAGGGTGCCCTCGAAATTGGCGAAGGCGAAGATGACCAGGAAGTAAACCAGGACGAGCGGTCCGAGGGCGGGCGAGCACAGGACCTCGGCCGTCCGCCGCCAGTTGAACAATTCCCGCCGTTGCAGCGGCCCGCTCGCCTTTCGCGTCTCGGGCATGCGGAGATAGGCGATCAGCAGGGCCGATGCGGAAAGGATTGACGCGATGGCCCCGGGTCCCCACCGTTGCTGCTGAAACAGTTCGAGGCCGACGTAGGCGATGAGCGGCCCGAAGGTAAACCCGATGCCGAAGGCGGCCCCGATGAGGGCCATGCCGCGGGACCGTTTTTCGGGGGTGGTACAGTCGGCGATCACGGCCGCGGCCGTGCTCACGCTCGCCCCGGCAATTCCCGCCCCCACCCGCGAGACGAGCAGGAGGATAAGTGCGAGGGTGGATTGCTCCGGCGACACCGACGCGGCGAGGCCGAACAGGGCGTAGAACACGACCGACCCGCCGAGGCTGACGAGCAGCACCGGCCGGCGGCCGATCCGGTCCGAGATGCGGCCCCACACCGGGCTGAAGACGAACTGCATGAGCGAGAACGACGAATACAGAATGCCGATGATGACGCCGGTCGCCGTGCGCGAATACCCGGCGAGGTAATCCTCCGCGTAGCGGGGCATCAGCGGCAAAACGATGCCGAAGCCCAACAGGTCGATGAACACGACCAGGAAAACGGTGAGAAGCGCCCCTTTGGGGGCGGGGGGCGGCTCGGAGGGTGTATTGCTCACAAGGAGAAGATAGGCGGCCGGCAACCCCACCGGCCAGAGCGATCAGGAAGTGGGCGCGTGAGCCTTCGCCTGGGCCAGGGCCTCGCGAACGACGCGTTTGGTTTCCAAGCCGAAATCCGTACGCAACATCCAGTCCAGATATCCGGGGTCCCGGCGTGCGACGTCGTCCAGCGACTGCCCCCGATATTTTGTGCGGGCAAACGTGATCGACCCGTCCCGGCGGGAGAATAATCCGTCGGGGTCCACCGTCACGGGACGCGAGAACTGCCGGGCGAGCGCGGTCAGGTCCCGGGGCAATTTTTCCTCGCCGTAACGGTCCAGCATGGCGTCGATGAGTTCGGTCGTGGCCAAGACGTCCGCCGCGGCCGAGTGGGCGTTGCCGTGGGAACGACCGAGGTAGAACTGAACGGCGTCTTCGAGCCCGCGCTTCTCGAAATGATGGTAGATCTCCATCAAGTCCAGCACGGCCCGACCTTCCAGATCGAACGGCACGCCCGCCCGGGCGAACTCGGCGACCAGCACCCGCAGATCGAATTGCTTGAGGTTAAACCCGCACAGGTCGCATCCGGCCAGGAACTCGGCGATGCCCTTCGCCACCATCTTGAATGTCGGAGCGTCCCTGACGTCGTCGTCGGTGATCGTGTGGACGGCCGTTGCCTCGGCGGGGATGGGTATCGTCGGGTTGATCCGCCTGGTTTTATGGTCTTTCTGCGTGCCGTCGGTATTCACCACCAAAACGCTGATCTCAACGATCCGATCGTCCTTCGGGTTCGTCCCGGTGGTTTCGAGGTCGAGGACGGCGAGCGGACGGGTCAGAGGGAGGTGCTTAATCATGGACCGACTCCGGCGGGGCTCGAATTCGGTTGAGTATACCCGTCGAGTGGTGGGGAGCGAGGTTGGTTGCAGGAAGTCTATTACTCCAGTACTTGCTTCCACCGCTTCGGTACGCCGCGGTATGCGGCCTGGTACGTCGCCTCCAGCGGCACTTCGACGTACGTTTCCTCGTCGAGAAAAATCGGCATGTCGAGGAGGGGAATTCCCACAGCCGTCGGTTCGATGTAGGCGTTTTTCCGCGGACCGGCCGAGTACGACACCAACGTCAGTGGCGTTTCCGGGGGTAATCGGAAGTCGTCGTCGGAAAACTCGGACCAGATCGCACCGTGAATGCCGTTCGGGTCGCGGACGGTTGGCGGGAACAAGTCGACCACCAGCAGGTGATATCCGCGGTAGAGTGCCTCGACCGCCTTCTCGACGAAGGACCGCAACCCGGCCCTGCTCGACTTGTTTCCGGGCGAGACGATCTCCAGAAGCGCCACGATCCGATCGTCCGACGCGTGCCGGATGACGATCGTACGACGCTTCAGAACGTAATCGTTCATTTCCGCCTCGGCGAACAGCTTCGCCCGCGGCGGCCGGGTCGCCACGGCCACGCCGCCGGAGCCGGTGTCGCCCGAGTGATGTACGCCGTTCATTGGCGGGGGGGTGGTCGTTTCCAGTACGAGGACGTCCGGTCCGAGCGGGCCGGCGATCTGTTCCGCCTGGGCGTAGAAATCGTCGGGCAAGAGCCCTGCGTTCAGTGCGTTCCGAATCTCCGCGATCCACGCCAGATGGAAATCGTGCCAAGTCCCGGCCGTGACGCGGGTCCAATCGTGAATCGGCATGGAAACCTCCGCCGGTAGTTTACCACGCGGAGAATGGAAACTGAACTCGATCCGGTGGTCGATCAATATAGGCCCGAATCCAGTGCCGTGGACAAGGCCCGGGCGACCCACCAGGCGGCGGTCCGCCAGTGGCAGTGGACTTTGGCGACGACGAGTTGTCCGGGGCGGACGGTGCCGTCGGGGTTCGGGATGTCGATCTCGATCAGGTAGACCTGGGCGACCGGGGTGACGTCGGCCCCCTGTTCGCCGGATTGTTTCACGGCAAGCGGCCCGCCGGCCCGCTGGGTGAGGCCGACCGGGACCTGCTTGGCGTCGCTTTCCGGCAGTTGGCGGAGCTTCCCGTGCAGGATTTGAGCGGTCTGCCCCTTCACCAGGACGGAGACGTCGAGTTCCCCGCCGGACGCCATGTTTTGTTTCAGGAGGCGGAATTCGACCGGGCTGATCGGGGCGCGGACGATGAGCCGGTCGGGATCACCGACGGTGCAGAACGGTTTCGTTTCGGTATTCGAGGCTTCGAATTCCTTGCCGAGTTCGGTCGGGCGGGGCAGTCCGGTGACGACGCCGTCGCGGGGGCTGACGAGTGTTTTGGCGAGGTTGAGTTGGGCCTTGTCGTTCTTGGCCTGCTCGCGGAGCTGCTCGGCCCGGTACTGGGCGTCGGCCAAGTCCCGCTCGAGGCCCGGTTTCTGCTCCGCCGGGGCGGCGGGGATCAGTTGCAACCGGAGCTGGTCGGCCTCCTTCAAGACGGCATTAAGCTTCGCTTCGAGCTCCTTGACCTTCCCTTCGAGCCGCTTCGGGTCGAACCGGGCGATCACGTCGCCCTTTCGCACCCGTTGGCCGTCTTCGACTTCGAGCGAGACCAGCACGCCGGGAGATACCAGGCCGACCGGTTCGCCGGCGTCCGGGTGGACGGCGACGAGGCCGGTTTCCCGGACTCGGCTGACCGGGAGTGGCACGAGGAAGAGCACGGCCGCCAGGATTGCGACCACCGAGAACGTGACGTAGACCCGTTTGGCTTTCATGTCCGGCAAGCGCCCCCGTTGCCTGATGTTTTTGACCACCCGAATCACCGGCCAGACGAACATCGACACCAGCGACGCGATGGCGATCATCTGGCTGATGATCTTGAGCTTCGGCCCCAGAAAGTCCGACAAGAACCAGATGACGCTGAACGTCACCGTCCACCGGTAAACCCAACTGGCGATCGCGTACACGACGAACAGCCACTTCCGGGTGGTGGCCATGTACTGCTCCGGCGGCACCTCGATCCCCAGGCACTTTTCCAGAAACAGGTTGTTGATGAACTTGTTCGACCGGTCCCGCAGGTTCGGAATTTCCAGCCAGTCCGCCATCATGTAATACCCGTCGAACCGCATCAGCGGATTCGCGTTGAACACGAACGTGCTGACCGAGCAGAGGGTCATGAGGCAGAGGGCGATGTTGTTGGTCACCGGCAGGTGCGGCGTGTACCACCAGACGAACGTCGCCAGGGACGCGATGATCAGTTCGACGTAGATGCCGGCGAAGCTGATGATGATCCGCTTCCACTTGTTCGCCACCGTCCAGGCGTCGGTCACGTTGCAGTACAGGGCGGGGGACAGGCACATGAGCAGGATGCCCATTTCGTGGCTTTCGCCGCCGAACGCCTTGCACGAAAGTCCGTGGCCGAACTCGTGGATGACCTTCACCACGCCGAGGGAGAGCCACAGGTAGAGCATCGAGTTGAACGCGAAAAACTCCTGGTACTGCGGGAGTTTGTCGTAGAAGGTCTGGAAGTGCAGCGTCACGTGCAGGACGGCGGCGAGCATGAGCCCGACCGAGGCCGTGAAAAACCACCAGGTGAAAATCCAGGACAGGTACCGGACCATCCAGTTGAGGATGCGGTCCGGGTCGAAGACCGGGATTTTCCAGTAGAGGATGTTGGAGACGGCGGCGATCCGCCGACTGCGGCGCTGCTTGAGTCGGCGGCGGAACAGGTGCTTGCCCGTGCCGGGCATTTCCTGCTGGACCAGTCCGGCGGTGATGAGCTGGCGGGCGAACGATTCGAGGTCCTGGAATTCGAGCCGGTGCGGCTTGAATTCTTCCTCGAACGCCTTCCGCACGTCGTCCATGGTGTGTTCGCCGTCGAACAGTTGGAAGACGAAATACTCCTGTTTGTTGAAGCGGTAGTAGCGGAGGCAGACCGGGTCTTTGACGACGTGGGCGATTTTGCCTTCGTATTTTTGTTCGGTGACCTGCAGGTCGGGGCGGACCTTGAGCCGGACCTGTTTGCGGCGTTCGGCCGGGTTGGAGAGGAGGGTGGCGTCCATGGAGCGAATCCGGTCGGCCGGCCGGCGTTCGCCGGCAGGGTCACGGCCTGTGAGGGAGACCCGGCCGGCGTTCCGCCGGCCGCGGAGGGATTACTTGTTCGGCACCTGCGGGATCACCAGCCCACCGACCGGAACGACGGCGTTCGGGCCGGGGTGGGCGTTGGGCACGACCGCGGAGCCGACCGCCTCGGTCGGAGCCACCTGATCCGCCGAAACGATAATCTTTGCCCGGCTTCGGTCCGGCATTCCGTCGCCGGTCTCGTCCCCCGTGTTGATCGCCCGCACGCGGACCTGGACCGTCTTGTCGTCGAACGGCAGCACCGACTCGATGGTCCCGGTTCGGATTTTGGCCAACTCGGTCTTTCCGGGCGGCGTCCAGACGTGGACCCCGCCAGCCTTGGTGCCGACCACCACGAACGGATGGTCCTTGTCCGGCGAAAACGCGGCACACGTCACTTCGGATTCGGTCGGCGTGACGCAGCGGCGCTGCTCCTGGCCCCGCCCGCCGATCTTCGGCGTCTCCCACAACTGCAATTCGGACCGCGACCCCTCGCCGCACCCGGTCAGCACCAGGGAATCGTCCCAACTGAAGATGGCGAGGGTGGCGAAGCGTCCGGTCCCGGTCGTGCGGCCGGCCCCGGTCGTCTGGAGCGTACCCACGGTCCGCCCGTCCGCCAGGCTTACTACGTCGATCCGGTCGTCGGTCTGGTCGAATAGCATGCGGCTGCCGTCGGAGGATACGCCGAGGCAGTCGGCCACGCCGGCCCGGTGATCGATTGGCAGCAACATGGACGCACCCTGCGTGCCGAGGTTCCAGACCCGCACGGACTTGTCCCTGCAGACGGTGACGAGGGTGGATTGCGGGGTGAAACGCAACGTGGTGACGGTGTCTTTGTGTTCGGTCGGGAGCACGTAGAGCCGCTTGGCGGTGGCGGCGTCCCAGACGACGACTTCGCGGCCGGAAGCACTGGCCACGTACCGCCCGTCCGGACTGAACGCGACGGCCGACACCGGTCCCGCGTGGCCGTCTTCGGTCGTCTTGGACGGCTCCTTCGGCATGTGGTCCGGGTCGTGCAGGTCCCAGAAGCGGAGCTGGCCGTCTTCCCCGCCGGTGACCGCAAACTGGGTTTTGACATCAGGGCCGGTGCAGGCGACGGCTTTGACGCCGGTCGGGTGGTGGAGGGCGAACGTGTTCTTCGTCCCGCACACGTCCCAGACCAGGGCGTTGTTGTCGAGCCCGGCGGAAACGACGAGCGGCCGGTCCTTCTGCCCGGTCACGGCCACGCCGGTGACTTCCGCCCGGTGCTGGGCGGTGCCGAGGTTGCGGTCTTCGCTCACGGGCAGGTCGGGCTCGATCCGGACTTTCATCCCTCTTTTCAGGTATGGACCATATTGGGCCGGCAGGTTGCCTTCGACCATCACCGTGTCCGTCTGCTGGATTTCCATAATCGGATCGCCGGCCTTGACGAACTCTCCGACGTTCTTGAACACCTTTTTGATAATCCCGGTCACCGTCGATTGCGGTTGGTGCTTGCGGAGCAGCGTCTCGGCCGTATCCTTGTCGCTCGTCGCCTTGATTTTAGCGCCGCGAGCCTGGACCTCGTCCGTCATGAACCGGTTCTGATTGATCTGAAGTTGCACAACCTCGGACAGGGCCGCCGCCCCGTTCTTTTTTGCTTCTTCGAGGCTGTTCAACAAATCCTGGATTTGGACGAGTGACTTCTTCGCCGCGGCAACCTGTTCGTCCGCGTTGGATTCCATCAAGGCGGACGCCCGGTATTGCACCTCGACCGCTTCCTGATCCAGCCAGGCCACGACCTCACCCTTTTTCACCCGGTCGCCTTCGACCAGTCTGCGAAAAACTCGCGTCGGATTTTTCTTGTCCACTTCGCGCGGGTGGATCATGATCCGCTCGTCGTTCGGGTTGTACGCGGTCCCGGGGGGAAGCTTGGAAGCGAGCATGAGGACGTAGGCGTCCACCTGGGCCGGAACGGTTTGCTTCTCGGCGTAGGAAACGACGGCGTTGGCGATGACGATCGGTTCCCGCCGGAGTTGGTTGGCGGGCAAAGCGGGCATCGGCACTTTTGCGTACAACGGCGACCCGATGTCGATGTTTGCCGCGGTGGTCTCTCCGTTCGTGGAAACGGACGTCGAGGACCCCGGGTTGCACCCGATGTACAGGCCCAGAGACCCGGTCAGGGCGGCAAGGAACAGCCAACGGCGAATGCGACGCATGATCGAACTCCCGGCTTCGAGTGTGCCCGCGGGCGGGCAGGGGTTAATGGGGTTGCCGGCGGGTGGCCGCGAAGCGGGTCCGGTCGGCGGGAGTTGCGTGGGGGCCCGCGGGCGGCCTGCTAGAAGAAGAACACCACCTTCTCGTAGAACCACTCCCACACGCCGTGGAAGAGCGAATAGCCCAGGGCGTGGTCGCCGCAACGGATACGGGCGTGGATTTCCTGGCCGGTGACGAACAGTTCCGGAGAGATCCACTTGTCCTTCGGCACGTCGTCCTGATTGACGGCAACGTAGGCCATGATGATCGGGTCGGATTCGTTGTGGTCGTCCTTGTTCGGCACGGCCTGGCCGGTGATCTTGTCCTTATACAGTCTGCCGTAATACTTCTGGTGGGCGTCGCTGGTCAACAGCAGGTCCACGTCGAGGTACGGCCGGCCGGTCGCGTCCTTCTTGTGCTGCTTCGGGTCGGCGAACGCTTTGAGAATGTGGCCGATGTTCCGGTTCGGGATTTTCAGCGTGACCTGCCACGGCCCATCCACCCATCCGAGCCGCAGGAGCGGTTCGCTCGCCTTGACTTGCTGGCCGAGGCGGAAGTCCTTGTTGTCCGCGTTCAGCACCTTCCAGTTACCGCCGGCCGCCCGGGGCAGACCGGGGGCCTTGGCGTAGAACCGGCCGTACGTCTCCTTGTCCGCGTTGTAAAGCTTCACAAGGTTGGCGATCAGAAGCTCATTCGTCGACTGATCGGACTGGGCCTGAGAAAGCCTCTGGTACCACTGATTGGCTTCGTAAAATGACATCGTGGAAGTAATTTGCTGCTTGATGAGCGACGCACTTTTGATCGCCTTCGTCAGTTCCGTGGCGTATTTGGTCATGTCCGATTGGAGTTCGGGGTCGTCGAGCACGACCGTCGTCGCCCCAGGCCGGACCGTCTCGCCTTGCTTGTACAGGATGTTGCTGACGAACCCGCCCTTCGGGGGATAGACGTACCGCAGTTCGATCGGTTCCAGTTCTCCCTTGGCTTCCATCTTCAACGGGTAAGGGACGAGTATCATGGCCGCGAGGACGGCGAGGAAGGTCGTGATGCCGGCGGCCCAATAGAACCGGGCTTTCCCGCCCAAGCCGTCCTGCAATTTGGCGATCGGCTTCCACAAGAGGCCGAGCGGCACCCGCTTCATCTGAGCCGCGTTGTACAGGGCGGTGGAGGCGTGCTTGCCGACCACGTCCAGCCTCTGCACCAGCGGTTCGACCATTTCCGGCGGGTTGAACGCTTCCATTAGCAAGACCGACCGGGCCGGCTTCTTCTCGTCCTTTTCCCGTTCGACGTCCTTGATCGGCATCACCACCAGAAGTTTCGGCTGGCTCTCGGCCAGGTAATCGTCGAGGGCGTGCAGCACCTGCGGCGGCAGGCTGTCGTCCTTTTCGCCCTTGTAGATCAGCTTGTCGCCCCAAGTCACGACGGCGTCGAACAGGTGTCGCATCCGGCGGACGTGCGTACTCGCTTTTTCAACCACGTCCGCCCCGGAAACGGCTTCGACGACGACCTTCTTTCCGTGCCGAACGCCGACGCAGAGCCGGTCGCATTCGACCAGCTTGCGTCCCTCGTTGGCGACGTGGTACGCCACTTCGGTCGGGTTGAGGCTGGTATGGATGAGCCGGGCGAAGGCTTCGACCTGGGTGAAAACCTTGTCCAGTCCGGCCGACTGGCGGACGTTGGAGAACGAATGGTATTGGCTGGCATACCCCGCCATCTGAACCGTGTAGTTCAGAAACGTCGGGTACATCCGCGGGTCGTGGTTCGATTCCTGGAAGACTTCCAACAGGCCGAGCGGAGATTTGTCGTTCTGAACGATCGGGGCGAAGAGGGTGTAGTATTCGGTGAGGTTGGCGGCGGGGACCGGTCCGGCTTCGGCGATGCCGGTCAGTCGTCCCTGCGGTTCGAGCAGGACCGGCCGGGTCGGTTGGGCCTGGAAGACCTGCCGAAGCACTTCATTGTGGCACTGCCGACCGCCCCGCTTCTGGTCCAGCCCCACGTTTTCCAAATTGATTTGGCAGGCGATTTGAAGGAACCCCTGCGGCGTTCGCAGCCAAATCGCCCCGGCCGGGGCGTTGATTGCCGTCAGCGTGCGGTTCAGAAACTTCTGGTAAAAGTCGGCCGGTGGCAAGGTCGAGCCGGCGAGCTTTGAAGCTTCTTCAAAAGCGTCGTCGATGGCCCGACTGAACTTGTTGCGATCCGGTACGCTCGTCGTACCCTTCGGGGCTTCCGCGGTGGGATTGTTACTCACGGCCATCCTCGGGGACGAATAATCGCTACAACTGGTACGGGTGAATAATCATAACCCGATACCGCTGGCCGGGCAAGGAAGACTGTCCGGTGCGTTGTACATTAACGGCGGCCGGGAAACTGAAACGATTTCCGCCGATCCCGGTCCGACTTCACCTCAGTTCGCTGCAATTCGGGCAAATCTCCCGTCCCTTTCGCAATCTACATAGCTTCCGACGACTAAACCCGGGCGCGCGCTTGGCCGCACCGGACCTATTTGGCCTCACAATCGGTATCGGCGCTCAGGTTTCGCTAACTTGACAGGAGTTTGGGTTTCCCGGGGACGGAACGTCCCCGGAACGCCCTCGACCGATGGTCATCGGCAAGCGAAATGTTTCGCGTGAATATCGGATTAATGTGCAACGAACCGGCTACTTCGCCAGTTCCTTCGCCGCAGCCAGAATGGCGTCAACGTCGGCGTCGCTCGGCGGCTTCTCGGCGGTAAACGCCCACCGTTTCACGACTTTGGCCCGGGTATACAGGATCACGGTGATGTCGTGATCGTCCTGGATGCCATAAGCCACGGCGGCATCCGCCTTGCCCGCCGCCAGACCGAACGGCACGTTCGGGACCTTGATCTGAGCCGAAAAATCCTTGACCACCTTGGCTTTTTCGTCCCGGCTTTCGTCCAGTGGATAATCAGCATTGAGCGTCAGAAAAATGGCGAACGCCCCAAACCGCACCGATTTGCGGTCGTTGACCAGGGCGTCGAGTCGCTTGAGGAGCTTGGCCGCCGGGCCGTTGGGGTCGGTGGGCACGGTCCGGAGAAATACGGCCGCGGTCGGGTTCAGGTCGGATTCGCAGACCAGACAGTGCAGTTTGTTCGTGCGGTTCCGCGGGCTCTTGGCATCGACCCGTTCGTCTGTCACGATGTAGCTGCGGAACGGCCCCGGGAGCGGGTCGCCGGGGTTCATTGGCGGTGCGGTATGGGTGGGGGCAGTCTGGGCCGCGATCGCGCCGGTCGCGACGAATACGGCGACGATGCCAGAGAAATACCGGTACATGGCCCGCTCCGGGTCGAGGGCGTCAACGGAAGATAAGATTAGACTGACGTGGCGGGCGGGGTTCGTCAAGCGGGGAGGGATGGGGGCGACGTGCGGCACGGGGGGTGCGGCCGGCACGGCCGGCCCAAGCCGCCGGTTCGGCCGACCTTTTCCCTTGCCCGACCCGTTTCGCCCCCGGATAACATCCCGGTGACCCGTTCGATTCCTTTCTTTCGACGGTCGGAGAGAGCAGGCACATGGCGACGCAAACACAATTAAAGTGTCCCGAATGTGGCGCGAAACTCCGCCTGGCGGAATCCCCCGCCGCGGACGAAGAAATCGAATGCCCGAAGTGCGGGACGGTGTTTACCCCCTTCGGCGGCGTGTCCGCCGCGGACGACGCGCCCCCCGAGCCGAATCCGCTTCCGGTCAAAAGAATACCGAAAGAAAAAAAGCCCAAGGGACCTCGGAAGCGTCGGGCCAAGGTCAAAAAGACCAACCCGTACTTTCTGGCCACGCTCCTCGGCGGAGCCTTCATTCTTCTGGCCGCCCTGGGCGTGATGTTTTACTGGCTGGCTAACAAGGCCGGCAAAGTCCAGGAAATACTGACTTACGTGCCGGCCGAGTGCAACCTCGTCCGCGGCGTCAACTGCGCACAAATCCGGAAATACCCCGGCTACGCCAAGGAAGTCGACAAGATCTTTACCGAAGACATCCGATCGGGCGCGCAGGAAATGGCGACCGCCGCCGGGATCGGTGTGGACGAAATGAGCAGCTACCTCGTCGTCGCACGATCCCGAAAGGGAGGCAATACGGCGACGGTTTACTTATTCCGCGCGAGTGAAGATGTGGACGGGGTTAAGCTCGGAACGGGGTTGGGCGGCTCGGCTCAGCAACAGGACGGCCAGACGGTTTACCGGATAGCGTCCGCGGCCGGGGGGAACATCCTGAGCGGGGCCGTCGTCTTCCCCGCCACGAAGCGGGTGATCGTCGTCGTCGCCGCCGGGCCCCGGCAGGCCGACATGCTCCGGGGAGTGGTCGCCGGTAAAACGGCGGCGAAGGAGGATACGTTTTACGGCAAGGTCGGCTCGACCGGGGAAAAAGTCTCCGTTGGAAACATCTGGCTCTTGGTCCGAACCACAGACGATCTCAAACAATACGCGGCGGACCTCCCCGGCGATGGATTCGCCGATGCGTTCGGCGCAGTAGCCGAGGAAATGAACAAGACCCCGGTCTTTGGCATGTGGACCTCCTACGGCCAGGTCATTCGTTACGGCCTCGCCCTGCAGGCGTCCTCCCCGGAACGGGCCAAAGAATTGGTCAAAGGCATGGAGGACGGTCCGCTCGGGAAAAAGGACGACGCCGAAATCCCCAACGGGTTACGGAAGGCTTACAGCCAGAGTACTTCCAAGGAGTTTCGGGAGTTCCTGGCCAACCTATCGTTCCGAACGAGCGGGGATTGTGCCATGATCACGTCGAAAATGTCCAACCAGATGGCGGCCCGGGTCGCGGACCTGATCAACGGCGTGAACGTAGGCGTGAATTGGACGCCACTCAAGCGGTAACATTTCCCCTATTCCACGAGACGAAACGAACGTGGCCGTTAACGGACGGCAACGTCCTCGCTTGATTCCCGTGCGTTCCACGCCTAGAATCTCGCAGTTTCCCCCGCGACCCGGCCCGAGCGACTGACCCCCGCCGCGTCAGCGCCCTATGATGTGAGGAGAGGAGTCCCCGGAATCCATTTGTCGCCGGGGCAGTCAAACCCAAGAGACGGTTCGCGATGTACGAACGCTTTACCGACCGCGCCCGCAAAGTAATGCAGCTCGCCAACCAGGAGGCGCAGCGGTTCAATCACGAATACATCGGCACCGAGCACGTCCTGCTCGGCCTCGTCAAGGAAGGGTCCGGGGTTGCGGCCAACGTGCTGAAAAACCTGGACATCGACCTCCGCAGAGTCCGCCTCGAAGTGGAACGAATCGTTCAGCCTGGTCCGGGTGGGGATCAGGTGGTCATGGGCCGCCTGCCCCACACGCCGCGGGCGAAGAAGGTCATCGAATACTCCGTGGAAGAGGCCCGCAACCTCAATCACAATTATGTGGGAACCGAACACCTCCTGTTGGGCCTCTTAAGGGAACAGGAAGGCGTTGCCGCTCAGGTTCTGATGAACCTGGGTTTGAAACTGGAAGACGTCCGCGAAGAAGTCTTGAACCTCCTGGGACACAATCCGATGCCGACCGAAAACGAGCCCGGTGGCGGATCCTCCGAAAAGACCGAACGGGGCGGGAAGTCGAAGTCCAAGACTCCGGCCTTGGACAGCTTCGGCCGCGACCTCACCGAACTCGCCCGCCAGGGCAAGCTCGATCCGGTCATCGGCCGGGCCAACGAGATCGAGCGGGTCATTCAGGTGCTGTCACGCCGCACCAAGAACAATCCGGTGCTGCTCGGCGAGGCCGGGGTGGGCAAGACGGCCATCGTCGAAGGGCTGGCTCAGCTCATCGTCGATACAAACGTCCCGGAACTTCTCCGCGACCGCCGGATCGTCGTACTCGACCTCGCGATGATGGTGGCCGGCACCAAATACCGCGGGCAGTTCGAAGAACGCATCAAGGCGGTGATGAACGAAGTCCGCCGGGCCAAGACTACGATCCTGTTCATCGACGAATTGCACACGCTGGTCGGAGCCGGCGGGGCCGAGGGGGCGATCGACGCCTCGAACGTGCTCAAGCCCGCCCTCGCCCGCGGCGAAATCCAGTGCATCGGGGCGACCACGCTCGACGAATACCGGAAGTACATCGAGAAGGACGCGGCCCTCGCCCGCCGGTTCCAGGAAGTGATCGTCAACCCGCCGAGCCGGGAAGAGGCGGTCGAAATTCTCAAAGGCCTGCGGGACCGGTACGAAGCCCACCACAAGGTTCAGATCACCGACGGGGCTCTGAAGCAGGCGGTCGAGTTGTCCGAGCGGTACATTTCGGGCCGGTGTCTGCCGGACAAGGCGATCGACGTGATCGACGAAGCCGGGGCGCGGATTCGCTTGAAGGCGATGACGCGGCCGCCGGATTTGAAAGTACTCGACGATCAGATCGAGCGGCTGAATCAGGAGAAGGAGTCCGCGGTCAGCGAGCAGGACTTCGAGAAGGCGGCTGCGCTCCGCGACCAGGCGGAAAAACTGAAAAAGCAGAAGGACGGGAAGCTGAAGGAATGGCGGGAGAAGGCGAACGCCGAGGCCGACGGCGTGGTGGACGAGGAAGTGGTGGCCGAGGTCGTTTCCAAGATGACCGGCGTGCCGCTGAAGAAGGTGGGCGAAGACGAGACCCGTCGCCTGCTGAAGATGGAAGACGAACTGCACAACACCGTCATCAGCCAGAACGAGGCGATCAAGGCGATTGCCAAGGCCGTGCGGAAGAGCCGGGCCGGGTTGAAGGACCCGAAGCGGCCGATCGGCACCTTCATCTTCGCCGGCCCGACCGGCGTCGGGAAGTCGTTGCTCGCCAAGCAGCTCGCCAAGTTCATGTTCGGGGATGAAAACAACATCATCCAACTCGACATGAGCGAGTACTCGGAGAAGCACAACGTCTCCCGGCTCACCGGGGCCCCGCCCGGCTACGTCGGGTACGAAGAGGGCGGGCAGCTCACCGAGAAAATCCGCCGCAAACCGTACTCGGTGGTTCTCCTCGACGAAATCGAGAAGGCCCACCCGGACGTTTGGAACGTGCTGTTGCAGATCATGGAAGAAGGTCGGCTCACCGACAACGTCGGCCGAACCGTCGACTTCCGCAACTCGATCGTCATCATGACGACGAACGTCGGGGCCGAGACGATCGTATCTTCCGGCAGCCTGACCGACGTGTTCGGCCGGTACGCCAAGAAGAACGAAGAGGTCGGCTACGCCGACATGCAGAAGTCGCTGAAGGCGCAAATGGAAAAGGTGTTCCGGCCCGAGTTCCTCAACCGGCTGGACGACATCATCGTCTTCCGTCAGTTGAACAAGGCCGACCTGAAGCAGATCGTCGACCTCGAACTGAGCAAGGTGGCCAAACGGCTGACGGACAAGGGCCTGACGCTGACCGTCACCGACGAGGCCAAGGACTTCCTGATCGAGAAGGGGACGAGCACGGAATACGGTGCCCGGCCGTTGCGGCGGGCGATCGAGCAGAACCTCGAAGATACCCTGGCCGATTCGCTCTTGCGGGGCGAATTCGCCGGACGGGACGTGCTCACGGTCAAAGTGGGCGAAGAGAACGGGGAGAAGCGGCTGGTGTTCGACGCGACCGCGTCCGCCGAAGCCCCGGCTCCCGAACCCGAAGCCCCGGCCCTCGCGGCCACGGACGAGGGGGCATAACGAGAGTCGAAATTCGACCTATTCACCCCGGCGAAAGCCGGGGTTTTGCGTTCATTTCGACCGGCTTTTTCCGGTAACTCTTGGCGGCATTATTTTCGCCGCTCCGTCGAGATCGGGATCCTCACCAGTGCGCCATCGGCCCCGCGGGGACGGGCACTTCGGCCGACTGGGCGTCCCATTCGGTCCAACCCTCCGGCGGCCCGGCCTCGGCGAACGGGGCAAGAACCTCTTCGAACTCCGTCAAGTCGTTGAGCATCGTCAACCGGTGCTGGGTTTTCTTCGGCAATCGCAGGGCCTTCGCGTACCACGCCGCCACTTTGCGGAACATGACGCAGCCGTGCTTCTCCGCGCCCCGCCAGTCGCACAGCCGGCGGAGGTGCAAGCGCATGAATACGATCCGCTCGGCGTAACTCGCCCGCGGCCCGGGGTCGCCGGTTTCCACCCACCGGCTGAGCTGGCGGAATACCCACGGGTTCGCAAGGGCACCGCGGCCCAGTGCGATCCCGTGGCAGCCGGTCTCGTCGATCATCCGGGCCGCGTCGGCGATCGACCGCACGTCGCCGTTGCCGAAGACCGGAATCCGATCCACGGCTTCGACGACGGCCCGGATGCCCGCGTGATTCACGCCGCCGTGGAAGCCCTGCTCGCGCGTCCGGCCGTGAACCGTCACCGCCGCCACGCCGGCCCGTTCGAACTCCCGGGCGAAGAACGGGGCCGAGAGTTGCGTATCGTCCCACCCGAGCCGCATCTTGACCGTGACCGGAATGCGCACGGCGTCCACGACTGCATGCACCAGCGCCACCGTCGCCCCGGTGGTGTCGCACATGAGGGCCGACCCGCCGCCGGTCTTCACCACTTTCCGCACCGGGCAGCCCATGTTGATGTCCACGGAGTCGGCCCCGCGGGCTTCCAGAAACCGGGCGGCCTCGACCAGTTCCGATACGTTCCCGCCGAAAATCTGCACCGCGACCGGCCGCTCGGCCGGGTCAGTCGCGAGCAGTTGCATCGTCTTCCGCAACCCTTCGAGGATCGCCCGGGCGTTAACCAGGTCGGTCGTGCAAAGCCCGACCCCGCCGATCTCGCGGATCGACAGGCGGAACGGCAGGTTCGTGTATCCGGCGAGCGGCGCGAGGTGAAACCGGGCCGGCAGGCGCAGTGCGCCCACGGTCAGCGGCGTACGGTAAGACACCGGCGGTGGGGGCACGGTGCGTTCGAAAACGGTCGTCATGAAATTAAGGTATGGCGGGACCAGGGTTCGATCAGTTGAAGCCGAGCCGACGATTGACGGGACAACCCGGGTCGGGTAATACCGTCACTGGAGATCGTCGCCGGATCGGAGAGACGATGACCGACGAAGACTGGTTCGCGTCGGCGGACGCGGTGGCCATGCTGCGGTCCATCTACCCGCTGCCCGGGGCCGATAGTTCGAGCGACAATACCCGACACGCCCGGTTGTATTTGGCGGCGTGCGTGCGGCGGCAATGGCCGTTCCTGCCTTGGGCCTGCCGGCGGTTGATAGAAGAAGCCGAGATATTTGCCGACGACCCGCCCCGGCACAAGCTGGCCGCGGCCCTCACCCATCTGGCCGAATCCCTGCCCGGGCTGGACGGGTCGCCGGAAATCTGGAACGAACTATCGGACGCCGTCCGCCTGCACACGGGCGACCACTCGGTCACCCGCCATCGCCCGTTCCGGGACGAAGTACACTGGCAACAAGTCGCCCGCATCATTTCCTTCCTGTATTACCGCGAACTGCCCCCGTACGAGCAGATTCGGGCCGCCTTTCACAATGCGGATTACGTTCGGGACTTGTTCGCCATGACCAAACTGCGCGTGAACTTCGACCCGAGTTGGCGGACGGACCGTTCCGTCGGCGTGGCACGGACCATGTACGAAAATAACCGATTCGACCGGATGCCGATATTGGCCGACGCACTGGAAGACGCGGGGTGCGACGTCAAGGAAATCCTGTCTCATTGCCGGCACGAAGAGACGCCCCACGTTCGCGGGTGCTGGGTGGTGGACCTCGTTTTGAAAAAGGTATAAGTCCGTCGGCCATGTCCGAAAAACAACTCACTTTCGCTCCGAACGGGCACGTGCTCACGAACGCGGCCGTTTGGAGCCCGGACGGGCAGTGGATCGTCTACGACGTCCGTTCCGACCCCGCGGGCGAGTCGTTCGACGGGAGCCGGATAGAACGGGTGAACGTCGAGACGCGGGACGTGCAGGTCCTTTTCGAGTCGAAGAACGGGGCCCGGTGCGGCGTGGCTACGGTTTGCCCGAAGACCGGCCGGGTCGTTTTCATCCGGGGCCCCGAGCGACCGACGGCCGACTGGGCCTATTCGCCGACGCATCGACAGGGCTTGATCGTCGATCCCGCCCGGCCGGGCGAGGCTGTTCCCCTCGACGCCCGCGACCTCACCCCGCCCTTCACCGCGGGCGCCCTCCGCGGCGGGTCGCACGTCCACACGTTCGACACGGTGGGGGAATGGGTCGCGTTCACCTACGAGGATCACGTGTTGGCGGAAGGTCGGGGCGAGCCGAATCAGCGTAATGTCGGCGTGGCCGTACCCGGCCGCGCGGTCGTCGTTCCCGGCACTCATCCCCGCAACCACGACGGGTCGCACTTCTCGGTCCTTGCGACGCGAACCGTTTCCGATCCCCGGCCGGGAACGGACGAGATAGCAAAAGCATTCGAAGAGAGTTGGATCGGCTCGACCGGGTATCTGCGACCGGATGGAACGCGGCAGAAGCGGGGGCTGGCGTTTCAGGGGCAGGTCGTCTCGGAACGGGGGGAAGTATTCTCTGAAGTTTTCGTCGCCGATCTGCCCGATGACGTCACGGTTCCGTCCGAAGACGGTCCGTTACAAGGGACCGACACGCTCCGGCCCCGACCGCCGAAAGGAACCGAACAGCGCCGCCTGACCTTCACCGCGAACCGCAAGCACCCCGGCCTTCAAGGTCCCCGCCACTGGTTGCGGAGTTCCCCCGACGGCAGCAAAATTGCATTCCTGATGAATGACGATGCGGGTATCGTGCAAGTTTGGACCGTGTCGCCGAACGGGGGCCGGCCGGTTCAACGGACGCAAAACCCGACCGGCGTCGCTTCGGCCTTCACCTGGAGCCCGGACGGGAATTGGATCGCCCATGCAATGGCGGGAAGCGTCTGCGTAACGGATGCGAAAACCGGGCGAACTCGACCCCTGACCGACCCGTCCCACGGTCCGCCCCGGCCCGAGGCGTGCGTGGTCTCGCCGGACGGGAACCACATTGCGTTTGTGCGGATCATGGATGAGTGGAATCAGATCTTTGTGGTGAATCATGAGGTGCTACGTTGATTCGGCTCGACTTTCTGCCGCCTGCAAATCATTCATTGGCGCGGGTGATATGTTGCCGTTTGTTTAGCCAACCGATCCCGCCCGCACGTCCAACTGCTTCGCGTCCGCGAGCAGGAGTTCCTCATCGCCGGTCATGAGGACGCGGGCGCCGATGCACAGGGCCGGGCCGTCGTCCGATTCCAGGTAATCGATTTCCTGCCCGCAGGCGAAGACCCCGCCGTGGATTTCGGATTCGGGATAGACGAGCGGCAAGTGGCCGTCGAACTCGTCGCCGGTGGCGAGTTTGATCCGTGCGGGTCGGAAGGCGGCGTCGAGCGGGCCGAGGGCGGGACGGAGGGTGGCTCGGCGGAGGTGTTCGAACGGCACCCAGGTGTAGCGGCCGTTGAAGAGGACTTCGAGGACGGACGCAAACCGGTCGTCGGCATCGCGGAGGCCGAGGAATTCGCGGCCGTCGAGGTGCCCCGAGATTATCGGCGAGACCGCATTTGCCTTGTCGATCCGTCTGACAGCTCGACCCGGGTCGTTGCGCCCTATCGCCCGAATGGCAGCCCATCGCCGGGCCGCGTGGCGGGGGATCCCGGCGAACAGTTCGGGCCGGCGGCCCCGCTGGCGCCGGTAGGCGGCCCGCAACAGCCGACGGAATCCGCGGCGGACGCGGGGCCAGGCGGGGTCGTCCGTTTCCACCGCCAGCAATTGATCCCGGGCATCGATGAAGCGGCCGGAAAGCGCGAGCAGCTCGAACAGGAAGAGCCGGGCCGCCGGGTCGTCCGGCCGGTCGTCCACCGCTTCGGTTTGCAACCGCAAGGCTTCTTCCAGTTCGCCGGCTTCAAACGCGTCGCGGGGGGACATACCGGCAATATACTGTCGGTTCCGAAAATCCCGAGGACTTCATGGACCCCCAAGCCCACGCGTATCTGAAATCCCTCCTCGAAACGCCGAGCCCGTCCGGGTTCGAGCAGCCCATTCAGGCCGTCGTCCGCAATCGCGTCTCGGCGTTCGCGGACGAAGTGAAAACCGACCGCCACGGGAACGTGATCGCGGCCCTGCACCCGGAGGGCGGCCCCGCCGAGCAGCGGGTCATGCTCGCCGGGCACTGCGACCAGATCGGCCTCATGGTCATGAACGTGGACGCCGAGGGGTTCCTTAACATCCAGCCCATAGGCGGCTGGGACATGCAAATCCTCCTCGGGCAGTACCTCACCGTCTGGACCGCCGGCGGCCCCGTCACCGGCGTCGTGGCCCGCAAAGCCGTTCACCTGATGACCGAAGACGAACGGGGAAAAGTGCCGAAGTTTCACGACGTCTGGCTCGATATCGGGGCCGGGGACAAAGCCGAGGCGGAATCGGTCGTCCGCCACGGCGATCCGGTGACGTTCGCACTCGGGTACCGCGATTTGCGGAACGGCCTGGCCGCCAGCCCGGCGATGGACGACAAGGTCGGCCTCTGGACGGTGACCGAGGCGCTGCGGCGGGTGCACGAAAAGCCACTGTCGGCCAGCGTCTTCGCTGCCTCGACCGTCTGCGAGGAAATTGGCCTCCGCGGGGCCACCACGTCCGCCTATTCGATCCACCCGACCGTCGGCATTGCCGTGGACGTCTGCCACGCGTCCGACACGCCCGGCACGGATCAAAAAATGATCGGGTCGGTGAAGTGCGGGGCCGGGCCGGTCCTGTTCCGCGGGCCGAACATCAACCCCAGAGTGTTCGACCTGCTCGAAGCCGTCGCCAAGGAGAACGCCATCCCGGTGCAGGTCCGCGGCGCCCCGCGGGCCACGGGCACGGACGGCAACGTGATGCAAATCAGCCGGGAAGGGGTTGCGGTCGGTATTGTCGGCATACCTAACCGGTACATGCACAGCCCGGTCGAGGTGGTGCACCTGGATGACCTCGACCGCGCCGCCAATCTACTCGCCGCCTTTTGCCTGGCCGTTACGGCCAAGATGGATTGGGTGCCCTGAAAGCAACAATAGTTTCGTCCCGGAAACACATTTCGGTCCGGGGCGAAATGATCGCGTTTCCATTCGTCCACAATGCACACTTTCGCATCCGATGCGACCGTCACCCGGTCGTCCGCGCTCTAGAGTTGTCCGGATTCGTGCCTCGCCCCGGACGCACCCCCGATGCCCGCCACCAAGACGTTGACCAGGTCCCCCTTCCTCGCCGCCATTGCGAAAAGCGGTTTGATTCAGAGGGCGGAATTGGACGAATTTCTCGCGCACAACGATCCGACCCAGCAAGCCCGTACCGACCCGATCAAACTCGCGTCCCTGTTCGTGCGGAAAAAAGTGTTGACGAAATTCCAAGCGATGCAACTCCTGGCCGGGAAGACGCAGGGGTTTCGGCTGGGGCGGTACACGATCCTCGACGGCATTCGGCAGGACCGCGTCGGCATGGTGTTTCTGGCGGAAGACACCTCTTCCCACAAACAGGTGTCGATCAAGATTCTGCCGACCGATCGGGTGGCGGACAATACGATTTTGAGCGAGTTTACGAAGGAGGTGCGATTGGCCGCCCGCGTTGACCACGCCCACGTGGCCCGGGTATTGGACATGGGAGTCTGGAACGAGACGCATTTCGTGGCCACGGAGTATGTGCCGGGGCCGACGCTGGACAAGGTGGTGGCCGAGAAGGGCCCGATGCAGGCCAATCAAGCCGCTCAGTATATTGCCCAGGCCGCGGTCGCCCTCCGGCACGCCCACGACCACGGATTCTTCCATCGCGACGTCAAGCCGGGCAATCTGGCCCTGACCCCCACCGGCGGAATCAAACTTCTCGACCTCGGCCTCACCCACATGCTGGAAAACCCCTGGCAGCGGGTGACCAAGCGGATCAACACCAAAGAGTTCGCGGAAGAGATCGACCACGTGCCGCCGGAACAGGCCTGGGGCTGTGCCCAGGACGCCCGTAGCGACATCTACAGCCTGGGTTCCACACTTTACTATCTGCTCACCGCCCAGTCCCCGTTCCCCGGCAGCGCGGCGGAGAAAATGGCGGCCCGGCAGATTCGCGGCGTGCCCCGGCCGTCGCTGGTTCAGCCCAACGTCCCTCGCGACCTCGACCACATCGTCCAGAAAATGACCGCGAAGGACCCGCACGAGCGGTATCAGAACACCAACGAAGTGGTGGCCGCGCTCAGCCCTTGGCTGCCGGTGAACCAATGGGTGACGCTCGGGGCCGGGTTGAACAAGGACGTCGAAGAAGAGGAAGCGACTGAAGAACCCGAGGTTAAAAAAGATTCGACGGTGTGGGTGATCGTGGGCGTCTTAGGCGGTGCGGTGGCCCTGGTGGCCGTGCTGGCCGCTCTGTTCGCGAAGTAACGCCCGCCGGCCTGCGCGAATCGAAGCGAATGCCAAGTCGTCTTCCCGAACATCGCGAAGCATACACCACTCGATCCCGGCCACGCCGTCGAGCGACCGGGCGGCATTCGGATCCGTCACCCGTCCGGTAAAAATGCAATCCACCACCGGATAGGTTACCCCGTCATAGATATAGTCGTTGATGTCCGAACAAACGTATTGCAATTCCGCAACGGCCAACCCGACTTCTTCCTCGATTTCCCGCCTCAATCCCGATTCGAGCGTTTCGCCGACGTCGATAAACCCGCCGGGAATCGCGAGCGATCCTTTCGCCGGGTCGTTCGCCCGGCGAATGAATAGTGCGCGGTCGGCCGCGTCGAACAGGAAAGCCCCCGCGGCGACCGTGGGGTTGAAGAAGAACGAAAACGAACAATCACGACACCGCAACGGGTTCGTCCCCACCTCCGCTGCGGGTCGGGCGGATCCGCATCCGGGGCAGAATCGGAACCGGTCGACTGGAAACAAGCAATTCCTCCCGTCGTTTTGCCGTCGTATTTCGGTTATAGTATTCGAGGTCCGACCCTCCCACCGACCCGTCCCATGACACGATTCTTGTCCTTCATCTTACTGTTGGGATTTCCCGCCCTAGCCCTTGCGGACGGCGACCCGAAGGCGGTTGCCTTCGAGAAGGACTTGTTGCCGGTATTGAAGGCGAAGTGTTATTCGTGCCACGACGGGAGGAAGGGGACGAGCGGCCTGCGACTCGACGTGCGGAGCCGGGCATACAAGGGAGGGGAATCGGGCGCCGCGGGAATTGTGCCGGGGAAGCCGGAGGCGAGTGAGGTTTTTCGCAGGGTGACGAGTTCGGACGCGACGGAAGCGATGCCGCCGAAGGGGGCGAAGCTCACGGCCGGGGAAATCGTGGCGTTGAAAGCCTGGATCGCAGCCGGGGCAAAGTGGCCCGATTCGCTGGCGAATGAAGCCGCGGCCCGCCACTGGGCCTTCATCGCTCCGATTCGCCCTCCCGTTCCCAAGCTGAAGGGCCGTTACGCGGTACGCGGCACGCCCCTCGATACGTTCGTTCGTGCCCGGTTGGAGAAGGAGGGGTTGCACCCTTCACCCGAGGCCGACAAGGTCGCCCTCTGTCGCAGACTTTATCTCGACCTGATCGGCCTGCCGCCAAGCCCGAAACAGGTGGACGAATTCCTGGCGGACGCGGCACCGGAAGCGTACGAGAAACTGGTCGATCAGTTGCTCGCCTCGCCGCATTACGGCGAGCGATGGGGCCGGCTCTGGCTCGACGCCGCCCGGTACGCCGACAGCGACGGTTTCGAGAAGGATAAACCGCGATTCGTCTGGTTTTACCGCGACTGGGTCATCAACGCCTTCAACAAAGATTTACCGTACGACCGTTTCGTGATCGAACAGATCGCCGGCGACCTGTTGCCGAACGCGACGCAGAATCAGATTGTCGCCACGGGGTTTTTACGCAACTCGATGATTAACGAAGAAGGGGGTATCGAACCGGAGCAGTTTCGGATGGAAGCGATGTTCGACCGGATGGACGCGATCGGCAAGGGCGTTCTCGGCCTGACGATCCAGTGTGCCCAGTGCCACTCGCACAAGTTCGATCCGCTGACCCAGACGGAATACTACCGGTTGTTCGCGTTCCTGAACAACGCGGACGAGAAGAACGTGACGGTCTATACACCGGCCGAGCAGAAGAAGCGGGCCGATATCTTTCGGCAGATCCGGGCAATCGAAGACGAATTGAAACACGAGATGCCCGACTGGGAAAAGAAGTTGACGGACTGGGAAGCGGGGCTGCCCAAGCCCGTCGATTGGACCGTGATGCGGCCGGCGGTCGACGACCTCTCCACCGGCGGCGAAAAGTATTTGCCCCAGACCGACGGGTCTTTCCTGGCCCTGGGATACGCCCCGACTTCACACGGGGTGAAGTTGACCTGGGAAACGAACCTGAAATCGATTTCCGCTTTCCGGCTCGAACTGATGAACGACCCGAACCTTCCCCGCGGCGGTCCGGGCCGCTCCGTTGAAGGGACCGGGGCACTCTCCGAGTTCGAAGTGGAGGTGCGTCCCCGGAACGGAAAGAAAAAGGCCGAGAAGGTGAAATTCGTGCGTGCGGCGTCGGATGCCGAAATCGCCCCGACGCCGATCAAGAAGTACTACTTCAACAAAGGGAACAATGCCAAACGGCTGATCGGCCCCGCGGCATTTGCCATCGACGGGAAGGGCGATACCGCCTGGGGCCACGACGTCGACCCGGGGCGGCGGAATCGACCCCGAACGGCCTACTTCTTCCCCGACAAACCGATAAAAGGCGACCCCAGCGGGACGATCCTGACCGTCGTCCTGAAGCAAAACGGCGGCGGCTGGAACAGTGACGACAACCAGAATTGCAACCTCGGACGCTTTCGGCTCTCGGTCACGTCGGCTGCGAATCCCGAACCCGACGCGGTACCGACAACGGTCCGGGCGGTTCTGAACGTACCGGCCGGGAAACGGTCCGCCGCGCAACGGGCCGCCCTGTTTTCCCACTGGCGGACGACCATTGCCGAATGGAAGGAGGCCAACGCGAAGATCGATGCCGTATGGAAACAACATCCGGAAGGGGCCACGCAATTGGCCCTGGGCGAGCGGACCGATTCGCGGAAAACACACGTGCTGCAACGGGGAGACTTTCTCAAACCGGCCGAGGAAGTTCGCGGCGGCGTGCCCGCCTTCCTCCATCCGATGCCGAAAAACGCCCCGCCGAACCGGCTCGGGCTTGCCGAGTGGCTCGTCGATAAGAAATCTCCGACCACGGCTCGGGCGTTCGTCAACCGCGTCTGGCAGGCGTATTTCGGCACCGGAATCGTGGCCACGCCGGAAGACCTCGGCACCCAGTCGGCCGAACCTTCGAACCCGCAACTGCTCGATTGGCTGGCCGTCGAATTCATGCAGGATTGGTCCGTCAAAAAACTCCATCGTCGGATCGTGACCTCGGCAACGTACCGCCAGTCGTCCAACTTGACGCCCGAACTCCTCGCCAAAGACCCGGCCAACCGCCTCCTCGCCCGCGGCCCCCGCGTGCGGGCGGACGCGGAAATCGTCCGCGACATCGCCTTGTCCGCCAGCGGACTGCTCGACCCGAAAGTGGGCGGCCCCAGCGTCTACCCCCCAGTCCCCGCCTTCCTCATGCTTCCCCCGGCCAGTTACGGGCCGAAAGTCTGGCCCGAATCGACCGGGCCCGACCGCTACCGGCGCAGCATGTACGTCTTCAAGTTCCGCAGCGTTCCTTATCCGCCTTTGCAAGCCTTCGACGCCCCCACCGGCGACTTCGCCTGCGTCGCGAGGTCGCGGTCGAACACCCCGTTGCAGGCCCTCACGATGATGAACGAGCCGGTGTTCGCCGAGTGCGCCGCGGCGATGGGCAGGAGAGTGTTAGCGGAAGGAGGGGCGACCGAAGCGGAGAAGATTCGATACGCATTCCGGCTCTGCGTGGCTCGAACACCGACGGAAAAAGAGGCGGCGGTGCTGGCGGAGTTGTTGAAGAAGGAACTGGCCCGGGAGAAGGCCACGCCCGAAGCCGCCTGGGCGGCGGTGGCGCGGGTGCTCCTCAACCTGGACGAAACAATTTCCAAGGAGTGATTATGTCCCGTTACATCTTAGGCGTGTCTCTGGCCCTCGTGGCCGTCCCGGCATTTGCCGCCGACGCCGGCTTCGTGCCGATGTTCAATGGCAAAGACCTCTCCGGTTGGGTCAACGTCAACTGCGCTCCGAGCACGTTCTTCGTAAAGGGCGAGGAAGTCATTACCACCGGCCGGCCGACCGGGTATCTTCGTACCGCCAAACAGTACGAGAACTTCGTCCTCGAAGTCGACTGGATGCACGTCAACAAAAAAGAAGTCGGCAACTCGGGCATCTTCGTCTGGGGCGATCCCCTCCCGGCCGTCGGCACCGGGTACACCCGCGGCATCGAGGTACAGGTGCTCGTCAACCTCACCTACAAGGACAAGGAAGGTCGAGTAACCGCGTCGAGCCACGGCGACCTGTTCAGCATCTGGGGGGCGCACTGCACGCCCGACCGGCCACACCCGTCCGGTTGGGAACGCTGCCTGCCGAGCGAAAACCGCGCCAAAGGCGGCGGCGAGTGGAACCACTACAAGGTCACCGCCAACGACGGCGTCATCAAACTCGAAGTCAACGGCAAAGAAGTCTCCGGCGTCTCGAAGTGCAACCCGCGAAAGGGCTATCTGGCGTTGGAGAGCGAAGGGGCGGAATGCCACTTCAAGAACCTCTCCATCAAGGAACTACCGAGCACGAACCCGAAGCCGGAGGAGTGTGCGAAGGTGGACGAGGGATACGTGTCGCTGTTCGATGGGCTCGATTTGACGGGGTGGAGGACGGGGAAGGACGCTTGGAAGGTGAACGACGGGGTTGTGAAAGCGGCCGGCAAGGCGGAGTTGGCAACGGAGAAGAAGTTCGGGCCGTGCGAGTTGTTGTTCGACTGCCGGATGCCGGCTAAATCGAAGGCCGAATGGTCGGTCCGACTCGGGACGAACCGGACCTACAGCTTCGCGAACGCGGACGTGGACGGCCGGGGGAACTGGAACCGGGTTGTCATGACTGTCGGTAAGGACGGCGTGTCGCAATCCGTCAACGGCCGGCCGAAGGGCAAGTCGGGGGAAGTGCCCGACACGGGTCCGGTGGCGTTCGCCGCGGCCGAAAGACTGGAATTGCGGAGCATTTTCCTTCGCGAGATCAAGGAGAAGTAATCGTGACCGGTTCTTCTACCACCATCGCCCGCCGCTGGTTCCTCCAGCAGTGCGGTCTCGGCGTCGGGGCGGCGGCGCTGTCCACCCTCCTCGCCGACGAGGGGCGGGCGGAAGGGCTCGCCCCCAGGCAGCCGCACTTTGCTGCGAAGGCCAAGCGCGTCATCTACCTGTTCATGGCCGGGGCGCCGAGCCAGCCCGAACTGTTCGATTACAAGCCGAAGCTCGCCGAGATGGACGGCAAGCTGCCACCGAAGGAATTATTGAACGGCTATCGGGCCGCGTTCATCAACCCGAACTCGAAACTGCTCGGGCCGAAGTTCAAGTTCGCCAAATACGGCCAGTGCGGGGCCGAGCTTTCCGAAATCCTTCCGCAGACCGCCAAAATCGTCGACGACATTGCCATTGTGAAGTCGATGACGACCGACGCCTTCAACCACGCCCCGGCCCAACTCCTGATGAGCACGGGCGCCCAGCAGTTCGGCCGGCCCGGGTTCGGCGCCTGGACCCTCTACGGCCTCGGCTCCGAAGCCAAAGACCTCCCCGGGTTCATCGTCTTCAGCACCGGCAAAAAGGGACCGAGCTCCGGCAATGCCAGTTGGGGCAGCGGCTTCCTGCCCACCGTTTACCAGGGCGTTCAGTTCCGCGTCGGCGGCGATCCGGTGCTCTACCTGTCGAACCCAAAGGGCACCTCGCCCGAGCAGACGGCCGACGCCCTCGCTGCGGTGAACCGGCTCAATAAGCTCCGCCTCGACGAGACCGGCGACCCGGAAATCGTGACGCGCATCGCCAGCTACGAAATGGCCGGGCGGATGCAGGCGACCGCGCCGGAAGTCATGGACCTCGCCAAGGAGACGAAGGAGACGCTCGCCCTCTACGGCGCCGAGCCGGGCAAGCCGTCGTTCGCGAACGCCTGCCTGCTCGCCCGGCGAATGGTCGAGAAGGGCGTGCGGTTCGTGCAGATCATGGACGAACGCTGGGACCAGCACGGCAACCTGGTGAAAGACCTGAAACTGAATTGTGCGGCAACCGACCGCGCCTGTGCGGCCCTCGTGACGGACCTGAAACGACGCGGATTACTGAACGACACGCTCGTCATCTGGGGCGGCGAATTCGGCCGCACGCCGATGGTGCAGGGCGGCAACGACGGCCGGGACCACCACCCTAACGCCTTCTCAATGTGGTTCGCCGGCGGCGGCGTCAAGCCCGGCCTCACCCTCGGCGCCACCGACGACCTCGGCTTCAACGCCGTCGAAGACCGCGTCCACGTCCACGACCTCCACGCCACCCTCCTCCACCTCCTCGGCTTCGACCACACGAAGCTGACCTTCAAGTTCCAGGGCCGCCCGTTCCGCCTGACCGACGTGCACGGGAACGTGGTGAAGAAGTTGCTGGCATGATCGCCCAAGTCGCACGCCTCGCAATCGGTGGAATTGAATTCGGCCGAGATCATGCGCGGTGAAGAGCCAATGGACGGGGCATGCACCGACCAAGAATGTGAGCTCAGTCCGGGATGGTCACGTTCTCGCCGCCGGCTCGGGTCGCCAGGGGTACCATGACGGAACTCGCCGAATAGCGGAGGAAGTGGATCGAACCATCCGCGAAGAGGAAATTCGCGCCGCCGGGGTGCAGGCTCCAGAAATGACTGCAATCGCACGGGTTCTCGATCCGACCCGGCCCAAAATGAAACGGCCCGTGGCACCCGCCGACGTCAAAGGGCCAGGCGACGGGCATCGCCCCCCGTCGCCCGCCCACAGAGTAGACGTCCAACATCCAGGAAGGGTCCGCGATATCGTGCGTATACCAACTGCCCGCGAGCAACCGGCCCGGAGGGGGCCGCTCGCCGAGCAGGAGCGTCTGGCTGGTCCCGTCCGTAATGTCGCGGAGGCGCACGGCTTGGGCAAAGAGAAAGCTGCCATCGTTCTTCGTCCCGCCGCTCACCCCGACGTACGAATCGTACGCGGCCGTGAAGCCCTGGTCGTCGGTGAGGGGCGAGCGCAATCGACCGTCCGACGCGCAAATGTACGTTTTGACCACGGTTGTCAGACCGAAGTGGGGCGGATTCTGGTATCCGATCGGTCCGGTACGGAATGCGTCAAGTGCCTGTTGCCATAAGGCGTTTTGCTCGATGTCGGGAAGGAGCGTAACTTCCCAGGTGACGAGGTATGGCTTCAAATCCACATGGACGATTTCTTGAGAATTCGGGAGTTTACCCCGCCGGTCGTGGTAGCTGTGGCAGGCCAGCCCGATCTGGTGCATGTTGTTCGTGCAATCGGTTCGCGCCGCCGACTCCCTCACGGCTTGCACGGCCGGAAGAAGGAGCCCGACCAGAAGCCCAATGAGTCCGATGACCACGAGGACTTCAACGAGACTGAAGCCGCGACGCGGATTTGGCCCAGGAATCATGTCGGAGCCTCGGCGATCGTGACGGGGACGACAAGGATTTCCTCGCCACCATCACCGGACCGGACTCCCAGACGTACGGTCGGCGGAGTCTTCGGCCGGGGTGAAGCGGGATCGGGCTTGCCTTCCACGGCGATGGTTCGTTGACTCATGTTGCCGACCGCTTCACGGATATCGACTTTAAGCCATGTGGGGGCTGAGACGAGTCGAATCTCTATAGGCGATTCGTCCCGACTTTGGACGAGGATTTCTCCACGATAAACGGTCCGGTCACCAATGCGGCGCGGCAGGGTGACCGCCCTCGGCCAGCACCGGACGCCAGATATGACCTCACCCGTGATCGGGATGCGGCACGGGTTCCGCCGGTCGTCTACCAAGTCGACTACCACTTCCCCGTCCAACGGTACCGCATTCTCAGTTCGAGCCGTCACCTCGAGTCGGGCTATCAACATTCGTTCGGCACCTTCGACCGTTTCCGCTTCTCCCGGGGCGAGGGGCAAGACTCTCACGCTGACGCTGTCGGGTTGGAGACTGCGCGCCCCCGCAACGCGTCGGCTGAGGGCTCCGGCGTCGTATAGGTCCACGATTCGCGAGGCCGGTTTTCCCACGGGTATTTGACCGAACACCACGGCACCGGGGGAAGCGAAGAGGCCTCCCGTGACGAGCGGCACGGTAATATCAATCTGGCCGACGGGATTGGACGGGTCGTTGCTGCGAAAGAATAGTTGGACCCACTGGTAGCCGCCGACGGCGGCGCCGACGGACATGCGGACGAAAAGTTCCGCAGTTGCCCCGGGGGCGACGATAACGGACACCACCCGCACGGGCTTTCCATCGACGTCCCGTTCAACTCCGGCACAACTGCAGCTCGTCGTAAACTGATCGACGACCAACTCGCGGTTTCCGGCATTCCGAAAAGAAAAACGAGCGACAACGGTTTCCCCCCGGTCGTGCGGCCCCAGGTCGAGAACTCGGGGGTATTCAAAAACAGGTCTCGGCCGGTACCAACGATTCCAAGCGAAGCGAAAGCCGACACTCAACAAACCTGCAACGGCCGCAGTGAAAATCAGTAAAGTAATAGTCTTTCTCGACATGCGAATATCCCCGTTTCATGAGTCATCCAACTGTTCCCTTCGTGATTGTCGCCGTCGATAGAACCCGATGATGACGGCCGCGGACAAGACGGCCGCGGAAACCGGTACCAGCCACCACAACCGCGAGCCCGGTTCCTCCTCCGATTGAGCACGGTATTCAGTGCCGGGTTCGGATGCTTTTGAGACACGTTGAACGATCGGATCAGAAACTCTGGGGCCGATCGGTTTCCAGTTCGCATCAATGGGATAGCGAGTTCCGTCGATTCTGTCGTGAAGTACCGTGCCGCTGGGGACAAAAGGAAGAGTCAATGTTTCATCTGCAATAATAGTATTGACTTTGACATTCGAAAGTGTGGTTACAATCTCTTGAGTGAGTTTGTCTACCTCAAATACCCTCAGCCGACGGTTGACTGGGACGAATACGCCAGGTGCCAACTCCCGAAATTCGTGTATTTCAGATTCGGTGTTCGTGGCATACTTACCGGTGACGTAGGACATCGCCATTTTGCGAATGAGGTAATTGCGGGCAATATCGTGCCAGAACGTGTAAGTAAAATCGCCGTTCTCGGCGGAAAAGCTCATCGTCACACGTACGCAGTCGAAGCCGTCGAGTTTCTCCCGCGCGGCTTTCGGCGTGCGCTTGGAAAGATTAAGAAAACGGCTGTAATCGTAACGTGTAAATGTCGAATCGTAAAAGTGAAGCATCATTTCGCCCCAAACGTCGCACATTGCAGGCATTTGTGCTCCGGAAACTCTTGAGGCGCCGCAACGATCAAAGTGGCCATTCGAAAGGCGATGCTTCCCAACGCCCCGTAATTCGCCATTTTTTAACAAATGATTTTCAATGTTGTTCGTTCCAGGGGGGTATTCCTCGATTCGGACAGTGTCGAACGAACGCCAGTATTTGCCGCTTATCCAGAGTTTCTTTTCTGGAAATATTATATTAATGTCGACATCCGTACTCAGTGTGCGGATTGCCGCACAAGCTGCATGTTGGCGAGCCCGGGCTATTGCCAAAAGATCCGTCGAATTATCGCCCTTTGCGAATGGCTCGAATAATACAAATGCTAAGCATGCCAGTATTGACATGCAATGAAAAAAAATTAATCTCATTTTAACACTCATTTGGCGTTATTACATCCGATTCTTTTGTATGCTAATTCTACATGTTTACTTTGGGTTACCACAAACAGGTACGCCAAAATCACATTTAGCTTGGGAAATGGAACACTTGGCGTTACAAAAAGTTTCCCAGTCTAGAACGGGACAGGGGGAAGATGTGCCCACCAAACATCCCTGTGCAGGTGTAGTGTCCGTTGACCCACAATTGCCACCAACGGCACATGGGAAATGATAACTTTGACAAGTAGCATCCTTTGAGCAAAAATATGTATCTTCTGAGTAGCCCATTTGCATAAGAGTACAACAAAGAATAGTGAAACTCGCAGCCATGCTGAGCTTAGTCTTAATCGTCATTTTCATCGTACATCTCCTTTTTGCTAGTGAATGTATGTGCCGAACGGCGATCCTAGGTTTTTAGTTGGCTCCTGTCAAATCGACTGGAAAATAATCTCCAATTATTTACTGGTATCGAATATTGTCAACTTACGCTTCGCACCGAGCAATGGATCTTGAATTCCGGACCCATTTCCTTTTCAGCCAAAACGGGTCGGATCGAAAAGTTCACGCTTCGAAATTCCTTTCCGCTTTGATTAGCAGCCTGTTGATCAACCCCTATTATTCGCTCCGTCACGCGGCGACGGGGCACCACGCCACCCACCCGTATTCCACCCCGGGCGAGACGCCTCGGGCGCGGAGCCGGCGGATCAGATGTCGGAGGAAGGTGTCGGGGGT
>DASXPC010000334.1:0-21377 GCA_036493815.1 Fimbriiglobus sp. | reverse complement strand
CACCGACCGGGCTCGGAAGGTTCTTCCCAATCTGGTGATTCCGGAAATGAACGGAATTGGGGCTCAAGAGATCTGCGTCAGCACGGCCCTCGGTGTGTGCGACTTCATTTCTGCCATGGATACGGAACGAGTGCCGGAGTGGAACTGCTGGTACCACCTTCTGAACTGCGGGTTTCCGCTGAAGGTCTCCGGCGAAACCGATTTCCCCTGTATCTCCGGCGGTCGGGTCGGGCAGGGGCGGGTCTACGTGCAACTGGGCCACGTGACGGCGATCGATTTCGCCGCCTGGTGCAAGGGTTTGGCTGAGGGCCGGTCGTACGTCTCGGACGGCTATGCCCAGGCCCTGAACTTCACTGTCGGCGGAAAAACGCCCGGCACGGAGGACGTGGTGTTGAAAGCCCCGGACACCACGACCGTCAAAGCCACCGTCGCTTTTGCACGCAGCCCTGTCCTCGGAACATCCGTTGGCGGCCGGGTCCGCGACGCCGACACCCGGAGCGTCGAAGTCGTCGTTAACGGCGAGGTCCTCGCGGCGAAAGTAGTGCCCGCGGACGGCAAACTGCATAACATCGAGTTCACGATTCCGGTCAAGAAAAGTAGTTGGGTGGCCCTCCGCTGCTTCCCGCAATTGCACACGAACCCGGTCAATGTCCTCGTCGGCGGCAAACCGATCCGGGCGTCGAAGGAGAGCGCCCTGTGGTGCCGGGGAACGATCGAGCAACTCTGGCGGGTGCGTCAAAACAACATCGCACCGGGCGAACGCGCCGCCGCGAAAAAAGCATTCGATCAAGCCGAAGAAATTTACAAGAAGATCGCAGACGAATGCAAATAACCTCTGTAATGGGCAATACCACCAGCACAAAGACAGATATGGAGATTGGAACGTATTGATATTGGCTGCGAAACGGGACCTCAATAATCAGATGATGGCATGGGAATATCGGGGCGTGAGTTGCAATTCCGGTCAACGACTGGACTGCGTGACGGGCGATAGAACTTCCAGAAAAAGGAGTTCCCGAACACCTACGAATTGCCCTCAAAAAGTAGGCGCACTGGCTCCGCTATCCGGCTTTTCGCAGTTCGGAATGGCCGCCGAGATGGTCGGCGGCGAATTCGAGAAGGGCGTGCCAGTCCTCGGCCGGGCAGGGGTAGGCCTGGAAGAGGCGGTGCAGATCGGCGACGAGGTCTTCGGCGGTGCGATAGCTTGGGCCGGATTCGACCTCGTCCGCCATCGGCGAGCCGGCGTCGGCCTCCAGTCGGCGGGCGATGGCCAGGAGGGCATCGGGGAAGGGTTTCCCCTTTTTCCCCCGGCGAAGATCTGCGGGCGGTCGCAGAGCCCAACCGTGGGCAAGTTGGCCGAGCATGCGCAAATCGGCTGCTTCAGATTGGCCCTTGGCCGTTCCGGCCAGCCAATCGGGCAGTCCGCCGTCTTGGAGTTTGACGTTGCCGGCGGGCGTGAGCAGGACGGCGTCGGACGCGAGCCGGCCGTGGGCCAGGCCGATCCGGTGCAACGCGGCGAGGCCCTGAGCGGACGCGGCGACGAGGCGGAGCCAGACGCCCGGAGAAACGGCGGGCCAATCCCCGCCGTGTAGGCCTGCGGCCCACTCGACCACTGCCGCCGCCCGACCGTTCACGTCGAGCACCTCGAGTACGTTCAACAAGTGCGGATCGGCTCCGGCTGCGAGCAGGGCGAACCGCTGCCGGTACTCGTCCGGATGAACTGCGTCCTGCATTTCCGAGTCCGAGAGGACGCGGAGGACGACGAGGCCGCGACCCGGTTCACTGGCCCGGAGTGGGTCGAAGACGCGGTAGACCGTTTCGCGTGGCGTCGCCCGGAGTCGATCGATGACACGGAACCGGTCGAGGGCGAGGCCGTCGAGGTTGCCCGCTTCGATGAGTGCGAGTTGATACAGAGTGACGGAACCGCTGGAGAGGAGCACCTGCCGGAGTGTGCGGCGTTGCCGGCGGGCTTCGGCCCAGAGGGTTTGCAACGTCTCCGCGTCTATCAGGTCGAGTGAACGGAGCAGGTCGCCCAGTTGCCGGTCACCCGGTTCGGGCAGTGAAACGTTCAGGGCGGGATTGGCGGGCGAATCGGCCAGTTCGGCCTTCGCGGCGGCGAGTTCGCGGAGTTTCCGGCGGTACCACTCCCGCATGTCCCCGAGGTGCCGCTCGACTTCGGTCCGCCGCACCTCGACTTTGGTCCGCTCTTCCCGGAGCAATTCCCGTTCACGCATGAGTTCGCGTGTGGCTTGTTCCGTCTGCCGGGCGGCGGCATCGACGACTGATTTCGAGTCGTTAAGCCGGCCTTCTCCGAGAGCCAATGCGGACTTTGAATCGCCGATTTTCGCCTGCCATTCGAGGACTTGTTGGCGGAATTCGGAGACGGCGAGGCGGTGCTCGTCACGGGCCTTCGCCAGGAGTTGTTCCTGCTGCCGCAGGTCAGTTCGGGCGGCATCGAGTTCGGCCCGGCTTTGTCCGACGAACGCGTGCAGTTCGGCAAGCTGGCCCTTCAACACGTCCCGGGCGGCCGCGAGTTGCTCGAGCGTGGCAGACGCCTGGCGGTGCAGTTCGGGGGCCTGACGGCGGAGGTCGTCGAGTTCCGCAGTCGAGTGGTTCCGGAGGTGAACCAGGCCATCGCGGTCGGCGGTCCATGCCCGTTTCACGTCGGCTAACGCTTTCCGCTCCGCGGCGACGGCCGCACCGACCTCGCGGAGCCGGCCGACTTGCCGGGCGAGGGCTTCTTCCCGGTCGTTCAACTCGGCCGCCTTGAGCGTCAACGACGTCTGCCGGTCCTCGGCAGCCTTTTCCTTGGCAAGCAGCTCGTCCGAAACGCGCACGCGGTCGGCGTCGAGTTCGGCCCGCAAGCGATCCACGTCCGCACGTTCGTCGGCGAGGCGGCGGAACTGGTCGTCGAACTGCCGTGCCCGACCTGACAACTCTTCGGCGCGGCGGCGGAGTTGCTCCTGCAACGAAACCCGCGATCCGTCGGCGTCGGTCAGGGCCGCCTCCCGTTCCCGCACGGCCGAGCGATCGGCCTCGAGCCGCTCCTGAAGTTCGAACACTTGCTTTGCGCGTGCTTTGAGGACGGCTGCCTGCTCGGCGGCCTCGGCCGCCCGCGCGTCCAGGGCCCGTTCCCACTCGGCCAGCCGGGCCTGATCCGCCGCAGACTGCTCCCGTTGCCGGCGCAGCTCCGACAACTCGACTTCGAGCAGCGACTGCCGTTCGCCCAGCGTCAGCCGCTCGGCTTCGGCTGTCCCCTTCAGGTCTCCGAGTTCGGTCCGAAGCCGCTCGGCTTCCCGGAGTTTTACATCGAGTTCATCCCGGGCAGTATCGAGCCGGGCCCGGTCCTCGGCCAATGCCTTGGCCTCGTTATGGAGGTCGTATTGCTGGCGGTCGATGCGAGACTTGAGAACGGCGAGACGGGCCTGCTGGGCGTCGGCCACCGCCGCGGCGTCGGCCAGGGTCGCCTGACGGGTTTCGACGTCGGCCCGGACCCGGTCGAGTCGGTCGGCCTCGGTGCGGAGCCGCCCTTCCTCCGCCACCGCCCGGCGGACCTCATCTTCGAGTTCCTTGGTGTCTTCGACCACCTGCCCGAGCCGTGCGTCGATCTCCGCGGCCCGTTGGTCGAGCGAAACTTGTCGGTCTTCCAACGCCCGTTGCCAGAGGTAGAGGCGGGCGAGTTCGTCTTTATAAGAAGGGGGATTTGCCGACGGGGTCGCCGGTTCCATCGGTGCGGCCGCAGCCAGCGGAACGTCCAGGCGAACGAGCCGGGGAATGAGCAACGGCGGTGGGGGCGAAGGCTCGGGGGTCATTTCGGGCCGCGTCCGTGCGGGCGGAAGGTCCGCGGCCACGGATTGGAGCGGATTCTGCCGGGCGTGACAAGCCCGAATGGGTGAAGGCCGCCGTCGAACTTATTCCGCAGCGAAGCGTACGATCAGAAAGGGGAAAATAGATAAACCAATCCCGGCCGGTTCGGGCGGTTTGGGGATTCCACGCCTGATCGGGACTCCGTTAGACAGATAAATTGCCATCATTCATCCTTCGTGAGGTTCGTAGTGAAACTGAATGTCCCCCCCCCGCCTCCAACGGACCCCCCGCCGCCGCCGTCTCCAACGGATGCGACCGGCTCGGAAATCGCTGCGACGAATGTTCCCGCCCCGAGTCCACCGGTATTGGCAAGCTGGCCCGACTGGTTCGGTATCGCAGACCTGGCCATGGTCTTATTCGTTGGCCTCGCGACGTTCCTTCTGGGGTCGTTTACCGCTCGAAATTCCGACACGTGGTTACACTTGGGAATCGGACGGATCGTCGCGTCCGGAGAATACTCGTTCGGGAAAGACCCACTGAGTTTCACCGGGGCGGACCGGCTCTGGGTGAATCACTCCTGGCTTTACGACCTCGCGACATACCAACTCTTCAAAGCTTCTCCGACGGGCGCGGCACTGGTGGCCGTCAAGGCGGGTCTGTTCGTTCTGGCCATGGCATTGGTGGTCGGGATTCGGCGGGTGGGGAATGCTTTGTGGCCGTGGGCTGCGTTTGTGGCATTGGCGGCCCTCGCCTCGGCCCCGTGCCTGCGGCTTCGGCCGATCGTCGCCTCGGCCCCATTCCTTGCGGCCACGCTTTACCTCCTCTTCCGGTCCGAGTGGAAACCCGGGTCCTGGCGGAACCCGATTCTCCTGGCGATTCTTTTCGGCGTCTGGGTCAATATCGACGCGTGGTTCGTACTCGGCCCGCTGACCGTTTTGCTGGTTCTTCTGGGGGAAGTGATTCAAGCCTATTTCTGGAAAGACCGGGGGGATAATGGGGCGGTACCGCTAGGCGTTCCGCCGGTGAGCGGGCTGATCAAGGCCCTTGGGATCGGCGTCGTCGCTTGCATGCTCAACCCACACCACGTTCACGTCTGGCAAGTTCCCGCCGAACTCGGGTTCGGGTTCCCGGTCGAGATGGCTAACGACAACGAACTCCAAGTCCTCACACTCTCGCCATTCACACCGCTCTATTGGGAGAACTCCCAGCAGGGGTACAATCTCAACGGCCTCAGTTTGGTGATACTATTTTTGGGTAGTGCGGCGATTCTCGCCATCTCTTTCGGCCGACTGCGGGCGTCTCATCTATTGATTTGGCTGGCGTTCGCTTACTTCGCGATGCAACAGTCACAACTGACGATCTTTTTCGGGATCGCGGCCGTACCACTCGCGGCGGGATATCTCAACGCCCTGTCTTCCAAACTTACTCTTACGACCTGGACGAACCGAGGCACAAGACTCCTCCTGACCGGCAGCGGCATCGGCCGGCTCTTCTGCTTGGCGTTGAGTATGGTGATGGTCGTTTGTGCCTGGCCCGGCTGGTTGCATCCGCTGATGTCCGGGGCAAACGCGGCATACACTCGACGGGCGGAGTGGCGGATCGAAGCCGACGTCGGATTCAAGCGGGCCGTATTAAGGCTGGCCGAATGGCGAAAAGACGGGTCTTTACCCCCCGAGGTCCGCGGAATCGCCAATTCCTACCACTTCGGCAATTTCGCCGCCTGGTTCGCTCCGGGTGAGAAAGTCTTTTTGGACGGGCGGTTCAACTTCCACAAACCGGAACTATCGGACCTCTACGATTTGCGTCGGGCCGTGACGCCCTCGCAGGACGGCCGGATCGAGGTCGATACCATTCGGAGAATTACCGATCGTTACAAAGCGGGATTCCTCGTGCTTTCCCCCGTACGTACGCTTGTAAAAGCGTGGTACCTGTTGGTAGTCGAAGACCCCGGTGCCTGGTACATCTGGCACGCCGACGGCTGGATCGCGTTCGTCGGCCGCAGCGGAGTGCTTGACCCGGCCCACGAAGCGCGGGTGGTGGACGACTTCGTGAAGGAGGCGTTTGCCCCGAACGTGCCGAGCCTGCCGGAAGGGACCGCGTCACCGTTGGTGGAGCGGACGTGGTGGGACGATTTCAAAAGCGGAGTCAAGCCGAACCCCATCGCGGCGCACGACGTGGACGTGTATGATTTTCAAGCCAATCTCGTCAAGCGGCATGAGGAAGATCAATTCCGATTAAAAGTCAGTGCTGTGGCAGGAACAGTAATTGTTTCTGATACGCCACGACCCCTTACCGGTCTTTCCGACAATGAACGGGCGATTGCGATTTCCGAGTTGCGAGCCGCCCGTCGGGCTGTAGCCGACAACCCGGATTCTCCGGAGGGGTATTTCGCCCTTGTGACCGCGTATCAAAACCAGGCATTGCCGGACATCTGGACGGAATCGCGAGCGTTTCCCGGCGAACGTTTTCTCCAGAAACAAGTTGCGGCAACCCGTTATCTGGCCCGCATCCCTCCGCCGGAATCCTGTACGAAGGACCAAGCTATTGTCGCATTCGATATGGCCATTAGTCTTATGCAGATTCATTTGCAAACGAATCCGCCGCGATATGATTTCGGCCTTGAGGCGTTTAAAACGGCCAAAGCCTACTTTCCGATGGGGCACGGTCTGGATCTTCGAATCGCCGTCGAGAATGCCCGCAGAAAGGGGGAAGACACCAAGCAAGCCGAGGCGCGATTGAAGGCGCAAAAAGAGGGATTGGAGCAGCAAGAAAAAGCAATTACAGACAGAGTCGGTGAGCAAATCGGCAAGTTCGAGCAGGCGAGCGGGGAAGGACCGGCACTGAAAAAGTTCAATAGTGCGATGACCTACGGCCTGCCGGGCCGCGCACTCGAAATCTTCAAGTCGGACAGCAGTTCCTTCGGGGATAATCAAATCCAGGTCGCTTTCTTCTTGTCGGAAATGGAACTCGTTTGCGGGCGGTTGGAAGAGGTTTCGCAAGAGTTCCAGCAATTGTCCGAAGCCGTAGACGAGATGAGCAAGTCATTGCCGCCGCAACAGGCCGAGCAAATTCAGAACCGCATGCGGAACTTCGAGTATCACAAGTGCGTATTGGAAGGGAATTACACCCGGGCGGGAGTCTTGTGGGAGCAATTAAACGGGAACGGCCGGTTTCCGAAAGTGCGGGAGGAGGACAAAGCGAAGCTGTTCGTATTTACGCCGGAGTTCAAGCCGGAGTTGCCCGCTGCCGCGGTGTTGGGCGGCCCGTCCATCGTGCCCGTCAATGGAGAGGGCCCATTGTCGTCGCTTTTCAGTACCTTCGCCCGACAATCCGCCGTACAAATCGTTGCAACCATTCAGACCGAATGCAACTATCATCACGTCCGTGGACTCTTATTCCTTATCGAAGGCATGATGGGCGAGGCGCGGAAACAACTGGCACTTGCCCCGGCTCCGCAAGGGAAGACACCAATTCCCTGGGCTTGGGCCTGGCTGGACGAACAATACGTGCGGATGATCGACGCCGCGGCGAAAAAGTAGGGGTGCTGTATGCCAAAAATCCGTGTGGCCGCCGTTCAGATGGATTGTCGCCTCGGCGACATCCCGGCCAATTTGCGGTCGATCCTCGCCAAATTGGGAGAGGCCGCGGACGACGGGGCAAAGCTCGTCGTTTTTCCCGAGTGCGCCCTCACCGGGTACGGATTCCCGGACCGGGCGGTGGCCGGGGAATACGCCCAGACGATTCCAGGCCCCGCGTCCGCCGCCGTGGCGGAGGCATGCAAGGCCCGAAACGTCCATGCGATTTTCGGGGTGATGGAACGGGCCGGCGGAAAACTCTTTAACGCTTGCGCTATAGTCGGCCCCGACGGATTGCTGGGTTCTTACCGGAAAATCCACCTGCCTTGTGTCGGCGTGGATCGTTTCCTCGATCCCGGCGACCGCCCCTTCGCCGTCCACGACCTGGGCGGTCTTCGCGTCGGCGTTGGCATCTGCTTCGATGGCAGTTTCCCCGAATCGGCCCGGGTGTTGACGCTTCTCGGTGCTGACCTAATCTGCCTTCCCACCAACTGGGCGGCCGCGGCCACGCGGAACGCCACACTCGTCGGCCGCGTGCGGGCACTCGAAAACCACGTCTACTACATGAGCGTCAACCGTGTCGGCGACGAGACCGGGTACCATTACTTCGGTCAGAGTTCGATCTGCGATTTCACGGGGGATTTTTTGACGTTCGCCGACCACGACCGGGAGGCGATTCTTTACGCGGACCTCGACCCGGCAGCGGCGCGCCAGAAGAAAGTCGTCGTCTGTGCCGGAGAATACGAAATCGACCGTGTGAATTGGCGGCGGCCGGAAATGTACGGTCCGCTTACGAATTGTGGTGGGACAGGAATTTAACCGACCAAGTCCGTCAAACAATTACGGTCCCGGCTTATCGTGACATTTTTTTCGCCCCCACCCGCATTTTTCCCGTCCCCGCCCGAATCCGTGTTCTAAACTTGGCGCGCAGGTTACCCCGCCTCCGCCAGGCGAAAGGACACCGCTTATGGCCCCGCCCGCTCCGGTTACCCCGTCCCCGCTCGTTCGAAAAACCTTTGGCGAACCCCGGTTCCATACCGACGGCGACATCGCGGCCATTGCATTTGCCGTGGACGGCACCCTGCGCTCCGTGGACGAAACCGGAATCCTCCGACACTGGGCCAAGGACGGAATGCCTCTCGCCCGGCTGTTCCTCAGCGATCTGGAAACACTTTGGGCATTTGGCCCGAATGCCGCTTCACTTGCCAGTGGAAATGATGACCTTTTGTTTTGGGACGTCGGGGACGGTCAATTACTCGCCCGACTGCCGCAGCCGGCCTGGGTTACAGCCCTCGCGTTCAGTCCGGACGGGAGGATCCTGGCGAGCGGTCACGATAACGGATCGGTCCGGTTCTGGGACGTCGCCAGTCGTCGTTTGGTCGGAGAAATCGATGCCCACGCGGAGGCGATTTCCGCCATCGCCTTTGCCCCGATTGGCGACCGCGTGGCCACGGCCGGGGAAGACCGCTCGGTGAAGCTTTGGGACGAGTATTCGCACCGATTGATCGAGGAATACATCAGCCATACCGACCGTATCCCGGCACTGACGTGGACGGCGGATGCGTCGCTGCTGGTCTCGGCCGGATGGGACACCTCGGCCCGCGTGTGGGAACCCGGCCGGGCCGACCCGATCGTCCTGCTTAACAGCCACTCGGATCAGGTGCTTTCGGCCCGATTCGCCCCGGCCGGGAAACTCCTGGCGACTGCCGATTCGGACAACGATATTTATCTGTGGGCAGAACCGACCGTGGCACAAGTGGCCCACATACTCCGCGGCCATGCGGATGAAATTCGGGCCCTCGCGTTCAGCCCAGACGGCACCCGCCTTGCAAGCGGGGGGGCGGATCGAGTCATACACGTGTGGGATACGGCGTCCGGTCGTTTGGTCGCAGGGCCGAATCCGCAAGGGCGTCACGACACGGCCATCGTTCCGGAGCCGAACGGGACGTGGTGCCTCGCTTCGGCGGGCGGGCCGGCGTTTCGGTTATGGGACGCGGTCGGGAACGAACTGCCGCCGACCGGCGACGGACCGGCAAGTTCCGTCGCCGCCAGCCCGAACGGCCGATGGCTCGCCGTGGGCGGGACCGATATTTTCATTCGACTGTATGGCCGTCACGCACCGGGGACTGCACCGAAAAAACTCGAAGCGACCAAGCCGCCGATCGGTTCGATGTCGTTCCACCCAGACGGGGAACTCCTCGCCGCCGCCAGTCCGGCGGACGGGTTGGTCTGGCTATGGGATACCCAGGCGGACGAGGCCCGGCTCATTCTGATCGAAGCGGCCGACGGGTGTACGCTCGAAGCCGTCACCTTCCTGGCCGACGGGAAAAGGATCGCCGTCGGCGGGATCGACTACCTCGGCACCGGTGATCGGACGGGGGCCGTTTGCGTCTGGGATTGGACCGCCAAGGAGAAAGTTTTTACTTCCGACACCGGTGTCTACGCGCTCGCCGCCGACCCGACCGGTCGATTCCTCGCCGGGGCAGGAGCCACCGGCCAGGTCTTTCTCTGGGATCTTTCCCTCGACGAACTCGTATTCGAACTCGAAGGCCACCCCGACCCGCTCCGAGCTGTCGCGTTCACAACAGACGGAAATTTTGTCCTCTCTGCGGGCGACGACCAGACCTTGCGGGTATGGGACGTGTTGTCCGGAAGGCTCATGACCGTCCGCGAACTCGACTCGCCCGTGCAATCGATTGCCGTATCTCCCGATGGAACATGGGTTTTCGTTGGTCACTCGAATACAACCGTTTCCCAAATTGAGACCGCCCGCCTGCTCGAGGAATAACCGCCGTTCGACAACTCCCGGATCGCGTGCCATGTTTGGCTATGCCCGGGGAGAGCTATCCATGAAACGCATGTTCGGTGGGATCCTGATGTTGGTGGGAATCGCAATCACCGGAATGAGTGCATATTCCGTATTGATCACGCACGACCCGCTATTCGGGTACGACGCGGCATACGTCGGAGCCGCCGGCCTTGCTGCAATCACCGCGGGAGTCTTGTCGCTTCAGAAGTAATGGGCGAGAGTCTCGTCCCATCGTTTACCGACTTTTGCTCCCCCGTTCGTCCGGTGGCAATTTGCCCGGGCTAAAGATCTGTCCAAGACATCACACGTTTACCATTCTGGGATTGGAAAAGACGTTAAACGTCTATCACTCACGTCACCGCACGCGGGTCGAATAATGGATTCTCGATTACGCCGAACAGATTGCCGAATGGGTCGGCTAACGTGGCAACCAATATCCCTTCCCCAACGTCTTGAATCGGGTCGACGATGGTCGCCCCGATGTCAAAGAGGCGATTCACTTCGGACGCGATGTCTTTCGTGCCCCAATAGCCAACGGTTCCACCTGGTCCCTGTTTTCCGGACGGTTGCAGGCCGAGTTCGAATCCGCCGACGTTGAATCCGACGTAAAACGGCTGATCGAAGTAAGGGGCGACCCCACTGGCTTTTGTGTACCAGGCTTTGGCTTCGTCGAGGCGATCCTCCGGGACGTGATACCCGACGGTTCGAAGGCCGAGGAACATGGGAAAGTTCTCCTTATGTGTGGAAGATATCCGGATCGGGAATGCTGCGGTTTGTAATCGATCGTTAACACATTCTGTTGCCGCGAATTGTTCGGCATCGCCGGGTTTTACTTTCGCTCTTCTGCGCTCTACATTCCATCAGAATTTTTTAACGTCTGATTGAACGCTCCGGTTCCGGCGTTGGTTCGAGGTGCGCTCCATGTCCGTACCCGCCACTACGAACGACTTTTTATCCGTCGTGCGAAAGAGCGGGTTGTTCGACGAACGGGCGTTTGCAGAGCATTTCCATTCGGAAGACATCCTCCCGGACGAACCGCAGGAGTGTGCGAACGAATTGGTGAATGCCGGGCTGCTTACAGCGTTCCAGGCGAAAACGCTCCTGACCGGCAAGTATAAGGGATTCCTGCTCGGGCCGTATAAGGTTCTCAAACCGATCGGCAAGGGCGGAATGGGGGTGGTCTATCTCGCCGAGCACACGTCGCTCAAACGGCGGGTGGCGGTCAAAATCCTTCCCAAGGAATATGCGGAAGACAAATTGACCTTGGAGCGGTTCTTCCGGGAGGCGCGGGCAGCCGCGGCCCTCGACCACCCGAACATCGTCGGCATCCACGACATCACGCAAGGGGCTGGCACGCACTTCCTGGTGATGGAATTCGTTGAAGGGGTGACGCTCGAAGAGTTGCTGGAAAAGACGGGGCGGATGCATTACGCCCAGGCGGTGGACTATGCCGCCCAGGCCGCGACCGGGTTGGCGCACGCCCACGAAAAGGGATTCGTCCACCGGGACATCAAACCCGCCAACCTGATGGTGACGAAAGACGGAAAGGTCAAGATTCTGGACATGGGACTCGCCCGGTCGTTCGAAAACGCGAACGACAACCTTACGGCCCAGCTCGGCGACGGCGGGGTGGCGGGGACGGCGGATTTCGTCTCGCCGGAGCAGGCGTTGAATGACCACGTCGACGCGAGAAGCGACATTTACAGTCTGGGGGCGACGATTTATGCAATCATCGCGGGCCGGCCTCCGTTTGTCGGAAACACCTCGCAAAAGCTAATTCAGCACCAGCTCACGGAACCGCCGAAGTTGATGAAAACAAACGCGACGGTGCCGGCCGAATTGAGTGACATTGTTGCGATCATGATGGCGAAGAATCCGGCCGACCGATTCCAGTCGATGGAAGAAGTCATCGACGCACTCACCCCGTGGCTGCCCGCGGCTTCGAACTCGACCACCGCGGTCGGCCATTCGATGACGACCAAAGAACTCAAGGCGGCTTTAACCAGTCGGCGGCTGACCGGGGCAAGCAGTACCCGCGGACTCAAGGACGCGGCGACCGCCGCTAAGGCTGCGGCAATTCCCCCCCGAAACCGGAAACCGCTCTACATCGGCCTTGGGGTCGGCGGACTCGTCCTGTTGGCTTCCATTGCGTACTTCGCACTCAGGCCGAAAGAACTCATCGGCGGCGTGATCCTGCCGTCCGAACCTCCCGTCGTCATCGCCGGTCCTGCGAAAAAGACCCCCGGCGTTTTGGCACGGTATAACTGGGACGCCGCCCGGCCAATTAAGTTGGAACTCAAAAACGTGATGAGAACGTCAACTTTCGCTCAGGACATTTTTCCCAAACCCTGGACGATTTCCACCACAAAATCGGGGATGAGTGGCGAAATCGAAGTGATCAGCGCGGGGGGAGGACGCATTCTGTCCATGCGGAATACGAACAAAAATACCCCGGGAATCCGGCTCGATTCCGATGACCCTTTGCTGACGTTGAAGGCGAATTACAATTACCGGGTTAAGCTCGAATACCGAACAGAAAACGGGGTAAAATCCTGGATCGAGGCCCACTACTCCACCGATCCGAAGCACGTGATTGCCAAGAAGAACCTGCCTGATACGCACGGGGAATGGTCGACGGCGGCACTCGACCTGGAGCCAAAAGTCGAAATGCCGCTCTTCCTGACGGTCTGCAACGACGGAAAAAACACCGCGAGAATTTTCCTCAAAAAAGTCGACGTGCTCGACCCCCGGACGTCGTTCTCCCCCAATTCGACGGGACAGTATTTGTTGCTCCCGTTTGAAAAAGTCGCGACCGCCTGCACGAGCGAACGGCTTTTTTCCGCCAACAACAGTCAGATGATTGATTTCGAGGAATGGGGGCCAAAGAATTTCAACCAGATACCGTTCTTCGTCGTCGATCCCGCGAACGGGACGAAGAACATCATCCTGTTGAACGGCTCACAAGGGCAGGTTCCGCCTTCCATGCCGAAGCGAGTGGACCTGCCGGTCAATGTCCGCGTGAAAGCGTTCCACGTTCTGGGCGGTGTCGCCGGGTGGGGTTGGCCGTACGCCCCCGATGCGAACGGGGCCACCCGCGGGGCACCGGAAGGAGCCGTTTCGGTCATCGCCCGCGTCCGCTACACCGACGGGACGTACGAAGATCACGAGTGGAAGAACGGCGAACATCAATGCGACTATGGGATCGGAAATAACGCGGACAAGTTTGCCACGATGACGGGGTCAATTTTGGCGTTCGAACTAAAGGGTAATCGGCAGGTGCGATATTTGACCGTGCGACCGTTCCGCACCGACGTGGTGAAAGAAATCGAATTCCTCAAAGGTCCGGACGATGACTGGACCGCGCCGATGATCGTTGCGGTCACGGTGGAGCGTGCGGCGGAACCGAAAAAATAGGCGAGTCCGGGTCTTTAAGTATTTGTCGCGTAGCGGGCATCAGGGCTGTTTGAAGACTTTTCCGCCTTTCATCACAAACGTCACTTTCCGCAATGCCTTGATGTCCGCAGTCGGGTCGCCCTCGACCGCGATGAGGTCGGCCAGCAGTCCCGCTTTCACGGCTCCGACTTTGGTTTGCAGGTGCAGGACTTTCGCGGCGACGCTCGTAGCCGCAGCCAGTGCCTCGACCGGTTTCATCCCGAAATCGACGAGCAATTCAATCTCTTTTGCCCCGTCGCCGTGGGTGAACACGCCAATGTCGCTGCCGTTGACAATCGTCACGCCGAGGTCGCGGGCGAGTTTGAACGTGGCACGCTTGGACCGCATTCGCACGGGCTCGCGGGAACCCGGCTGCCAGCCGGAGTAGCGAGCCATCGCTTCATCCGCGGCCAGAGTTGGGCACAAGGCAATTCCTTTTTCGGCCATCAAACGGAATACCTCGGCGGTACCCCCGCCGCCGTGCTCGATCGTTTCCACGCCGGCCAGTGTTGCCCGTCGCATGCCCTCGGCCGAGTTCGCGTGGGTGACCACCGGCACGCCCGCGTCCCGTGCCGTCGTCACGATCAGCTTCAATTCGTCGAGCGAAAATGCCGGCTTCGACCCCGGTCCCACTCCGTGCGGCGTATCCGCGTATACCTTCACCCAGTCCGCCCCGGCCCGGATTTGCCCCCTAACCACCCGGCGTAGTGATTCGCCATCGGCTTCTTCCGCTCCCTGCGGCAACCGCCACTCCGGGGCAAAGGCCCGCGGGGCATAGCTTCCGGTGGCGACGATCGCCCGCGTGGCCACGAGCATTCGCGGCCCGGGGATAATCCCCTTCTCGATGGCCGATTTGATCCCGACGTCCGCATACCCGGCCCCTTCGGTGCCGAGGTCTCGCATCGTGGTGAACCCGCTCAAGAGGTCCGCCCTTGCATGGTTTGTCGCCCGGCAAATCCGTTCGGCGAGCGGCTCCTTCAGCACCTGGTCGTCCCAAGTCGTTTCGTTGTACGGGTGCAGGAGCAGGTGCGAGTGGGCGTCGATGAGGCCGGGAAGCAGCGTGGTGCCGGGAAGGTTGATGACCTTCGCATCGCCCGGCTGGACCGCGTCCGCCGGCCCCGCTGCGACGATGCGGGCGTTCTGGACCAGCACGACCCAGCCGGCGTGCGGCGTGGCTGTGCGGCCGTCGTAGACGCGGTCGGGTTTGAGGAGGAACGATTGGGCGTTGGCGAAAGAAGACAGAAACAAGGACAGGATTACAGGATAAATCCGATACATGATTTCATCCTCTTGATCCTGAAATCCTGTCAAGAATGGCTGTTCAAACGCTCCCAAATAACCTTGTTCTTATCCAACTCCGGCAACTCCACCGGCATGGCTTCCAGATATTTCGTCGCTGTTCCGGTGTTGAAAACGACGACGTTCTCGTCCGGTTTGATTTCTCCGTCTGCGATGAGCTTTTCCAGCACGTCGAAGCAGACGGCCGTTTCGGGGCAGATACTGATGCCTTCGGCCGAACTGGACCGTCGCATCCACGGGGCGATGGCGGATTCTTTGCCGGCCACCGCTTTGCCGCCGCTCGTGCGGATGGCGTCGAGCATCAGGAAGTCCCCTACCGCGACTGGCACCCTTAGCCCGCTCGCCACCGTCTTTGCGTTCGGGAACAATTCGGCGAACCGCTCGCCCTTTTCGAACGCGGTCACGATCGGGGCGCAGCCTTCGGCCTGACAGGAGTAGAAACGGGGGCGATTAGAGTCGGTCAACCATCCGAGGTGGGCCAATTCGTCGAACGCCTTCGCCATTCCTATGAGCCCCGTGCCGCCGCCGGTGGGGTAGAGGATCACGTCCGGCAGTTTCCAGCCCATCTGCTCGGCCAGTTCCAGGCCCATCGTCTTCTTGCCTTCGAGGCGGTACGGCTCTTTGAGCGTGGACAGGTCGAACCAGCCCATTTTTTCCGCACCGTCTTTGACGATTTTGCCGCAGTCGTTAATGAGGCCGTTGACGAGGAACGCTTTCGCTCCGTACAGGTGCGGTTCGAACTGGCTGACGACCGGCGTGTCGGCGGGCATGAAGACGAAGCACTCGATGCCGGCCCGGGCGGCGTACGCCGCGGCGGCCCCGCCGGCGTTTCCAGCCGTGGGCAAGGCCACCCGCTTCACCCCCAGCCACTTCGCCATCGAAATCGCCGCGGCCATGCCCCGGCTCTTGAAACTGCCCGTCGGCAGTTGCGATTCGTCCTTCACATACAGGCGGGAAAGGCCTAGTTGCTTCCCGAGGCGGTCGCACTTCAAAAGCGGCGTCATCCCTTCGCCGAGTGTGACAGGTTCGATTTCGGCGGGGAGCGGAAGGAGTTCGCGGTACCGCCAAAGGTTCGGCGGTCGTTTGGCGATGTCTGCCGGTGTGACAGCCGACTTCACCCGGTCGAGGTCGTATCGGACAACGATGGGCCGCCCGTTGTGCAGGTTCTGCACCGTGCCGAACGGCAGTCTCGTGCCGTCGATCGAGCCTTCCAGGTGCGAAACGAAATGCGGCACGCGTCACCACCTCAGTTCCAACCGCGGCGGCGGTTTTGTTTCCCGACGGTACAGCCAGTACCGGCCCAGTAAACCCGCGAGGGCTAACAAGTGGAACAGAATCGCAACCGACTTGACCGTCGTTCCTTCGGGCGTCAGATATGCGGTCGCGCGGGCCACCTCGTACGGGATGCGGTATTGCTTGGCCGGATCGATCGAGTCCTGCATTTCTTTCACGCCCTGTTGTTTTGCGGCGGCGATTGCCGCTTCCAGCCCGAACCCTTTGGCCGATTGCACGAGAATCAAGAAGAGCAGTAACCCCGCACCGATCGTCATGGCGGTCATTCGGTACGGCCAGATCGGTTCGATCCAAACGAGTGGCGTCGGCATCGCGACCCGTTTCGACGACTCGAATATTCGATCCACCCATCCGAGCGAAACGATTGCGATTAGCCCGAACAGGTAGGGAATGAGGAACACCCATGTTGAATGCAAGTTCTTATCGATCTCCGCCCGGATGCCGAAAACGGTTTCGGCATTGTCGTTCTGGGAATATCCGTTGAACAGCGACCCCCACGGCGACTGCCAAAATGCACTGGTTCCGTTCGGAGCGATCACGACCCAGGCAAAGAACGTGAGTATGAGGATCAGGGTCAGGCAGACGACCGGCAGCCAGTGGCACACGGCCAGCGAAAGCTCCACACCGCGGACATGAGTCAATTCGCCCGTGCCGGGAGCGGGGGGTGGGGCACTCGGCACGAACCCGGGCGGTGTCGGCGGCGATTCGGCCGCGGGCAACGGCGCCGGGTTCGGCGGCAGGGGCACCATCCGGAGGGGCGATGGGTCCACCGTGGGCGTATACGCCTTCGGAACCGCAAACGCCTTCCGGCAGACGGGGCACTCGTAGTCCCCCCCGGCCGTCATTGCGGGAACGTCGACCGCGGCCATGCAGTGCGGGCAGACTTGTCGCATGCGGTCCTCCAAACGGTGGCAGGCACCACACCGGTACCGCCGGGTACGGCCGACTCTTAGCCGGCCGCCTTGGCCAGTGCCGAAAGCGCCGCGGTGTAGTTCGGTTCCGAAGTCACTTCGGGGACGTATTCTGCATACGTCACGGTCCCGGACTTATCCAGCACGAACACCGAACGTGCGAGCAGCTTCAACGGCAACCCGTCCAGCAGAACGCCCCAATTCGTGCCGAAGGAATTGTCCGCCACGTCGGACAGGGTTTGCATGCTCGCCACGCCTTCGGCCCCGCAAAATCGCTTCTGGGCGAACGGCAGGTCCAGACTCACCGTATAGCACGCGACCTTGTCGCCGAGTTGTTTGATCCCATCTTCGAACTTCTTGGTTTGAAGGCTGCAAACCGGAGTATCGAGTGAGGGCACGACGCTGAACAGCCGGGCTTTGGCCGGTGTGTCGGCCAGGGTCACCGCGTTCAGTGCGTTCCCCAGGCACTTGAATTCCGGAGCCTTCGACCCGACCTTCATTTCGGGCCCGATCAGGTCCTTGGGTGTACCCTTGAACGTGACCGCCTTTTCGCGCTTCATCATGGATGCTCCTCGGATGGAAGAATCAATTACCGCAGGGAACGCTGCGCTCGCAAAACGGCCGACGGAATTCGGTTAACTCATCCCGGGCCGACTCGTGCGATGGTCCCGGATTATTCTTACGACTTCATTCGCAATTGGGCCGTCTCGTCGCTCTTCGCGTTCACCTTCGGAGCAAGAGGTGTCTAATTCGGACTGAACTGTGGCGGGAAGACGCGGTTTGCCGGCGTTGGCTTGGGTACCAGGGCGTGGTAGAGAATTTCGACCCGCTGTTCGACCCCCGGGTCGGCGAGGAGGTGCTGTTTCAATTCGAGCGGGACGGGGAGGGCGTAGCTGAGCACGTCGCAGACTTGGCCGAGCGGCATTTCGCCGGCGAAGAGTTCCTTCAGTTGCCCGTGGGCCTGGCCGGTCGAATCGAACCGGGCCAGTACCGCCTCGGCCAACTTCTTCCGAAGGGTTCGTAACTCCTCGAGTTCCTGAGGCACGAGATCGGGCAAGACTTCGACCCGGGCCGAGCGGTACGGTTTTTTCGTGGGGATTTCGTGCAGGATTCGCGCCCGGGCCACGCCGCGCAACCGCAGGTTGAACCGCCCGTCCGGCAACTTCTCGAACTCGGTGACCCGGCCCAGACAGGCCACGTCTTCGATATCCGGCACGTCGTCGTCCTCGTCCCATCCCGACTTCGCCAGGACGAGAGAAATGAGTCGATCCGCCGCCAGCGTATCGGTCACGAGTTTGCGGTACCGCGGTTCGAAGATATGTAACCCCTGTACGACGTGGGGGAACAAAACCAAATTGGGCAGCGGAAAGAGACGGGTCACGCCGTCGAAGCCGTCGAGGGCGATCTGGTCTTCGCTCATGGCAGCGGCCCGGGGACGATAGGCGATTCCAGAACTATCTTAGGCGGCGGACCCGGGCTGCCGGCGAGGGCGGAGGAAATTGCCCCGGCGACGCCGTCCCAGAACGCATCGACGGTCAACCCGTTATGGATCGGTCGGTACGCCGCCATGTACCGTCGGCCCGAGTCGAGCAGCCGCTCGGCCCCGGCGCGGTTCCGGTTGTAGGCGTGGTGCAACGCGACCGCGGCCTGGATGAGGGCCTGATGAAATCGCCGGTCCCCGGCCGGACAATCGTTCCAAACGTCTTCCCAGATTTCGTGGGCCTCGAAATACTCCGCCCGGTTGAACCGGGCGATCCCTTCCAAATATCGCGGGTCGTATTCCACGGGGAGTAGTTTAGAATATCTTCGACGGGTGCCCGCGTTCCGCGCCGGACCCCGGAAGGTATGAAGGTTCCCATGATCCTGCCGACCCGCCGGCCGCTGCCCGCCCTCCTGCTCTGGTGCCGGACGATTAAGCACGGCCTTTACGTCGGGCTGCCGTTGCCCAAGGTGTTCCGGCAGCAGGCGAAGTCCGGCCCACCGCAGTTGCGCGATACGGCCCGGAAAATCGCCGAACTGCTCGACGACGGCGAGTCCCTCGCGTCCGCGATGAACGCAAACCGTGACCGATTCCCACCCTTGATGCTCGAACTGATCAAAGTCGGCGAGCAGGGCGGCCGGCTGACCGAAATCTTCGGCGAACTCGAACAATACTTCGAAACCGTCATCGATGCGAGGAAGACGTTTCTCCGCGCCCTCATCTGGCCGGGCATCACATATGTGATGGCCGTCATCACCCTCGCGGCCCTTGTCTTCGTCCTCGGTATGATCGCCCCGATGGGGGTGAAAGCCGACCCCCTCGGCTTGGGTCTTTCCGGCCCGGGAGGGGCGATCGTCGTTCTGATCGGCGGAGCCGCTGTCGCGGGGTTCGGATTTGCCCTGTATCACGTGCTGAATGAGAGCGACGCAATAAAAGCTGCCATCGAGGGTTTCGTACTGCCCATCCCCTGGCTCGGCGGGTGCATTCGGGCATTTGCCCTCCATCGCTTTTCCCTCGGCTTTCAAATCACCAGCGAAGCCGGGATGCGGGCGGACAAGGCACTGAAACAAAGCCTTAAAGCTGCGACCAACCTGGCATATGCGAAAAATGCCGACCGGGCCGCCAAGATGGCCAAGGACGGCAAACCCATTTCCGATATCGTCGCGGCGTGCGGGGCGCATCTATTCCCCCCCGACTTCGTCGAAATCGTTCGAATGGGGGAAGAGACGGGTCAACTTCCGGAAGTGATGAAGAAGCAGGCCGAACAATTGGCGAAGGAAGCGGCGTGGAAGGCAAAGCTGTTCGCCCAGATCGCGGGGATGGCGGTTTACTTCCTAATCGGTTGCTTCGTCATGGTCGCCGCGTATCGGGTGTTTAACACCTCGGTCGCCCCGGCGTACAACGACGCGTTCAAGGCCGTCGACGACCCGGAGAAATGGCTGCGGGGGAATTAATCACCCGCCCGAATCGACCGCCGGCGTCGGTTGCAATACGACCACGTGGCACAACCCCCACGGCGAATCACCGACTAACTTTTCCAGCCAGGGAAGTCCCCGTGCCGCGTGCTTCAACTCGACAACGTCCATAATCGTCAGGCTCGGCGGCAATGCTTCGCGGAACGCTTCGAAAGAATGCCGGTGCGTGAACAGAACTACCGTCTTCGGGCGGAAGTGCGAGGCGAGGATCATGTCGTTGATGTTTTTGCTGCGGACCGGGTCGAAATCCTTTCGCCCCACGGCAAAGGCGACCGAGTCACAGGTCCGCGGATACGTAATGACGGGAACGCTCGGGTCCCGCACGTAGGGCAGCACCAGCTCCGGACGACCGACGGGCGACCGCTCCTTTGCGTACCACGGCAGCCCGACGTAATTCACGAATCCGAGCAGTCCCGCGAACCCGACCACGAGTATGCGCGTGGCGGACGAGGCGTCCCATTTACTTTTCGCGACGTAATCGCCGAGTGCGAGGCAGAGGAATGGGAACGCCGGCAGCACGTAGGTGGGTAGCTTGCTGCCGGAGAGGGAAAAGAACAATACGCACCAACCGCCGGTCAGAAGCCAGAACCCGCCGGCCGTTGAAAAGTTGCCGTTCGGCTTGAATAGCAATTTGCGGAAATATCCGGCGAAGAGCAGCGTCCCGGGCATAAACCCCGCGAGCATGATCGGCACGTAATACCACACCGGTTCCAGGTGGGCGAACGGCTGGACGAACCGCATCACGTTGTGTTCCCAAAGGAAGTACCGCAAAAACGTCGGCTGCCGCAAATAGATGGCCACGTACCAGGGCAAACTGACGCCGAGAACGACGGCGAAGAACAGGGCGTACCTCCACAACCGGATGCGGGCCGTGCTCCCCGAAAGCCAGCCGAACGCGAAGAGCGGCGGGAAAAACAGGACCTCTGCCACCGGCCCCTTGGTCAGAAACCCGAGGCCGGAGGCCGTCGCGGCGGCCACCCACCAGCCGAGCTTGAGTCGGCCGGTGCGCACGGCCTCGAAACCGCATAGGATCGAGAGGGTGACGCAGAGGGTCAGCAGCCCGTCCAGAATGAGCAGCCGGGCTATTTCGTGGTAGGCGGGCGCAACGGTCAGGAACAGGGCAGCCCAGGCCGCGGCCCGGTGGCCCAGGCTTCTTCGCCCGATCAGATAGACCGCAAGTATCGTCAGATGGACGCAGATGGCGGGAACGAGCCGGGCGGCCGCGGGGGTCACGCCGAACGCTTTGTAGCTCAGGGCCACCAGCCAGTACAAAAGCGGCGGCTTGTCGAGGTACGG
>DASXPC010000333.1:0-9454 GCA_036493815.1 Fimbriiglobus sp. | reverse complement strand
TCCAACTGTCGGACATTTCCGGGCCACGGGGCCCGGAGCAGTACGTCCATAGCCTCCGGCGAAACGGTTGCCGATTGGCCGGGCCGGGCGAACTTCTGGCAGAAGTGGTCGACGAGCATGGGAATGTCTTCGAGTCGATTGCGGAGCGGCGGCAGGTCGATTCGGACGACGTTCAGTCTGTAGTAAAGGTCTTCCCGGAACTTCCCCTCCCGAACGAATTGTTCGAGCGGACAGTGGGTGGCGGCGACGACACGAACGTCGACCTCGATCGGCTCGCTTCCGCCGACACGTTCGAATTTTCTCTCCTGCAGAACGCGGAGCAACTTGACCTGCATGAACAGTGGGATGTCACCCACCTCGTCCAGGAACAACGTGCCGCCGTGGGCCTGTTCGAACCGGCCCTTCCGTTGCCCCAGGGCTCCGGTGAACGACCCCTTCTCGTGGCCGAATAGTTCACTCTCCAGGAGCGTTTCCGGGAGGGCGGCACAATTAACGGCGACGAACGCGCCGGGGCGGGTGGCGGCCGACGCCCGGTGCAGGGCCAGCGCCACCTGTTCTTTCCCCGTACCCGTTTCGCCGATAATCAGGACGGTCGAGGCCGAATCGGCGACGTGTCCGATGAGGTCGAAAACCTCCAGCATTTTGGGGCACTTCGAGAGGACGTCGCGGAAGGCTTGGCTGTCGCCGAGCTGCCGCCGCAAGGCGATGACCTCGTCCCGCAGTTCCCGTTCTTTCAGGGCCCGTTCCACGAGCATGGCGACGTGTTGCGGGTCGGCCGGCTTTGTCAGGAAGTCGTAAGCCCCCATCCGCATGGCCTGGACGGCTTCGGGGATGCCGCCGTGGCCGGTCGTCACGATCACCGTCACCGGCATTTTCACCGCGGCGATTTCTTCAATCAGTTTGAGACCATGCATCTTCGGCATGCGAAGGTCGGTGAGCAGAATGGCGTACGGCTGTTCCCGAAGCATCGTCCACGCTTCCGCGCCATCCTCGGCACCGTCCACCGGCAGCCCGAGCGAGAGATTCAACAATTGCATCAGCGATTCCCGGGTATCGGGCTGGTCTTCCGCGACCAGAATCCGCCGACCGGCCGGGCCGGAATTCGCGACGTGATTAGTAGTTGCAGCCATTATTGTTCTCCGTTCGCGAGTGGCAGTCGGACCGTGAACGTACTCCCTTTTCCGACGCCGGGACTTTCCACGGCAACCGTTCCCCCGTGCATTTCGACGATTCGACGGGCAAGAGTCAGGCCGATGCCCAACCCTCCCTGGGAGCGGTCGAGACTCGCCCCGGCTTGGTTGAACAGATCGAACACGTCGGCGATCCCTTCGGGGGAAATTCCCACGCCGTCGTCCCGGATGCGGGCTTCGAGGATCCCGACGGCCCGCTCGACTTCCACCCGAATGTGTCCACCTTCGGGCGTGTACTTGGCGGCGTTGTTAATCAGGTTGGTGAACACCTGGGCGAGTCGCGTCACGTCCCCGAAAATGGGGTAGGGGCCGGGTTCGATTTCCTGTACGAAAGCGTGTCGGGCGGCTTCGATTAGCGGTCGGCTCGATTCGACGGCCGCTTCGAGCGCCTGCCGGAAATCCGTCCGTTCTCGTTTCAATTCCATCTTACCGCGGGTGATGCGGGCAACGTCCAAGAGGTCGTCGATCAGCCGAACCATGTGACTGACCTGGCGTTCCATCATGTCGCGGGTTTTTTCCGCCTGGCCTGACAACTCCCCGCTCATCCGTAGGATCGAGAGGCCGTTGCGGATCGGGGCGAGTGGATTTCGGAGCTCGTGGGCAAGGGTGGCGAGAAACTCATTCTTCTTTCGGTCGGCCTGCTGGATCTCGTGGTAAAGCCGCGCGTTGTCGAAGGCGACGGCGGCCCGGGAGGCCAGGTCCGCGGCGGTCGCCAAGTCGGCCGGGTCTCGACCCCGCACGCGGTTTCCGAAAGCGAGTGCAAGGGACCCGATCGTCCGCCCCCGGGCGAGCATGGGAAAGACGGCCAGGGCGCGAATGTGTCCACCGGCTCGTGCCGGCAGTTCCGGGTCGGGTACAAACACGAGGTCCAGGTCGTCGAGGTGAACCGGATGCCCCGACGTCAGGCAACCGTCAATAACGTCATGCAAGACGTCGGCCGGATCGTCTTTCTCCGCCATCCACCGGGAATGCACTGCCGAGTCCGATTCGCCGATCCAGACGATTTTCCTCTGCCGAGCAAGACCTGGTTCCAATGACAGGGTCAATTCGCCGATGTCGGCCAGAGTCGGCACGGCGAGCCGTGCAACGGCCCGGGCAATGGCCCGTGTGTCCAGGGAGCCCGCCAGGATGCGGCTCGCTTCGGCCAGGTAGGCAAGCCGCCGGTTGGCTTCCTCGACCGTCGCCCGCTTCGCCCGCTCCTCCGTCAGCGTGATTCGCTCTTCCGCCTGGAGCCGAACTTGCCGATTCATCTGGTACAAATCGACGAATACTTTCACCTTGGCCCGCAGGATTCCGGGAACGACAGGCGTCTGCATGAAATCAACCGCGCCGTGGGCGTACCCGTCGGCGATTCTCACTTCGTCGGTGAATGCGGTAAGAAAAATGATCGGCGTGAAGGCCGTCTTCTTCCGCCGGCGAATCATCTCGGCGATCTCCAACCCGTTCATCTCCGGCATTTGCACGTCCAGCAAAATGACGGCAAACTCCTGCCGCAACAGGTGCTTGAGCGCCTCCGCCCCGGACCGGCAGGTGACGACGTTCGAGCCGAGGTCTTCGAGGATGGCGCGGTAGGCTAGAAGCTTCTCCGGCAAGTCGTCTACGACGAGAACGCTCGCTGCTTCTGGCTCCGTGTCGCGAACGTGTCCGCTCGTACGAGCTGGTATCACCGGGAATTACCTCAGGAGCCACGACCGGAGAACGCCCAGCATATGGTCGATATTGACCGGCTTGGACAGATAGTCCCACGCCCCGGCCTCGATACACTTCTCCCGATCGCCTTTCATCGCCTTGGCCGTCACGGCCACGATGGGAAGGGATTGGAGTTCGGGCACCTTTCGGATTTCCCGCATCGTCTCGATGCCGTCCAATTCGGGCATCATGATGTCCATTAATACCAGGTCGATCCGTGGATTATTGCGCAACAGCCGAATCGCGTCACGGCCGTTGTCGGCCGAGGAAACGTTTATCTCGTACTCCTCAAGGACGGCGGAGAGGGCGAAAATGTTCCGTACGTCGTCGTCGACGATCAGGACGGTTTTCCCCGCCAGGGATTGGTTGGATCGGTACAGGTCGAAGAGGGTTTTCCGGTGGTCTTCGGAGAGCCGGTTACTCGGCGTATGCAGGAATGCGGTGGCCGCTTCGACAAGTTGGGTCGGGGAATGAACCTTCCGAACGGCGCACAGGTCGACCGCCCGTCGCCAGCCGTCGTCCTCTGCCGACGGTCGGTCCCCGTCGCCATATACGATTACCGGGAGCTTGGTGAACACACTTTCGACGGACGAAGACGCTGTGGCCAGGAGTTCGTCGACCAGCCGGGCCTCCCCGGGCGGAACGATCAGGCAGTCGGCGGCCCGATCCTTCAGGGCTCGGGACGCGACAGCCGCATCCGACACGGGCGTAATCTCCGCTCCGATCCCGGCCAGAATCGACCGCACGCGTTCCCCCCGAGCCCCGTCCGGGTCGAACACCCACAGGCGCCGGTCGGTCCGCGCGAGGTAATGAAACAAGTGGCTGAGGACGGCGTCGATCACATCACGACTCGTGATCGGCTTGGCGACGAACACAAATGCTCCGGCCGCCAGTGCCCGATCCCGCGCGTCATCCGTGGAGATGACGCAGATCGGAATGTGACGCGTATTGGTATCTCGTTTTAGTCGTTCAAGAATCCGCCAGCCGTCGATATCCGGCAGATGGATGTCGAGTGTTATGGCTGCAAGATCGTGTTCCCGGGCCAAATTCAGCCCGGCAGCCCCGCGGCTCGCCACCAACACCTTGAACCTTTTTTCCCGTGCCGAGTCGAGGAGAATCTTGGCAAACCCGACGTCGTTCTCGACGATCAGCAGAACCCGATCGCCCGGTCGGATCGTGTCCCGATCGTCGTCGAATTCATTGAGAGTACGACCCGAGAGTTCCGGCTCAAGCGGCGAGGTGTTCGGTAGGTACGGGGAGCCGTTTCGGCCGGGCGCCGGAATTGACCGAACCCGTGGGACGGCGACGCCCGAGAGACCGGATTCGGTTGTCGGAGCCCGCCGAGTAGGCTGGGATGGGGTGAAGGTGACGGGAAGGTAAAGGAAGAACGTGCTGCCGTAGCCGGGCTCGGACGTCAGAGCGATTTCTCCGCCCAGGAGCCGGGCGAGTTCGCGACTGATGGCCAAACCCAGACCCGTGCCCCCGTACTTCCGGCTTGTACTTCCGTCCGCCTGTTGGAACGCCTCGAAAATGATCTGTTGCTTCTCGGCCGGAATTCCGATCCCCGAATCCGAGACCGCGAACCGGACGACCTCGGCCGCCCGGTTCAAGTCCTCGTTCTCCGGGTTCCACCCGTCCGAGGCCGGCTCCGCCGTCAGCGTCACCAGCCCCTGGTGGGTGAACTTGAAAGCGTTCGCCAGGAGGTTTTTGATGATCTGTTGTAGCCGTTTCGAGTCGGTATAGATCGCCGCCGGCAAACTCGGGTCGAATTGAATCTGAAACCCAAGCCCCCTCGACTCCGCGACGTGCCGAAATGTCCGTTCGAGGTATCCGTGCAAGTCCTGCATTCGCAATTCCTCGGCTTCCACTGCTACGGTGCCGGACTCGATCTTGGACAGGTCCAGAATGTCGTTGATCAGGGTCAGCAGGTCATTTCCGGACGAGTGAATAGTTTTGGCGAACTCGAGCTGCTTCGGGTTGAGGTTTCGGTCGGCGTTCTTGGAGAGCTGGTTGGAGAGAATGAGCAGGCTGTTCATTGGCGTCCGCAACTCGTGGCTCATGTTCGCCATGAATTCCGATTTGTATTTGCTTGTGAGAGCAAGTTGCTTGGCCTTCTCTTCCAGTGCCTGCCGGGCCTGCTCGACTTCGGCGTTCTTCCGCTCCACTTCCTGGTTCTGGTGGGCGAGCAGTTGCGCCTTTTCCTGGAGTTCCTCGTTCGTGTTCTGCAATTCCTCCTGCCGGGTCTGGAGCTGCTGGGCGAGGGACTGGGACTGCGCGAGCAGGCTTTCCGTCCACATGTTGCCCTCGATCGTGTTGAGAACGATGCCGATCGACTCGGTAAGCTGTTCGAGGAAAGCTTGGTGAGCCGGGTTGAACCCGCCGAGGGAGGCAAGCTCCAGCACGCCGCGGACCTGCCCTTCGAACACGAGTGGGAGTACGAGGACACTGCGGGGTGAAGCCGACCCGAGGCCGGACGCGATGCGGATGTAATCGTGCGGGAGGTTGTCGAGGAAGATTTTTCTCTTCTCCAGGGCGCACTGGCCGACGAGGCCTTGACCGAGTCCGACGGACTTACCGGCCACGGCCGACTGATCCACCGCGTATCCGGCCAGCAGGGTTAATTGCGGCGGGTCGTTCTTGGTGTCGAAGACGTAGATTTCGGCGTGCTGGGCCTCGACCACGGGGCAAAGTTCGGACAGAACCATCCGGCCCACGTTCGTCAGGTCCCGCTGCCCCTGGAGCATCCGGCTGAACTTCGCCAAGTTCGTTTTCAGCCAGTCCTGCTCGGTGTTCTTGTGCGTCGTATCCCGGAGGTTTCGGATCATTTCGTTGATCGTGTCCTTCAGAGCGGCGACTTCGCCCAGGGCCTCGACGGTGATCGACCGAGTCAAGTCCCCCTCGGTCACGGCCGTGGCCACTTCGGCAATCGCCCTTACCTGGGTGGTCAGGTTGGCCGCAAGCTGGTTCACGTTTTGCGTGAGGGCCTTCCAGATGCCGGCCGCCCCCGGCACTTTGGCCTGACCGCCCAACTGACCTTCAACGCCGACCTCCCGGGCCACGTTCGTCACCTGGTCGGCGAACGTCGCGAGCGTTTCGATCATCTCGTTGATCGTCTCGGCCAGTTCTGCGATTTCCCCCTTCGCCTCGACGATCAGTTTCCGCTTCAGGTCGCCGTTCGCGACCGCCGTTACCACCTTGGCAATCCCGCGGACCTGGGCGGTCAGGTTCGCAGCCATCGAGTTCACCGAATCGGTCAGGTCTTTCCACGTCCCAGACACCCCTTCGACCCGTGCCTGGCCGCCGAGTTGGCCTTCGACACCGACCTCCCTTGCAACCCGCGTGACCTCTGACCCGAACGATCGGAGCTGGTCGACCATCTTGTTGACGGTGTTTTTCAATTCGAGAATTTCACCGCGGACGTCGACGGTGATCTTCTGCGACAGGTCCCCGGCGGCAACGGCCCGGGTCACGTCGGCAATGTTCCGCACTTGGGAGGTGAGGTTCCCGGCCATCGAATTCACGGAATCGGTCAAATCTTTCCACGTTCCGGCCACGCCCTTCACGTCCGCCTGCCCACCCAGTTTACCTTCCGTCCCGACTTCGCGGGCGACGCGGGTCACTTCAGCCGCAAACGATGACAACTGGTCCACCATCGTGTTGATGACGTCCTTGATCTGAAGGATTTCGCCGCGGACGTCGACGGTGATCTTTTTGGTCAAGTCCCCCATCGCGATGGCTGTGGACACTTTGGAGACGTCACGGAGTTGCACCGTCAGGTTCGCCGCCATGGAGTTGACCGAGTCGGTCAATTCTTTCCACACGCCGGCCACGCCCTTCACGTCCGCCTGCCCACCGAGCTTGCCTTCGGTCCCGACCTCCCGGGCCATGCGGGTCACCTCGGCGGCGAACGAGCTGAGCTGGTCCACCATGGTATTGACCGTGTTCTTCAGTTCGAGGATCTCGCCGCGGACGTCGACGGTCACTTTTTTCGAAAGGTTGCCGGTCGCGACGGCGGTGGTCACCTCGGCGATATTTCGGACCTGGGCCGTCAGATTCCCGGCCATGAAATTGACGCTGTCCGTGAGGTTTTTCCACTCGCCGGCGACGCCGGGCACGTCGGCCTGGCCGCCGAGCTTGCCTTCGGTCCCGACTTCGCGGGCAACGCGGGTCACTTCCGCCGCAAACGACGACAACTGATCCACCATCGTGTTGACGGTGTTTTTCAGTTCGAGGATTTCCCCCTTCACGTCGACGGTGATCTTGCGGGACAGGTCGCCGGCCGCGACGGCCTTGGTCACGTCGGCAATGTTACGCACCTGGGAGGTCAGATTTCCGGCCATCGAGTTGACCGAGTCGGTCAAGTCCTTCCACGTACCTGCCACGCCCTTCACATCGGCCTGCCCGCCGAGCTTGCCCTCAGTCCCTACTTCCCGAGCCACCCGGGTCACTTCGGCCGAGAACGAACTGAGCTGATCCACCATGGTGTTGACGGTGTTTTTCAGCTCGAGAATTTCCCCTTTCACGTCGACGGTGATCTTGCGGGACAGGTCGCCGTTCGCCACGGCCGTCGTTACTGCGGCAATGTTTCGCACCTGCGACGTCAGGTTCCCGGCCATGCCGTTGACCGAATCCGTCAGATCCTTCCACGTACCCGATACGCCTTCCACTCGTGCCTGGCCGCCGAGCTTACCTTCGGTCCCCACCTCCCGGGCCACGCGTGTCACTTCCGACGCGAACGACCGAAGTTGGTCCACCATCGTATTGATGGTGTTTTTCAATTCGAGGAATTCCCCCTTCACGTCCACGGCGATTTTCTTCGAGAGATCCCCGTTTGCGACGGCTGTGGTAACTTCGGCCACATTTCGAACTTGCGCCGTCAGGTTGCCGGCCATGCCGTTGACCGAGTCGGTCAAGTCTTTCCACGTCCCGGCCACGCCCTTTACTTTGGCCTGACCGCCGAGCTTGCCCTCCGTTCCCACCTCTCGCGCGACGCGTGTCACTTCCGACGCAAACGACCCGAGTTGGTCCACCATCTTGTTGATGGTCTTGGCGGTCCGGAGGAATTCTCCTTGAAGTGGCCGGTCGTCGATTTCCAGGGCCATCGTCTTCGACAGGTCGCCTTGAGCCACGGCGCCGATCACGCGGGCCGTTTCGATCGTCGGGTGAACGAGGTCGTCGATCAGGTCGTTGACGGAATCGATCGACTCCCGCCAGAAACCATCGACACCAGTTAGAGAAAGCCGTTGGCTCAACCGCCCCTTGGTCCCGACCGATCGGCTCAATTTCGCCAACTCCTTGGTCATCAATTCGTTCTGTTCAACCACCGCATTGAACGAATCGGCCACCCTCCCCGCGACTCCAGTCCAATGAGCCGGCAGGCGAACGCCGGTCTTCCCTTGCCGAAGGGCGGTCAGAGCCGCCAACAGCGCAATCATCTCTTTTTTTATGTTGTCGGGTTCGTCGATAACTGCAGGCATGGGCCGGCTCCAGGACTGCGGGACTCAAGCGACGAATACACTCCAGAAGACCGTTAGTCGTATGCAGGGGAAGGGTTTAACTTTATCCGGGACTGGCGGCGCAAGGAATTGCGCAAGGCAACGCAAACTGCGGGCCAGATTCCGTCAAAGGCATTTCCCTTCGCGATAAAGTGATCGGTTCTTCCTGATAAACGCAGCGATTTCGCACATTCTTTCGAGTATGGATTTGCTAAAAAACCAGCCGGAGACTCGTTATGTGAAGCTTGCTGCGCACAACGGCGAACCCGGCTGCTCAATTTGTCTTTCGCCATTGTAGCGTCACGGAAGATTTCACCGACACGGCCGTACGTGGAGTGCCAAAAACAAGGGTCCAAAGATCAAAAACAAACGAGATTGAATAATTGCAGTCAATCTTTTTGATTTTGCATCTTAAACGGCATTGGCATTGCAATACGTTTAAGCGGCCTTTGCTCTGCCGCTGATTGAATGGGCGACAATCATGCAGACAACTGGCCGTTTCTCCAACGTCGCCATTTGCTCCGCATTGCGTTCGGCAGCACGGTGACGATTGGAGGAGAATCTGAGGGCCGTACGGAGTACGGCCCTCAGTCTTTTCATTTCCATGCTCATCTTAGTCCTGGTGATTGCCCATCAACTGGCAATTTTCTGCCGCTGCACTATTTGATTGCGAAATCGTGACGAATGGCATCGGCGTTGCATTTTTCTTTCCTGTCGGTCCGATGGTCGGTCTGGCAATTGTCGCCCGTCAGTACGGAGGAGCGAAAATGCGACGGATCACTCTATTCTTGTTGACCCTGGCAGGTGCGGCCCTGTCGGCGGCATCCGCAGACGCTCAATTCTTCCGCAGGCGAGTCGTATACACGGTTCCCTACTACTCGGATTATACGTGGACATCTGCGCCAAGCTCAGTAGTTGTGAATAGCAATGTTACGACTTCGGCCAATTCTTCGACCGCAACGATTGCTCCACAAGTCGTAGTCCCCGCGACGCAAACCACAACGACGAACGGTCAAGTCGTCAATCAAGCTTCGTACGTGGTGCCCGGTGCTGTGTATTATAGCTACCCATATTCCAACG
>DASXPC010000332.1:0-25432 GCA_036493815.1 Fimbriiglobus sp. | reverse complement strand
CCGCTGAGCTTGAACCCGCCGAACGGCTGGCGGTCGACGAGTGCCCCGGTGCATTTCCGGTTTACGTAAAGGTTGCCAACGCGGAACCGCTTCTTCACTTTGGCAATGTTCTCCGGGCTGCGGCTGAAGACGCCGCCGGTGAGGGCGTATTTCACGCCGTTGGCGATGCGAATGGCGTCGTCCAAATCCTTCGCTTTGATGACCGACAGTACTGGCCCGAAAATCTCTTCCTGGGCGATGACCGCGGTTTCGGGCACGTCGGCGAAGACGACCGGGCCGACGTAATAACCCTTCTCCGCCAGCGGCCCGACGTCGATCTGCACCGCGAGCTTCGCTTCCGCCTTGCCCGTCTCGACGAACCGCTTAATGCGATCCCGGCTCTCGGCGTCGATCACCGGGCCGAGCGAACAGCCCGGCTCCTCGGCCGGGGAAACCGTCAGGCTCTTCGTCGCCTCAACCACCCGGGCGAGGAACTGGTCGTAAATGCCCGCGAGCACGATCGCCCGCGACCCGGCCGAGCACTTCTGGCCGGCGTAACCGAACGCCGAATCGACCGTCCCCTTCACGGCCTCGTCCAAATCGGCGTCGCTGTCGACAATCACCGCGTTCTTCCCCCCCATCTCGGCGATCACTTTTTTCACCAGGTTCTGCCCGCCGGGGGTCTTGGCCGCGTGCTCGTTAATGGTGAGGGCAACTTTCAGCGACCCCGTGAACGCAATCAGTGCGACGTCGGGGTGCATGGTCAGCGTCGGCCCGATCTCCTCGCCGATTCCCGGCACGAAGTTGACCACTCCCGGCGGTACGCCGGCTTCGAGCAGCACCTCCATGAACTTCGCACCTACAACCGCCGACTGCTCGGCCGGCTTAAGGATGACCGTATTGCCGGCCACGAGCGCCGCGGACGCCATGCCGCAGAGAATGGCGAGCGGGAAATTCCACGGGGCGATGACGACGGCGACGCCGCGGGGTTCGTAGAAGTAGGCATTGCCTTCGCCGGGCACATCGCGGTGTTGGGGATGATCGAGCCGGAGCATTTCGTGGGCGTAGTAATCGCAGAAGTCGATCGCCTCGGCCACGTCGGCGTCGGCCTCCCGCCACGGCTTTCCCACCTCGGCCACAATCCAGGCCGAGAGTTCCCACCGCCGTTTGCGGAACCCGTCGGCCACCTTTCGCAATAAAGCAGCACGTTCCGCCACCGGCGTATCCCGCCAGCCTTCGAACGCCTTCAACGACGACGCCACGGCCGCGTTCGCCTGCTCCACCGTCGCCGATCCGCACCGCCCGACGACCTCGGCCGTGTGCGACGGGTTCACCGAATCGAGCCAGAAGGAGCAGGGCACCGCCCGGTTGTCGATCACCGGCGGGTACGACTTCCCCAACTGCGGCCGGATTGCGTCGAGTGCCGCCTGCATATTCTCCCGGTTCTCTGCCCGGGAGAAATCGGCAAGCGGTTCGTTCGTGAAGTGTTTGTCGACGTGGGTCGTCCGTCCGTCAAATCCGTGCATGCCGTCGACTCCGTTTGCCGAGGGGTGGGATTTCTCGATCGGCCGAGGGGGGATGACGAGTGCCGTATCCGAGGGATTTCGCAGGAGGACCTCTTCCGATAGCCCCTCCGCAAACCCCTGCCGCAGGAACGAATCGTTCGAAGTATTTTCTAGCAGGCGGCGGACGAGGTACGCCATGCCCGGCAAGAGTTGCCCGTACGGGGTGTAGATGCGGATTCGATAGCCGAGCGATTTCAGCACGTCCTTGATCGGGTCGGCCATGCCGTAGAGCATCTGGAACTCGTACCGCCTCGGGGGAACTTTGAGTTCCTCGGCCACCGCCATCGCGTGGGAGATGCTGCGGATGTTGTGGCTGCCGAACGCCGGCCGGAGCCACTCGTGGTTCGTTAGCAGGAATCGCGAGAGCCGCTCGAAATTGACGTCCGACTGCCATTTCTGGGTGAACACCGGCACGGGCCAGTGGTTCTGGGCCGCGATCACCGTCTCGTAATCCCAGTACGCCCCCTTCACGAGTCGGACCCAGACGGGGCACTTGCGGACGGTCTTCGCCCAGTCGAGCAGGTGGTGCAGGTCGGCCTCGGTGTCTCGCAAATAGACTTGAATTGCGATGCCGACGTCGGGCCAGTCGCGGAACTCGGGTTCGGCGAGGAGGTCCTGAAAGATCTGGAGCGTGGTGTCTTTGAAGTTGTGCTGCTCCATGTCGAAGTTGACGAACGCCCCGGTCCGCTTGGCCATGGTAAGGATCGGTCGTAATCGGCGAGCGACCGCCTTGCCGGTGCCGACGGGGTCGATCGGGTCGAACTGGCTGTAAAGTGCCGAGAGTTTGACCGACACGTTGACCCGCGCAATCGGCCCGCGGTCGTCACGGTCGATTTCGGGAATTTCTGGCCAGCCGTTGACTTCCCGTGTCAGGCCGCCGATGAGATCGAAGTACTGGTGTTGGACGTGGTCCGCTTCGGCTTCGGTGATCGTCGCTTCGCCGAGCAGATCGACGGTGAAGGCGAGTTTCTGATGTCGGAGTCGTTCGACCGCATCCACCGCCTCCGCCACGTTCGACCCGGCAATGAACTTCCGGGCCATTTTCTCCGCATTCGATTTCGCCGTTCGGGCCAGCAACCGACCGCCCGGGCCGCCCCGTGGCAGGAACCGCACGCCGAGCCGGGCCCACCAGGGGAGTTGGTCCCGGGCTTCGCCCAGGTATTCCCGCAGGTGCCGGCTCACTTCGACGGGGTCGTGCAGGTACGGCAGGCAATCGACGAACCGGAACAACTGGACCTTCAAGGCCTCGTTGTCCATCGTCAGGCCCATCAACTTGTCGTCCATCCAGGCGCGGGTCAGCGGCACCGGACCCTGTCGGTCCAACCGGGCGAATATCTCCCGCCCGAACGCCCGAACCCGGGGTTCCAAATCGACTTCGCTCATACGGCCCTTTTCGGAATTGGTCGCGCGTATTCTAGGACACTAAGATTCGGGAGTCTCGCCTGCCCCGCCCGATCCCCGGGAACCCTAGCCATGTCGTTCGGCCGCATCGGAAAAGTCCAAATCCTCGATACCCTCGGGGCCGGGGCGAACTCGTCCATTCTCAAGGTTCGCCGGGCGGACGATGGTGTCGAATACGCCCTGAAAATCGTGTCCATCGAGGACGAGGAGGACAAAAAATACCTCGATCAGGCTAAACACGAGTTTCGCGTGGCCGAACGGCTGGCCCACCCGAACCTGATCAAGATTTACGCGTTCGAAACCGAGTCGGACTGGCTGTTTCGGGTGAAGAAGGCCAGGCTCTTGATCGAATACGTCAACGGCACGACGCTCAATAAAGTCCGCACCGTCTCGATTCCGCGGCTGTTGAAACTCTTCGAGCAGGTGGCGGCGGGGATGGTCCACATGCACGCCAAAGGCGTCTACCACGCGGACCTGAAACCGGGCAACATCATGCTGGGCAAGACCGGGGTGGTGAAGGTGATCGACTACGGCCTCGCCTGGATCAAAGGGGAGCCGAAGGACCGCGTGCAGGGAACGCCCGAGTACATGGCCCCCGAAACGGCGAGCCACAAACTCGTCAACGAGCGGACGGACATCTACAACTTCGGGGCCACGATGTACCGCCTGGTGACGCTGCAACTGCCGCCGAAAGTGGTTCCGGAAATCGACGGCCTGGACGTCGACGAAATGGCGTTTCGCCGCATGTTCAAGCCGGTGCGCGAGTGCAACAAGGGCTGCCCGGCGGAGTTGGAAGACCTGATCCACCGCTGCCTGAGTTTCTCGGCTCACAACCGTCCGGAACAGATGAGCGACATCCACGGCGAACTCGAAGCCCTCTGCGACAAACTTGCGGCCAATGTCGAGCTCGCGGGAATCGTCGAATAACGGCGGCCCCGGCCCGAATTCCCCGGTAGAGGAGGGCCGAATCGTGTCCGACGGTCCGCTCGACACGAAAACGGAGCTGGAACACCACATCCCCAGTATGGCCGCGACGCCGGAAGCGTTTTTCGCGGAAGACACGTCGGACGCGGATCGGAACGGGTTGCGCCAGTTGGCCGACGCCTGTTACGGCTGGGGCCATTCCACCGTTCACACCGAACTCATCGCCCTCAAACACATTTATGCCTCGTTCGATCCGGACCAGGACAGGAACTCGCCGTTCCCGCTTTCCGAGGCCGATATCGCCGACAAACTCGAATCGTTTTTCATGACGTTCGCCAGCGTGCTGAAGAAGGCGAACTACGTCCGCCTATCCCGCGAAGATTTCGAACGCATCATCAAAGGGGCCAGCTACTGGGGCGTGGACATGGACGTCTGCTTCGAAGCGTTCGACCGGCTCGACGTGTACGTCCGCGGATTCGCCACCGGCACTCGCACCCGCCGCATCTGGTACAAGGGGTTCAAGAAGAAGGAAATCTCCGTTCCGACGTTCGACCGCGTCGTCATCGTTCTCCGCCAGTCCCCGCACGTCCGGCTCGGTTCGGACGCTGACACCCGAAACGTCTTCATCAAGTTCTTCAAAGACATTCCGCAAATGGACATCGAGATGCTCCTGCCGGGCACTCGCCTGAAAATGCCCCTCTTCAGCCGGCTCAAACTGGGCGGCTCCGGCCTCGGCTCCCTCGGGTGGGTCGGGTACAAACTCTCCGGCTTCTCACTCGGCGCCCTCGGCGGGGCCGCCCTCTCCGGCAGCCTGATCGGACTCATCACCCTTGCCGCCCCGCTTACGCTCATCGTCGGCTACGGCTACCGCACCTTCAGCTCCTTCCAGAACACCAGAAAAACCTACCAGCTCCAGCTCCACCAGAGTCTCTACTACCAGAACCTCGACAACAACGCCGGCGTCCTCTTCCGCATCGCCGATAAGGCCGAGGAGCAGGAAGGCCGCGAACTGTTCGTCGGCTACGGCACCCTCTGGAAGGCCGGGCCCATGGGGCTGACCGCGGACGAACTCGACCGCGCCGCCGACGCCCACCTGGCCCGGCAACTCGTCCGCCCCGTCGATTTCGACACCCCCGAAATCCTCGCGAACCTGCTCGAAGCCAAGATTGTCGAGAAGCAGGGCGACCGGTACGTAGCGGTGCCGATCGATCTCGCGATCAAACGGTTAGTAGGTTAACCGCCACGTCAACATTCTCTTTGGAAGGTAATGAGATGGACCCCGCTCACTGGATCGCCGCCCGTGCCGGGCAGATCGAAGTCTCCGGCATCCGCAAGGTCTTCGAGCTCGGCAAGGCCCTGAAAGACCCCATCAATCTCTCGATCGGCCAGCCGCACTTTCCCGTCCCCGATCCGATCAAGGCCGCCGCGAAGGCCGCCATCGACGCGGACAAGAACGGCTACACGGTCACTCAGGGCATCCTCGAACTCCGCGAAAAGATCAAAGCCGATCTTGCCCTCCGCTTCCCGGGCCAGGACCGCGACGTCATCGTCACATCCGGCACCTCGGGCGGATTGCTCCTTGCCCTCCTCGCCACCGTCAACCCGGGCGAAGAAGTCCTCGTCGCCGACCCGTATTTCGTCGGCTATCCGAGCATGATTACCGTGGCCGGCGGCACGATGACGACGGTCGATACGTATCCGACTTTTGCCCTCGACCCGGCGAAAGTGGAGGCCGCGATCACTCCGCGGACGAAAGTTGTCCTGATCGCCACGCCGGCCAACCCGACGGGGGCCGTCACTTCCCCCGCAAATCTGAAAGCCGTTGCGGAAATCTGCCGGAAGAAAGGCGTCCTCCTCCTTAGCGACGAAATCTATCGCGACTTCACCTACGACGGCCCGCTGACCAGCCCCGCGCAATTCAACCCGGATTCACTGGTCGTCGAAGGTTTCGGCAAAACCTACGGCCTTACCGGCTGGCGGCTCGGCTACGCCCACGGTCCCAGCCGCCTCATCGACGAAATGATGAAGCTCCAGCAGTGCACCTTCGTCTGTGCCCCCAGCATGGTGCAATACGCTGGTGTCGCCGCACTGGACTTCGACGTGTCCGAAATCGTGGCCGATTACAAGCGCAAACGCGATCGGGTCGTCGAAGGCTTGAAAGGCAAGTACGAATTCGCAGTGCCGGGCGGGGCGTTCTATCTGTTTCCGAAAGTTCCCCGGGGCACGGCCTCCGATTTCGTCGCACGGTGCGTTGAACATAATCTGCTGATCATCCCCGGCGGTGTGTTCAGCAAGCGGGATACGCACTTCCGTCTGAGCTATGCGGCCACGGACGAGACGTTAAGGCGGGGCTTGGAAGTGTTGAGCCGATTGGCGGAAGGCACGTGACGCGAGTCCGTGCAGATTTCACCAGATACGTATCTCCCTTAACAACTGACGGATAATGGGATTCGGCAAGGTGCGGCGGCGGAATACCCAGTAACTTCGCGATCCGGGTTGACTAAGTCCGAACTGCTTCCCCAAAATAGCTTTGCGGCGGTGTGCCGCACCTCTTGCCCCGAAGCTGCCATTGTGGGCGAGGTCGGGGGGGGCCGCTTGCACCCCTCCCCGGCCGACCGAAGAAAGGATCTTTTCAAATGACTCGTGTACGTCTAGCCGGCTGCACGCTTGCGCTCTTTATGGCGTGGGCGGCAGCCCCGGCGGTCCGCGCGGACGACCCGCCGCCGACTCCCGCGAAAACTAAACAGGGCCCTTATGTGGTTCTGGTCGGCGTCGGGGAGTATGGCGACAAGGCCATTTCTTCCCGGCCGACAGCCGACGCCGATGCGAAGGCCCTGTATGACTTGTTCGCCGACCCGAAGTATGCGATTGCGGCGAAAGACCGGGTGGTGCTACTGACGAGCGAACCGGACGCGGCCCGCGGCAGCCAGAAGGCGACGCGGGAGAACGTCCTGGCGGCATTAAGAACGGCCGTGACCAAAACCGGCCCGGACGACACCATTATCCTCGGGATGTTCGGCCGCATGGCGTCGGCCGGCGACGCCACCGCCATCTTCACCACCGACAGCACGTTCAAGGACCGGAATAAAAACTCCGTTCTCGGTACCGACCTGGCGGCGATTCTGAAGCCGGCCAAGGACCACAAACTCTGCTTCCTGTTCGACCTGTCCTCGAAAGGCATCAACCCGGGGAAGGAAACGGCCGCCGAGCCGGGCCTCCGCGACGTGCTAACCGCCCTGTTCGGCGTGGAAGAGAAGGAAGACCAGCTCACGATCCACGACAAGGTGCTGTTCCTCTCGTCCGTGCCGACGTTCGACCCGCTGACGAAGGGGGACCACGGTCTGTTCGCGTCGGTAGTGATCGACGCGTTGAAGGGGGCGGCCGACAAAGAAGGATACGAACCGGACGGAAACGTTACTGTCGACGAACTGTACAAGTACGTGGACAAAACGGCGACCGACGAGGCCCGCAAGATCGGCAAGACGGCCGCGCAGAAGGAATCCGACCCGTACATCGTTGGCGAGGAGACCAGCCATTTCATCGTCTCGCACAACCCCGCCGCGTATCCCCAGACCGTCGCCCGGCTGGCCAAACTGGACGCGCTCATTAAGGACGGCAAGCTCGACAAGGATATCGCCGCCGAGGCAAAGCAGTACCTTTCCCGCATGCCCAAGCTGAAAGCCCTGCAGGAACTCCGGAAGAAGTACGAAGCCCTCGTGGACGGCACGCTTTCCCTCGACGACTTCAAGACCGCCCGGCTGACGATCAAAAACGGGATGAAGATGTCTGTCGAAGACGCCGAGACGTACATGCGGAAAGTGCGGAGCGCGGAGCGGCTGCTGAAGGAAGATTACGTCAAGGTCGTAAACGAAGGGGAATTGGCCGTCGCGGCGGCGAAAGGCATGTACCGCCTGATCGAAGAACCGTTCCCGGCCGAATTCGCCGAGATGGATAAGAAAGCGAAAACCCTCACCTCGGACGAACAGCGTGATCTCCTCACCCAGGCCCGTCTCCGGTTGGGCAGGCGGGAAGACCTCGACGGCGACAAGGCCGCGGACCTGTCGATCCGGATGATGATCGCCAGCCTCGACGACCCCCACACCGTCTACTACGACAAGGAAACGCTGAAGAAAGTCGAGGCGCCCCTGCGAGGGCAGTTCAGCGGCATCGGGATTCAGATCCGCCGCGACCTGGTGAAGGACGGGTTGCTCGTGGTGACGCCGATCAAGGGCAGCCCGGCCTATAAGGCGGGGGTTAAAGCCGGCGACGTGATCACCGAAATCCGCCGCGAGGTCGGCCCGCAGGGCGAACCGCTCACGTCCGAACAGCCCAAGGTCATTTCGACCAAGGGGATGAAAACCGAAAAGGCGCTGGACATCATCCTCGGCAAGCCGGGTACGCCGGTGTCGATCGTGGTCGAACGGGAGACTGCCGGCGGGAAGACGGAACAGAAGCAGTTCGACCTCAAGCGGGGTCGGGTGACGGTCGAAACGGTACTCGGCGTGTCCCGCAAGGCCGACGACACCTGGAACTACTGGCTCGACGAGCCGAACAAGGTCGCTTACCTCTGTCTGACGCAGTTCACGCAGAGCACGATCACCGACCTGAAATATGCGTTGGACAAGCTGAAGGCGTCCGGGATGAAAGCTCTCGTGCTCGACCTGCGGTTCAACCCGGGCGGGACGCTGGTCGGCGGCGTAATCGTGTGCGACTTCTTCCTGGAGGAAGGGTTGATTCTGGAAGTGCGGCCGAGGGTCGGCGAAACGGAAAAATACTATGACCGCGGCATCGGAAGTTACGTCGGGTTCCCGATGACAGTCCTCGTCAATGGGTTCAGCGCCAGCGCGTCGGAAATCGTATCGGCATGCCTTCAGGATTACCACCGGGCCGTGATCGTCGGCGAGCGGACGTACGGCAAGGGGACGGTCCAGCAGGTAAAGCCGTTTAACCCCACGGGCGGGGAAATCAAGCTTACCATTGCCCGATTCTTCCCACCCCTGGGACGGAACATCGACCGCCTTTCGACTCCGGGCAAGCCGGAGGACGAATGGGGGGTCAAGCCGGACAAGGGGCACGAAGTGAAGCTGTCCAAGGACGAGCAGAAGGACCTGATCGAGGCGTTTCGGGACCGGGAGATCATTCCCCGGCGGGATCTGCCAACAAAGGAAACGAAGCCCGCGTTCAAGGACCGGCAGTTGGAGGCCGCGCTGGATTACCTGAAAACGCAGTTGAAGCCGGCAACGGCGAAGAAGTAACGGTCGGGCAAGGTATGCCGGCGGGCGAAACCCTGCCGGATGCGTCAACGGCGCCCGCCGGGATTTCCGGCGGGCGTCGGGTTTTTCCGGGGTCGGCGTTGTGAGTTTTCGGGGGAATGTAAGAATTTCCTCACGGCGAAACACTCGCCGGGAGGGCGCGACGATGAGCCGGTATCGAAAGGTGATCGTGGCGGTGGCCGGGCTGACCGGGCTCGCGTCCGGGTGCCAATCGTGTAGTTCCAATCGCTGCTCGCTTCTCAGCCGAAGCGGCTGCGAATCGAAAGCGACGCTCACCAGCCGCGGCGATTGTCCGCCGGCCGGCGCGGCGTCCGGACCGATCTATTACGGCGACCCGATGCCGGTAGGGATTCCGACTTCGAGCGGCGGAGCCGGAGTGCGGCCGGAAAACGAACTTCCCATGCCCAACCAGAACATCGCCCCACCGGCGAATCCGATCCCGGTCGGGTTGCCCGCGGCGATGCCGGGTAAGGGGAAGTAGCCGTCGACCTTCGAAAACGCCACGAGGCCCGGGTTGTCCCGGGCCTCGGTCCGTTTTGAGCTGCCGTCGTTTACTGCTTCGTAAACGGCCGGTTCACCGACAAGCCGGATTGAACGGTCGAATTCGGCATCGTCGCGGACGTCGGATTGCCGCCGGGCTTCTTCGGATCCACGGGCTTGCCGGTCATCGGTTTCGGAACGTCCGACTTCGGCTTTTCGACCACGGCCTTTTCCGGCTCGGCGACCGGCCAATGCGGATTCGAAGTCGGCAAGGCCGGGTTGCTTCCGTAAAGACGAATCTGCTCGGCACCCGCGAACCGGAACCCCGGAACCAGTTGCGTTCCGGCGAGCTCCGCGGCCCCGCTACAATCTCGGACCAAGTGGCTGTGCGAGCCGATTTCACTGACGCGGTGGCTGCCGTCGCCCGTGCACCGCGAGCAACTGGCACATTCTCCCCGGCCGCCGAGGCCGATCGCCCCGCGGATGCGGTCGAACAATCCGACTCCGCCAACGGACCGACACCGCGGCCCGGCTGCCAAACCGGCGTTGCAGCCCGTCGAGCAGGACCCCGCACCCCAGCCACACGAATTCGCCTCGTTCTTGCAGGGAACGTATGCGAATAGGGACGGCTGGTACGGATTCGGCGTGAGGCAGGGAATTGAATTGCCCCGGCACGTCCTGTACGTCAGCCACGCCTTGACCTTGCTCCAGCACCCGACGTCGGAGGCGGTCGGACACGCGGACGTCTTGTTGCACGGCGTTTCCGTCGTCACGGCGACTTCCGCGTTGCACGTCGAGGTCCGCGGCGACCGGGCCATTCTCCCGCGAATCCGCTCGGTGATAGTCGGCTTTTCCGCACAGGTCGAAACGCATTCGTTGCACACCGGCGGCACGCACGGTGTCACCGGCACCACCCGCGTGAGTACGGCATCGAGTTGCGGCGCGGAGTCGCAGCAAATCGTCTTCGGCTCGGCCGTTCGCCGGGATAAAAGGCCGGGGCGGACGGTATTGGGGCAGGGAGCATCGCACACGGTCGGACAAACCGGAACGGTCGTCCCTTCGAACAGGACGGGCGGCGACGCAACGGGCGGCTCGACTTGGATCGGCGGATACACGGAAACGGGAGTCGGGGATGATTCCGGCGGCGGCCCGGCGAAGGCAACCGAAGTGAGCAAACAGATACCGGCGGCAACGACCCGCGTCATGGCAAAAACCCCCCTGTCCGGTCGAGCGAAGGGTGGAACGACCGGCAGGGGAAACGTCGGCACCAGCCCGGGAGAAACGTCAGGCTTACGCAGGCTGGGCGGGCCGTTCCGTCGGCTTCCGTCCCGCGCATTCGGAATAGTTTTCCGGGCTTTCCCTGCTTAACGCAGGAATCAGAGATCCAAACCGGGGAGTAGAGGTTGGGCTTGGGACGCCACACGCGTTTGCCCGAGTGGCAGGAACGGCGTCGGGATGTCCTGACCGGCCGTGGTAATTTCGATCGACGTCCCGGCGATTGCGGTTCGCGCTGCAGCAGCCGCTAACGCCGGCCGGTTGCATTCGCGGCTCAAATGAAGCTGGACCACGTGCCGGAGTTTCTCCCCGCACCGTTCGATCATCCGACTCAGAAACCCCGCCGCCTGACCGTTCGACAAGTGCCCGCGGTCGCCGAGTACGCGCTCGATCAGGAAAGCGGGACGCCGACTCGTTCGCTGCATCTGCTCGTCGTGGTTGAATTCGAGGCCGAGAACGGTCACGCCGTCGAACGCGGCAAGCAAGTCGGGCCGGGCCGTTCCCAGGTCTGCCGCGTATCCGATCGCCCAGCCGTCGCCGTCCAAGCGAAACGCCACTGTCGGATCGCTGTCGTGCGGAACCGCGATTGGAAGGGCCGAAACTCCGTTGAGCGGTTCGAACGGGCGGTTTACGGCAAAGGGCTTCAACAATTCCTTCCGCTTTAATTCGGCGAACGTGTCGCCCGCTCGGGCGAGGTCGTAGCAGTGATCGGGGTGCGAAAAGACGGGTATTCCCAGTTCGACCAGTTTGGAAAGCGTTTCCCGTTTCCAATGGTCGGAATGCGTGTGTGTCAGCACGGCCACGCGGATCCGCGACCAGCCGAGACCGACCATTTTCAGCTTGCGTTCGAGCGTTCGTGGCGGAAGGCCGAAATCGACCAGCAGGCACCCCGCGCCCGTCTCGATGACGGCGGCATTTCCGCCCGACCCACTGGCCAGCACTACGAACCGGCAGGAACGCGCGTCACGCATTCTCGCGTTGTACCGGAGTGGCCCGCCGAAACCAGCCCGCTTGTTCCGGTCCGGCCCGGCCGGTAAGTTAGGACTGTCCGCACCGACGTGAGACCGGAGGTCCTCGAATGTCCGAGACGAAAACCATTCTGATTGTGGACGACGACCGCGAATTAGTCGAAGGCGTTCGGGCCGTTCTCGAACGACATGGGTATCGCGTGATCCAGGCCCACGACGGAATCCAGGGGAAGAATCTAGTTTACCAGCACAAGCCGGACATCGTGATTCTGGACATGATGATGCCGCGGATGGGCGGGTATCCGGTTCTCGAACACTTCCGCGACAAGCCGGACGCCCCGCCGATTATCATGGTGACGGCCAACGAAGGAAGCCGGCACAAAGCCTACGCCGAGTATCTCGGAGTGGTCGAATACATTCGAAAGCCGTTCGCGATTGAAAAGTTGCTGGAAGCGGTGAACAAGGCGTTTGCGACGAAGGAAAATGCAGAAGCATCGCCAAGCGATCCGAATTGACGGTCCGGTTTCTACCGCTGTAATTCGTAAACGTCCGGCTCGTCGAGCGTTTCCTCCGGTGCGAGCCGGCAAACCCCGCGCCGCACCCGGGCCGAGGCGAGTTCTCCCGCGAGGCACGCCGTGCACGTCAGGGCATACGTTTTCAATTCGTGCGTAACGCCGTCGCTCCAGTGGGCAGCCACTTTGAACGCGGCCGGTGCGGTGCAACCGCGGGCGGTGCACGTCACGGGATAAGACGGCATGGGCATGGTCGTGCGTTCAAACGCTGGGCAGGGCTTGCCCCTGGATGTCCGCCAGTGCGTTCACCGCGGCCTTGAGTTCCGCTTCCTTTTTCGTGCGGCCCCACGCCGGCGTAAACGGGTGGTCGTTGACCGCGGCCGCCACCTTGAAGCACTTGTCGTGATCCGGCCCCTGCTCGTCCAGAACGAGATACCGCGGCGTCCCACCGAATTCGCGTTGTGCGACCTGTTGCAACTGCGATTTCGCATTGTTTTCGAGGGCGTTCTCGGCGACCCGATCCACCTCCGGCCCGATGAACCGAAGCACGAACGAGCGGGCCGCGTCCCAGCCGCCGTCCAGGTATACCGCCGCAACCAAGGCCTCGAATACGTCCGCCAAAACGTTTTGCGGCACGTCCCGCAAATGGTTCATCCCTTTGCCGAGGATCAGAAAATTCCCCAGCCCGAGTTCGACGCTGAATTTCGCACACGTCTTCCGGCTGACCACGACCGATTTCACCTTGGTCATTTCCCCTTCCTGGTAATCCGGGAACCGCTCGAAAAGCGTTTCGCACGTGACCAGTCCGAGAACGCTGTCCCCCAGAAATTCGAGGCGTTCATTCGAACCGAGCCGCGTATTCGCCCCCGACGTATGCGTCATGGCGGCGCGGAGGAGCGAGGGGTCGCGGAACTGGTAGCCGACGGCGTTCTGGCAATCGTCGAGTTCGCCGTGGCCGGAAGGAATCGAAGCCATGTTCCTGACAGGGGATACAGTAGCGGACGAAGCAAAAGAATACACAAACCCTAACACTTTCGGTCAAATGTGTCAACGCAGGCACCGGCCGGATCGGGGCGTACCATTAACGGAATGAAACCCGACACCATTGGCTTTCGCATGCCCGCCGAGTGGGAATCGCACCGGGCTACCTGGCTGGCATGGCCCCACCTGAAATCGGACTGGCCCGGCAAGTTCACACCCATTAAGTGGGTCTATGCCGAAATCGTGCGGTCCCTGGCCCGATTTGAGCGGGTGGAATTGCTCGTCCACGACGCAGAAATGCGGGACGAAGTGAAGGCCATTCTGGAGGCCGCACATACCGATCTGGCGAACGTCACCTTTCACCTCGTAAAGACCGATCGGTCCTGGTTGCGCGATTCGGGCCCCATCTTTGTTCGGAACGGCAAGGGCGAGAAGCGAGGGCTGGACTGGCATTTTAACGGCTGGGCAAAATACCCGGATTGGAAAGTGGACGACGGCGTGCCGGGGAAGGTTCTGGCGATACTCGGCGTCCCTTTGATCCGCCCCGTTTCGAACGATCGGCGAGTGGTCCTCGAAGGGGGCGGCATAGATGTCAACGGCGAAGGCCTACTCCTCACGACCGAAGAATGGCTGCTCAGCGACGTGCAGGTCCGGAACCCCGGTTTCACGCGAAAAAACTACGAAGCCGTTTTTGCCGAATACCTCGGTGTGTCGAAAACACTCTGGTTGAATGAGGGAATTGTCGGGGATGACACGCACGGCCACGTGGACGACATAGCCCGGTTTGTCGGCCGCAAAACGGTCGTAGCCGTCGTCGAAAACGACGAGGCCGACGCAAACTACGGACGCCTGATGGAAAACATGGAGCGGCTTCGCGGATACGCACTCGACGTGATTCCCCTGCCGATGCCCCGTCCCGTTTTCTTCCGCGGGCAGCGACTTCCGGCGAGCTATGCCAACTTCTATATCGCCAACGGAGTCGTGCTCGCGCCGACATTCAACGACCCGGCCGATCGGACCGCCCTGGCAACGCTGGCCGAGCTATTTCCGGATCGAAAGGTGATCGGCATCCACGCCGTCGACCTCGTCCTCGGACTTGGTACGCTGCACTGCCTATCTCAGCAGGAACCCGCTTAAGACTCTTCCCGCGGCAGTTTTGCCGCCAAAGCCAGCACGACGCCCGCCAGTATTACCGTGATGACACTTAAGCCGAGGCTGCATAAATGCCAAATCCCAAACGCCTCAATCGCGGCGGCGGCTTTGTTCGGATCGACATCGAACCGCATGACTCTAAGGTGAGAAACGGCATTCGAAAGAGGCCAACCGGCCAGGGCTGTCAAGAGAGCGAATAGCGAAACAACCAGACGCGTGCGATGCACGCGGCGTCCATTTTCTGCCATCCTCCAGCTCCAGGCCGTGCCCACGGCCACGATGCCGCATATCGCTTGCATCACGAAGTACATCGGGAATATGGGGCCAACCGCAGCACCGGCGAGCGCTTTGCCCAGATTTTCTTTCTGCTTATCCGTCGTGTTACTTGGCACAATCGCGAGTTGGGCCGTTCGATCACTCGGAGCTGTTGCAACGACCTCCTCGAATGACCGAAAAATGCTCGGAGCAGCGACGAAGTTAAAAAACCCTGCACCGCCGAACCAGAACCCGACGGCCAATACATGGAAGATGCGTAAGATCGTTTGGCGCATGGCAAAGTCTCCGATACGGCTTTCCGTTCCGGCGGAAATTCGCCGCAGGTTAGCCCGATGTTTGACAACAACGAATAGCGTGCCGATACAGCAATAGGCGGTGACCGCGACGTTCTGCCGGTCGAAGGGGGCCGACGTGCCCAGGAGCCGTACCGCCACCAAAATTCCGACTGCGACGAGTGACGCGAGCGAGATCGTTCGCGCGATCAGAATCACCAGCGCCCACGCCGCCAAAGCGGCGAGGAACGGGCCGGGTACCAGCACGGCCACCGTTCCGGCCCCCGTTGCCACGCCCTTACCGCCACGGAATCCCAGCGTGACCGGAAACAGGTGGCCGAGAAAGGTTGCCACGGCCGCTCCGACCGTCAGGGCAGACGGAAAATCCGGAAGCCCCTGGCCAAGGATTTGTGCAAGCGGTTCGATCGATGTAACCGGCAGAGCCCCTTTCAGGAAATCGAGTCCGAAGACGAGTGCGCCCGTTTTGCGGCCGAGCACCCTCCCGGCATTCGTCGCACCGATGTTGCCGCTGCCGACGCGAAAAAGATCGACGCCCCGCGCCCGGCCGATCAGGTAGCCGAAGGGAATTGAACCGACGAGATAGGCCGCGGCGATTAGCAGTACCGCGGTGAGCGTGGAGGGCATGAAGAGAATATAGGAACGACTATGCTGCCCGCTTCAGCGAACGCACATCGGCAAAGACGTCGAGTAACGTCCGGTAGTGGTGCTCGAACGTCCAATTGGCGGCGGCCGACCGGGCCGCGCGGGACGCGGCCGACCGGTACGTCGCGTCGAGCATGTTGCGGATTCCCGACCCAAGTTCCGCCGCGTCGTGCGGGTCTGCCACCACGAGGCCGTTCGTCGGCGGCGTGAGCATCTCGGACGCCCCGTTGTACCGCGTCGTCACGACCGGCAGGCCGCACGCCAGGGCTTCGAGCACGACGAGCGAACAGGGGTCGTAAAAGGTCGGGTGGACCAGAAAGTCGGCAGCGAAATAAGCGTCTTTCGGGTCGGGACGGAATCCGAGAAACTTAATCTTCGATTCAATTCCGAGCCGTCGGGCGAGACGGCGGTACGGTTCGAACTTCGGGTTGCCCACGACCGCGAGGGCAAACCGGCGGTCTTTGGAGATGGTGGCCGCGGCTCGGAGGAGTTGGGCGAGACCTTTAAGCCGATAGTTGGTCGCGACGAAAAGGCCGACCGGTTCGTCCGGCGGCACCCCCCACGTGACGCGCTCCGCCATTCGCCGTTTCGGCCGGTCGTCCGCCGAGAATCGCAGCGGGTCGATTGCATTCGGCACGACGCGGATCGAATCCCTGGGCACGCCGTAATAGTGCTCGAAATGGTCGCGGACCATTCGGCTGTTCGCCACAACGATCGGCTGGTTTGGGCCGAGGTATTGCTTGCGTTCGAGCAGGGAAAACGAGAGCGTGGCAGGGTCAAACCTCTTGACGAACCGTGCCAGTGCCCGCGTCGTTCGATTCCGATATTTGAGCACGTTGTGATCGACCGTGGCCGCGTGCAGACCCCCTTGTGGATACAGCACGTCCTGTCCCCACGTCTTATCGAAACCGATGGAAACGTCGTGCCGGGCATTCGCCAGCGCGGTCGCACACGCGGCGGCAAATCGCCACGGCCGCACGAACCGTGGCCCTCGGGGCGGATCAATTCGATGGTAATGCAAACTGGCAGGCAGGGCGGAGGGCTCCCACCGACGGGCGTAGAGGTGGATGGTATGTCCGTCCCGGGCAAGCCTGCGGGACAAGTCGCTGATGTACGTCTGACAGCCGCCCCGCGCGGGGATGACCGTTTCATAACAGAGAGCCACATCCATGGCTGTTAATCCTTCCGGGGGACGGCGAGATCGTGTTTGGCGTTATGCCGGCCGTATCGGGCGGCCTTCATTCGAACGTACCGTCGCAACCACGACGGCGGTCGCGTGACGCGGCCCCAATGACCCCGGCCGTACAACTTCCAGAACCGAACGCGATCCCGCGGCATCACGCCCCGCACGTCAGTCGAAGAGAAAAGAAGCTGTGCGAGGTCTTTCCCTTGCTGCAGGGGCCAGGTCAGCGGGAATTTCCCGAGCCGGTGAAAGTCGATCATCGCGACCCGGCCAGACCAGTTCTCAGGTACCCGGGAAAGGTCGATTTCGGAAACGAAGAAGTGGCACAGATAAAGGTCGCGGTGAAACGCCCGGCGGCGGTGCAATTCCCGGCAGAGGCGGGCGAGTTCGGCGATAAGGCCCCGTTTCCATTTCGTGAATTCCCCGGGTGAAAGTAGCCCGGCCGCTTCCGGAATCGCTTCGTGCAATGCGAGCATCCCGGTCAGTTCTTCAACCGCGAGGAAACTCCGGAGCTTCCCGCCCGTGCCACGGAATTCCCCGGCCGCGACCGGTCGCGGTACGGGCAACCCGGCCGCTTTCGCCCAGCGTAAATTCTCCCATTCCCGCAAGCCCGGCGACCAGGTCAGTCGGGGAAATAGTCGAGCCAGATAGCCGGTCAATCGGGGTAAGTCGAAATGACGCTTTAGAAACACGGTGAGAGAATCGGACACCGCCCACCGAATGACCGAACGTCCCTGCTTGACGTGCTGGCGGTCCGATACCGCGACGTCCATGATCCGGCTCGTCCAACCCGGCCCCAGGACGGCATCCCAGTCCGGCGACGAGCGAACGATGCCACTGTTGGCGGTCGCCCGAACGAGGGATGGTATTGTCTTCGCCATGGGAATTCAGTTGCGGATCAATTTCGCCACGGCCCGCCGCCACCTTTTGGGCAGCCCGCCGGTGTCGTCTAGGTAGCCGAGCACCACGCGGAGGCGGTCGGCCTTGGTGGTCGTGTCGTGGACGGCGTACAGCACCCGCTGCATGTCCGCGAATCGGTCCCGATCGGTCAGCCGCCTGGCCCGTTCGACCGTTTCCGGCGCGTTAATCAGGATCACCTCTTCGCCGCCCGCGGTATCGACGACGAGCGGTTCCAAACACGAGCTCGTTCGGGAAAACCGGGCTTCCGCGTCGTGCAGTGCCCGCAGAGTCCGGCCGCACCGCCGGAGAAACAGAAACCGATCCAGCGGCCCCGGAAACGGTCGGGCGAGCCAATCGGCCAGCGGTACGGCACCGGGCGATTGGTCCGTCAGGACGAACGAGTCGGCTCGGCCCGGAGACAGGAGTCGTTGGCCGAACGCGAGTAGCCGCGGGGCGGGGGCGTCGAACCGCTGCAGTTGGAAGAGGATGCGGGCCGCAACCGCCGCCGGGGATCGCCACGACCGGCCCCGCAATCGGGCCAGCAAGCGACCGAACGGGGCAAGGGTGGTGTGCCTCGTGAGTGTGGCCGTCCGCCCGTCCGGAAGGCCGATGTAATGGTCCGACGGCCCCGATTTGGAATCGGAAGGACCGGGGTAGAACGGCGGGGCAATGGGTGGCGACGGCCACTGCTTCACGAGCTCCGGTACCACGCAGACGGCTTCTCCGGCCAGCCAAACCAGGCGAAGGTCGTTCGCGATACGTGCGTCGCCGTTCTGGTCTCGAACGCTTGAAGAACGACCGAATCGCTTTGACGCTTTCTGAACGGCACGGACGACGTCTTTCCAGTTCGGCCGACACTCTGCTGAAAGTGCCCGCAGATACTCCCGGAGTGCCCGCAGTCGTTCACGGGGGGATGCCTGGTTTTCGGGAATTGTCGCATGAAGCAGGGCGAACCCGTGAACCCGTTGCGCTATTGCGACCAGGCCGGGTTGTGGGGCGGATTGCCAGTCGACGAGCGTGACCCGGGCCGAACCGCGGTCCACGAAAACGTGCTTGGCCGAGAAGTCCGGCGGTGCAAACCCGGTCGCGTGGAGTTCGGCTAGAGACCGGCCAAGGGACGTCGCCAGTTTTCGCCGATCCGATTCGGACAACCGATTGTCTTTCAGCATCGTTTTCAAATCGACCGATCCGGCAAGGGCATCGACGAGCAGAAAGGCTCGGCCGTCGTCCGACGTGCCGTACGCGAGCCATTGCGGTCCGGGCAGCCCGCACGCTTCGAGCGACTGCAGAGTCGTCGCTTCCCGTTCACACCGCGACACCCAGCCGAACCCGGCCCGGTAGTTTTTGAGACGCACCCGCCAGCCGACGGTGTGTTCCCGCTTGAGAAAGAGCACGCGCATTCCGGCCGAGGTCGGCAGTTCGACGCGGGAGACGTGGCGGTCCGGGTGACCGCCCACGATTTCGCCGGTGAGCTCGAGGATGGCCTCGGCCGAGTCGAGCCCGGCTTTGCGTAGCCAGGCCGCATACCGCGGGTGAAGCGTGACGCGGCACCGCGGCCGGCGGTTCGCCGGGGCAGGGGCGAAAAGGTCTGCCGCCGAACTAAGCGGCGGCAGGGGCAGGTTCAGCGACACGGCCGGCCTCCCGAATCAGCAGGTCTCGCCCCGCGGCCGCCACGGCCGCAGGAAGCAATTCCGTCATGCACCGATGGTGCCCCAACGGGCAAATCCGTTTCTGACAAGGGCCGCAATCCACCGGAATCTGGAGGTGAATCGCCGCCCGTTGATACGTTTCCGTCCAGGCGATGTGCGTCGGGCCGAACATCGTCACGACCGGCACCCCGAACGCGGGGGCAAAGTGTCGGGGGCCGCTGTCGGTTGTGACGAGGAGTGCCAGTCGGCGAACGCAGGCTTTCGTCAGTCCGATACTTAGCGGGGCAATACCGAGTGAAACGACGGCAGGATGCCCAGCTTTGGCTGCGATCGTATCGGCTTCGGCCCGTTCCGACGGCCCACACAATACGAGGACGCCGAATCCTTGTTCGGCGAACGTGCGGGCCAACTCGGCGAAGTGTTCCGTCGGCCAATGTTTGGACGCCCCGAACGCACCGCCCGGGTTGAGACCCACCGCTTGGCGGTATCGGCCGAGCCCAAGTACCGCCCAGGCGTCGTCCGCCGCCGCCTCGTCGCGGGGAGTCGTAAACAACTGCGTGTCGTGACCGGGTGCCGGCGTTCCCAGCGTTTCCACGAGCCGGTTGTAGTCGCCGATCACCGGGGTCGGCTTCGGCTGCCCCGACCCGTCGCGGACCGGATAAAGTCGGTCGCTCAACAGGAAATCTCGGCCGTAGCGGGCAAACCCGATCACCCGCCGGCATCCGCCGAACCGGGCAAGCAGGGCCGAGCGAAACGTATTGGGAAACAAGACCGCCGCGTCCGCGCGTTCCGCTCGCAGCGTTCGGGCAGTCGACCAGAACCCCGGCCCCGTCGCGGCGGATCGGTCGAACGGAATCACCCGGTCGAACCACGGGCAGCCAGAGAGCGATTCGGAAACGTAGGGTTTGACGACGCCGAGCAGGCGGGACCGCGGAAAGGTCTTGCGAACGGCCCGCACCGCCGGCGTGGCCATTACCACGTCGCCGATCCAGTTCGGCAGAAATAACGCGATCGTACGCATCCGTGCGTTACACCACTCCGTTGACTGCGGCCCGGAACTCCGCTTCGCCGGTCAGAAACGCCAAACCGATGCGGACCGCCCTGACCGGCCGGTCGGCCAATTCCGACAGACGCAACTTGACCAAATCCTTCTGCGTCGTGACCACTGTCGCACCCGCCGGTAGCGATGCGGCCCAAACCCGCAGCCCCGCTTCGTCCGCCGGGGAATACGCGTGGTGGTCGGGGAAGACCCGCTCGGCTACGACCTCGGCCCCGAGCGTTGCCAGCGTCTTCCGAAACGCTGCCGGGTTGCCGATGCCGGAGACCGCCGCCACCGGCTTTCCGCGGAGCGAGGCGACCGCTTCGGGTTCGCCGTCCGTTCGAACCAGATCCCGCGGTTCGTGAACGCTCGTTGCCACCGGGCGGCCGGGAAACCGCCGGGACAGCCATTCCACCGTCGGCCTCGGTTCGGCCTGATCGCACCGGGTGAGCAGGATCGCCCCGGCCCGCCTCAAACCGGTCGCCGGCTCCCGCAATGTGCCGCCGGGGAACAATCGGTCCGCCATCGGGGGCCGAGTCGTGTCCACGAGCAGGACGTCCAAATCCCGGTGCAGGCGGCGGTGCTGAAATCCGTCGTCGAGCACCAGCACTTCGCTTCTCAACTCGGCCACCGCCCGTCGGGCCAATTCAACCCGGTTTTTCCCTTGCAGGTGCGGCACGTTCGGAATGTTAGCCGCCAGAACCATCGCCTCGTCGTTCGGCCCGGTCCGGCCTCCGTATCCCCGACTCAAAACCGCCACCCGGAGTCCGCGGGCGTGATACATCCCGGCGATGTATTCGACGGCGGGCGTTTTCCCCGTCCCGCCGAGGGTCAGGTTCCCGACACCGATCACGGGAACCGGCACCCGGTGGATCGTTTTCCAGCCGCGGTCGAATGCCGCGTTCCGAAACCGCACGCCGAGGCCGTAGGCCAGGGCGGCCGATCGCAGCCCGAATCGCGTCAGCGCCGCCCCGATTCCCGGGCGATTCCCGCGGACGGCGGCGTGCCACCAATCGATACGGCCAGTCAAGGTGCGGGAGCGTACCGCACCGGAGAAAGGAGTGTCAACCGCGACTAGATCAGTTCGGAGATGACCTTGCCGTCCGTAAGGTGCTGCGGTCGGCCGCCGGGGTCGGCGACGGTGGTCGTCTCGGGATTCAGGCCGAGGCTGTGATAGAGTGTGGCAAACATGTCACCGAAAGTGACGGGGCGGTCCTTGGCGTGCTCGCCCAATCGGTTCGTGCTGCCGACCACCCGCCCGCCCTTGACGGCCCCGCCGGCCAGAATGGCGCCACACACCTGCGGCCAGTGGTCCCGACCCGCGTCCTTGTTAATCCGCGGCGTCCGACCGAATTCGCCCCACGCGATCACCGTCACGTCGTCCAGCATATCCAATCGATCCAGGTCCCAAACGAGGGCGGACAACGAGCGGTCGAGCTTTCCGCCGTGGTCGCGGACGAGCTGGAAATTCTGCCCGTGGCTGTCCCACCGGCCAAACGTCAGTGTCACGCACCGCGCCCCGGCCTGTACCAGCCGGCGGGCCAGGAGAAGCTGGTCGTTCGCCGTCGGCGCCCCGTCGTACTGGTACTGATACGGCTTGCCGTCGCCGTACCGGTCCCGGATTCGCGGGTCTTCCTTCGTCAGATCGAGGGCGTCCACGAGCTTACTGGACGTCAGCACGTCGAGGGCACGTTCGGTATGGGCGTCCATCCCGGCCAACGTCCCGTCCGCGTCCAAGTTCCGGCGGAGCGTATCGAAACCGGCCAGAAGCGACCGGCGGTCCGCAAGTTGCGACTGGTTCATCGCGTTCAACTTCATGTTCGCGAGGTCCGGTCCGTTCGGACGGAACGCGGCGTAGGTGGCGCCGAGGAATCCGGTTTTGCCCGGGTCGCTCCATTCCATGTGGCCGGTCTTGTCGCACAACCCGACGAACGGCGGCACGGCCGGATCGACCGCCCCTTGCAGTTTGGTCAGCACCGCCCCCAGGCTCGGCCGCCCGCCGAGAGACGCAAGCGAACTGTTCCGAAACCCGGTCGTGCACTGGTAGGCGTCGTGTCCGCCGCTCGCCCCGACGATCGACTGGACGACCGAAAACTTGTCCATCATCCCCGCGATGCCCTTGAACACTTCGCCGACGTGAATCCCGGGTACGTTCGTCGCGATCGGACGGAATTCGCCCCGGATTTCCGAAGGGGCGTCCGGCTTCAGGTCCCACATGTCCAGGTGCGGCGGGCCGCCGCCGAGGAAGACGTTGATGACCGCCTTATGCTGGGGCGAGGTCGCCAGGGTCGGATCCTGTTGCCGGCCCGCCGCTTCGGCCCGATAAACATCCGCAAGCGTCAGCGTGGTGGCCCCGAACGAGAAGGCGCCGACCTTGAGGAAACTCCGGCGGGACACGCCGTCGCAGAACCGGGAAGGCGAGCCGAGGATGTTCAGCATAAGACACTCCGTTGCGGAGCCGAAGTCAAAAAGGTGACCGGGGAACCGGTCGGCGGGAGCCGATGACGCGTAGCGTCCGGCCTTTCCTCAAACTTACCCCGAGTATCGGTTTGGGGCAAGGGAAATAATGAGCGACGGGATTCATTGCCGCGGGGGATCGAGTAAACTGGCGGGGTCGCAAATCTTACATTGGTGAGTCATGCGTCGCTTCGTTCCGATTGCCCTGGTCGGTGTCCTGGCCGTGGCGGTCATACTGGCTCTCGGCCTCTGGCTGCAACCGCCCATCATTCCTTTCCCCATCGGCAAGGAAACGACTGTTGCCGTGGGGCCGCTGGATAAGGACGGCTACATCGACTACGAAGCGGCTCTGAACGAACGGACCGGCAAGGGCATCTCACCGGAGAAGAACGCAAACGTTCTGTTGTGGAAGGCCTTCGGTCCGCGGCCGGAGGGCGGGACCCGAGGCATGCCGCCGGAGTACTTCAAGGCTCTTGGCATGCAGGAACCGCCCGTTAAGGGGGATTATTTCGTATCCCTTCAATCCACCGTCCCGAACTGGTCCGAACTCGCACCGGAAGTCCAAAGCGACATCTATGAACAGGAAAGTCGGGCATCGGAGGGCCCGTGGTCGGCGAAGGATTCGCCGCGCATTGCACACTGGTTGGCCGTCAATGAGAAGCCGCTTGCCGTCGTCGTCGAAGCGACCAAGAGGAGCGAATACTTTAACCCGTTATGTACGTGGCGTAAGGAGGAAAAGGGGCCGAGTAGTTTATTGGCTTGTCTTCTGCCCAACCAGAAGTGTCGAGAAATCATAGCAGCGCTGACCGCGCGGGCGATGTTCCGGGTGAACGAAGGAAAATTCGACGAAGCATGGCAGGATCTCGTGGCCAGCCATCGCCTGGCCCGGCTCGTGGGTCGGGATGCGACGATGATCGAATTCCTGGTCGGCGTCGCCTTTGATGCCGTCGCGTCGAAGGCGACCCTGGCCTACCTCGAACGGGCGAACCTTTCGTCCCAGGAAATCCGGGATCGACTGAAGGTACTCCAAACATTGCCGCCAATGCCGCCGCTAGCCGACAAGATTAACCTCGGCGAGCGGTTCATCTACCTCGATTGCGTGCAGATGATCCGCCGGGGCGGCGTCGGTATGCTCGAAGGATTATCAGGCGGAGGGAATATGGAGAAGCCAACCGCCGCCGAGTTGAAAGGTCTCACCCGAATCGACTGGGCGCCGGCCCTGCGAGACGGGAACAAATGGTACGACCGCTTGGCCGACGCCAGTCGGGCCAAGAGCCGCGCGGAACGCGAAAAGCTGCTGGACCAACTCGAACAAGACGTCAAAAAACTGAAAAAAAAGACGGCCGATTCGGATAACCTTGCCAAGCTCATCGCGGCCAAATTGGGTTTTCCCGACAAGGAAGTGGGCCAAGAAATCAATAACGCCATGATCAGTCTTCTTTTACCCGCTGTCGGTAAAGTGATGACCGCGGCGGACCGGTGCGAACAAACGCATCGGAATTTGCTAATCGCCTTTGCCCTCGCGACGTTCCACAAGGACAACGGAAAATATCCGTCGAAACTCGACGAGTTGGCCCCAAAATACCTTACGTCCGTGCCCGTAGATTATTTCAACAACAAGCCGCTTACCTATCGGGTCGAAGGAAAGGGCTATGTGTTCTACAGCGTCGGCCCGAACGGCAAGGACGACGGCGGTCGATGGATTAATGACGATCCGCCCGGCGATGACCTCGGCGTGCGAATGCCATTGCCGGGGTTGAAGGGAAACGCGTTAGGAAAAAACAACGAGTCCTATTTGTGGTTTCCACTACGAAGTCTGATCGAGCGAATAAAAACGACCCACGGTAATTAAACCTTTTGCGGTCGGAATGAGCCATTCAGATGGCACGCCCTGAGACTTTGCAAAGGGCGTGGCGAGCGCATCTCATGCCCTTCGCCAAGCCTCAGGGCGTGCCACCCATTTGAATACGGTCACGGATTCGACACTTTCTCAGTTACTTTCGCACCGAGCGGTTTCAGCACCTTCACCCGTTCTGCGTTCAGTGAAATGTATCCCGTCCATTTTGCGGGAACGTTGTCGTCGCGAAAGATTGCTTCGACCGGGCACTCCGGGACGCACGCTTCGCAGTCGATGCAATCGTCGGGGTCGATGTAGAGCTGTTTCTCGTCGCCGTAGATACACTCCATCGGGCAGACGACGACGCAATCGGTGTACTTGCAGTTCATGCACGGCTCGGTCACGACGTGGGCCACGGGGCACCGCCTTTTCGTAAGAAGGTGGATGCCGTGAAAGCACATCACGTGCCGGGTAGAAATGCCGGGAAAATCGAGGGAAAGGAGTCGTTTCAGTGACCAAATATTGACGGATGACCAAATCGGGTTGTGGTTATTCAGTCGGTTCGTCCGTACGTCGAATCCCGTGTTTTCGCATTTTGCCGTAGAGGGTTGTGGGGTTGAGGCCGAGTCGATGGGCGGCGCCGCCC
>DASXPC010000331.1:0-9301 GCA_036493815.1 Fimbriiglobus sp. | reverse complement strand
CCTGCTCGGCGAAGCGAACGTCGTCGTCGTGCTGGTCCCGAAGGTCTCCGTGGATGAACTTAATGGCCTTGAAGATGCCGCCCGGCGCCTCAGCTTTCCAGACTTCGCCGAACCCGCCGCTACCGAGCCGCTCGAGCAGCTTGTAGCCGGGGATCGGCTCGACACCGGATTCGATCCGAAAAGCCATAGTCTGTCGTCCTGGTTCGTTCCGTAACGGCGGATGTTCCCGAGGTCGCGGTCAGGTCGTCGGCGCGGTCGGGGCCTGCCACGGGATGTCCGTGCGACAATGGGACGTCCCGGTTGAAGTTTGCATTTCGAAGGCACTCTTAGCGTGTTCGGCGAGTTGGGGCAGGCCGTCCAGCGGGAGCAACGGGTATTCGCGGAAGAATGCGATTTCGGACGGTGTGGTTGCGGGAATGAATTCAATCCCGGGCAAATGTTCGGCGACGTACGCCCGGAGTTGGTCCCCGGCCGGTGTTGCCGGGGCCGCCAACAATGTGGCCTCTGCGGGGGCCTTCCCGGAGATCGTCGTCAGGTCCGGTCCGGCTCTGTCGAACGCTTCGGCCAGTTTCTCCGGGGTCTTGGGGTCTTCCGCCTTATACCGGAAAAACAATTCGACCGGGTCCGCGATCTCCATTCGGCGGGACAGGAAGGCCGTCGCCCATTCCTTCAGGAATTCGATGAACGCTTCGGCGTCGTCCACGTTCAAACAGACGTTTACCAGGGCTTTATACCGCGAACCGATTTCCTGTTGAATGCTCTGCTCGAAACCGAGGACTTCGTCCGGCGGAAGTGCATCAATGTATTCGTCGGCCATGTCGCCGAGTTTTTTGCAATTCGGCGGCAGCAGGTAGGACTCGAACCTCCCGGCTCGCCGAATCGTTGCCGGGTCCGAATCGATCCGCGCGATCAGATCCCCTATCCGCGTTCGGCAGACCTGGACGTCCCGGGAATATTCCGGGCAATTACCCTGCAGTCCGCGGAAGAACGACAGGGCCGTGTCGAGCACGATCAGCCGGAGCCGTTTGCGCGGATACACCCGCAATTGTTCGACGAGGTCGGACGTCATGCCCAGCTTTCGGCTTCCGATAACCGAGAGTGTCGAAGGCGAGTTCAACGCCCCGATGAGTGGAAACAATCGGGCGTACGATTCACGGACTTCGCTTGCGATCGATTTCCGGACCTCTTCGAGGACTTCGATCGAGGCTTTGAGTTTTTCCGATATCTGGGCCAGCGCCTCGTCGGCCCCGGCGAGGCGGTACTGCGGCTGTTCGATGAACGAGACGGCCAGTTTCGCCAGGTGCTTGTCCGCCTTGCCGGCCAGTTGTTTGCCGGTCTCGTCGAGGGCATCTTGGAGAGAACCGACTTTGTCATTTTCGGCCGGCGGCTTGCCGACAAGCTTGAGAATCTGTTCCAAAACCTGAACTGCGGCTTGGGCGTCGATTTTTCCACTCCCGCCCGTGCGTTTGTACAGCGGGGAAACCAAGGCTTCGAATGCGACTTCGGGATCTTCCCGCAATTTTTCTTTGACGACCTGATTCAGCCGTTCGATGATTTCGGGAACGTCCAACGACCGCTTGGTCCACTGTTCGGCCAGCCAGCTTCGGATCGGTTCACTGAGGTGGGAAGATTCTTTCCCCGCCCAGCGGAGTAACATTAACCGGGCAAACCGGACGGTTGCATTGGCCAGCAGGTCGGTCCGCGGCCAAACATAACGGTAGAGACCGTAAGTTTGCACGACCGGGCCGGCAGAGCGGGGAAGGCTTAGAGCCTCTGTCCGGATTTGATCGATAACCCGACCCACCGGCGTTGCCAGTTCCCAAGCCAACCCGCACGCGGCCACACCGACCGTGTAATCCAATTCCTTTTTGTTGGGAACTTGTGGTAACTGAAACAGGACCGTTCTGCCGAAGGGGCCCTCGCCGTCCGTGACGGGGGGCTCGCTCGTTTCGAACCGGACTTGATACCGATTACCGCCGAGAAAATAGTGGAGTTCGGTGAGGGCGGCGAAAGTGTTTGCCAGGGCGAGGCCTTTCGGCACGGTCACGTCGGCCGGCGGCGTGAACAGGACGCCGACCACTTCGGGCCGGAAATACCCGTGCTGGCGGAGCTCGTGTTTCACCAGGTAGGCGAGGTCGGTGACCATGCCGCTTCCGGTTCCGCCTGCAAGGCCGGTGAGCAGGTAAACCCGCGGCTGGTTTGAGCGGAGACCGAGGCCGGTTTTTTCCGCATAACTCAGAATGAACTCGTCGGAAAGAAACGGTTCGATCTCCTGACGGATTTTCTGGGAAATGGTTTTGGCATGGTCGAAGAGGGCGAGTCGGCCGAAGGCCCGAACCCCGGCGGCCGGGCCGGACGTTCGTGGTAAACGATACAGCGCCCCCGACGGCAGCCAGTTTTCAACCGACGGCAAGCCTTCTCGCTGCAGGTAATAGGCCGGACGATTGAGGCGGGTTAATACGACTTCCCGGGCCGATAACGCATCCGGCCCGGTCATGGCGACCGAAGCGGTTCCGGGGTCCGTATCGACGAATAAGAAACGGACGTGAGGCGGACACTCGCCAAACGCGGCTGTAACCTGCTTTCGGACCTCTTGCAACGCGATCAAACCGGTTTGTCCCACACCGATAACCAGTGCTGGGAAAAGCACGCCATCTCCGTGCAGCACCGGGGGGGCGAGTCCGAGAGACGACATTTTGGTCGTACGGACGTCGGCGGGGCGACCGCCCGGCGCGACCAAGCCATAGGTCGGTCGCGCGTGCGGGTTGCTCAGTCGCGGCGTGATGAGCTTCGGCAGAACCCCCGATCCCCCGGGAATCGGCGTGCGCGGGGACGGACGGGGGGACGCCGATTGAACACCGGATTTTCGCGGGCTTGTCCGGTTCTCTTCTTTGGGCGACGGTCCGGTGGCAGTCTCAATCGGTAAGAGGGAAGCCGGTATCGTGATTTTGGATTTTGGGGGAAGGTCGAGAAGCGATTGTTCGCCGCTCAATAAGGTCGATACGGGGATTGCCGGGGATCCCGACCGGGCCAATGCCTGAATCATCTCCGTACACGACGGCCAGCGGTCGTCCGGCTTTTTGTTCAAGGATCGGCCGATGATCGGCCGGTCCGCGTCGGGCAGGGGGGAAAGGTCGGGGACGCCGTTCAAGTGCTGCATTAGCAGTTGTTTGACGTTCGATCCGTTGAACGGCCGGGTACCGGTGAGCAATTCCTGAAACACAATTCCCAGACTGTACTGGTCCGTATACAGGCTCGCATACCCCTCAAACGTCTCCGGGGCGGCATAGACCGGCGTGACCCCGCCGGTCACCGTGCCGCGGTTGCCTTCAAACGATTTTGCCAACCCGAAGTCGGCCACTTTGATGTGGTTGAACACCAGGAACAAGTTCTGCGGCTTCACGTCCAGGTGCTGGATGTGATAGTGCTTATTCATCAAATCGATCGCTTCGGCCGTCTCTTCCATGTACCGCAGCAACTCGTCCCGCGGGATTCCCGGATACCCCAACCCGCGGCACTCCCGGAACCGTTCCCACAGGTTGCGGTCGGCCAACTCCATGACGATAATAAGCTGGCCTTCGATCCGGTCGATTCGTTCCAGCGACAAAATGTACGGGTGCCGAATGGATTTAACGCGGTTGAGGGCCTTGAGTTCCTGCTCGGCCGGCCGGCTGTCGTCGTCTTCGGTCGAGTCGAGGTCGCCGAAAACAAACTTCATTGCCTTCAACAACCCACCGGGGGCCTCGACTTTCCAGACCTCGCCGAACCCGCCCCGTCCGAGGCGGTCGATCAGGCGATAGCCTTTGAGGGGGCCTTCCAATTCGACATGACTGGCCAAGCGAACCGGCATCAGTGACACCCAGGGCGCGCGTTCGCGTCGGGAACGAGGTTCGGCGTAGCGCCGGAAAAAACTACTATGTACCTAGTTCGTATCGCGGGGTTTGGCAAAGGAACGGAGTTCCGTCGGATGTGAAATTCCGGATCGTGGCGTTACGAAAGGTTGACGGTTCGGGCCCGGCCGAAAGCTTAGCGCCGGGCGCGAGACAGGGGGAGGGAATGCCTTCGGTCTGGTCGGCTTTATCGATTCGGCAGCCCTGGGCGGCCCTGCTGGTTGCCGGGCGGAAGACTATTGAAATCCGGACTTGGCCCACCTCGGTCCGAGGTCCGGTGTTGATTCACGCCGGAAAGATCGTGGACAAACGGCCGGAGGGCTGGCGGTGGGTCGACACGCCGGAACTCTCCCAGACGGCGGAAGGGTTGGGCGGCGTAATCGGGCTGGCGGATTTAGTCGAATGCCGGATTTACCGGTCGGCCGAGGCGTTTGCGGCGGATGGCGATCGACACCGGAACGCGTCGGACTGGTTCCGACCACCCGTGCTTTACGGATTCCGGTTCACAAACGCCCGACCCCTCCCGTTTTGGCCGTACAAAGGAAACACGTTCTTCTTCAAGGTGGAAGGATTGGAATTGTCATGAAGACGAAGTCGAAAGGCCACGGGGCCGGGTTGCTTGTCAGCGTGAGGTCGGCCGGGGAGGCGACCGCCGCGGTAAAATCCGGGGCCGATTTGATCGATGTGAAAGATCCGGCTCGGGGTTCGTTGGGGATGGCGGAAGCCGAGGTGGTCGGCGGCGTTCTCGCCGCCGTGGGGGCAAAAGTACCGGTCAGTGCGGCTTTGGGTGAATGGTCTCCAAATGCCGCCAACGAAGCGGTCTGGCACCTGGAACTACCACTGACTTATGTGAAATGGGGTCTGGCCGGGTACGCTGCCCACCCGGGCTGGGGGGAAGACATTCTGGACACGCGCCGGCAGGTGCCGGCACGGATTCAGGTCGTCGCCGTAGCTTATGCCGATCATGCGAAGGCCAAATCGATCCCGCCTGCGGAAATCGCCAAATTCGCCAAGCGTTACCGATTTCCGGCATTTCTTCTGGACACGTTTCACAAAGACGGGAAGACCCTTCTCGACCACATGTCCGCGTCGGAAGTCGTTGAAATCGTGCAATCCCTGAAGAAGGGTGGGGTCAAGGTGGCAGTCGGAGGCTCGGTGAAACTGGAACAACTTAAACACATTCTCCCTGCCGGGCCGGACTGGGTTGCCGTTCGCGGGGCCGTATGCGTCGGCGGGAAGAGGGACGGTGACCTCGACCCGGTCCGGGTCAAGAAGTGGAAAGAAGCGTTGGCCAATTAGCGTCAACTTCGTTCCGCGAGTGGCACAACCGGCCGCCTCGCAGGCCCGGTATAGAGCCCCCGCGGGCGAATCAGTCGATTGGCCCCGAGTTGTTCGATAACGTGAGCCGACCACCCCGTGACCCGGCTCATGGCAAACATTGGTGTGTAAAGCGGAATCTCCAACTTCATTGCGTGGTATAGCCGACCCGCCGGCCAGTCGAGATTTGGATACATCGTCTTCTCTTTAGCCATGACTCCCTCAATGATGTCGGCCGTTCGCTCCCACTTCTCCGCCCCGACTTTTCCGGCCAACGATTGGGCGTACGTCTTCAGTATCCCGGCCCGTACGTCGCCGGACTTGTACACCCGATGACCGAAGCCCATGATCCGTTCCTTTTTCGCCAATGCCGCTCGGATCCACGCTTCGGCGGTGTCGGGCCCCCCCGCCGCGAACAGCACGTCCATCACCTTCTCGTTCGCCCCACCGTGCAACGGCCCCTTCAATGCCCCGATGGCTCCGGTGATAGCCGCGTGCAGGTCCGCCATCGTCGAAACGATGACCCGGGCCGTGAACGTGCTCGCGTTGAATTCGTGTTCCGCATACAGGGTGAGCGATACGTCGAGGGCCTTCACCTCGTCCGCGCTCGCTTCGTCTTCACGCAGCATATGCAGGAAGTTCGCCGCCGTGCCGAGATCCGCGCGAGCGGGAATGGGTTGAAGGCCTTTATTCAGGCGGAAATAGTCGGCGATCACGACCGGCATCTGGGCGAGTAATCGCTCGGATTTGCGTAAATTCGCTTCCTTTGAATTGTCCGCTGCGTCTTGATCGAACGAGGCCAGGGCCGAGACGGCGGAGCGCAGGACGTCCAACGGCACCGCCCACTTCGGCATCGAACCGAGAAAATCCTTCACCGCCTGCGGCAACCGCCGGGCCATGCCAACGCGGTCTTGAAATGCCTTTAACTCGGCCGACTTCGGCAGGTCGCCATAAAGAAGCAGGTACGCCACTTCGTCGAACGAAGCCTTCTCGGCCAACTCCCCGACCGGATATCCCCGGTAGCTCAGGCCCCCTTCGACGGTGCTGATCGCAGTCTCCCCGGCGATCACGCCCTCGAGGCCGGGGGAATAAGACTGGTTCGCGGGGGCTGTGGCGGACATGAGATTGCCTCGCAATTGGCCGTACGGAGTACGCCGTTCCAACATGATGAAATCATACCAAGAGTAGGGAATCCGAGCCGAAACTACCCCTTTCCGAAATAAACTCGATCGCGTTCCTCATAGCCCGTATAGCCCAGCAAGTCGTAGAGTTCCGTGCGGGTAAACATGGAGGGGATCGAATTCGATTGGGTGCCGTGTGCGTAAATATCCCGGAGCGTCATTTCGGCCGATCGCAATGCGGACCGGAAGGACGAGACGGGGTAGAGAATCATTTTGTATCCCATGGAGCCAAGGGATTTAGCGTCGAGAAGAGGACTCTTCCCAAATTCGGTCATGTTGGCGAGAAGCGGAGCACGGACCTCTTTTGCAAACCGCTCGAATTCCTGAACCGACTCCAAAGCCTCGGGAAAGATCGCGTCAGCCCCGGCGTCGAGGTAGCGTTTCGCTCGATCGACCGTAGCGTCGAATCCGGTGACACCTCGGGCATCCGTGCGTGCGACGAGGACGAAGTCCGTGTTGCGTTTCGCAGCCACGGCCGCCCGGAGTTTCGCACACATCACAGCCGGCTCGACCAACGATTTACCTGAAAGGTGGCCACAGCGTTTGGGAAGCAACTGGTCTTCGAGGTGAATTCCGGCCGCGCCTGCCACTTCGAATTCCCATACCGTGCGTTCGACCGCCAAGGCTTCGCCGAATCCTGTATCCGCGTCGCAAAGAATCGGCAGCGAAGTGGCGGCAGCGATCCGACGGGCTTCTGAAACGAACTCGCTCAGCGTGACCAATCCGATATCCGGGAGACCGAACGATGCGGAAAGGGCTGCCCCGGACAGATAGACGCCGCGAAATCCGATCCGTTCTGCCAGTTTAGCTACAAGGGGGCAGAATACGCCGGGAAGGGTTATGGGGCCGTCGGCCCAGGCGTCCCGTAATTGTCGGCCGGGAGATTTCGGGCGCGAACCTGCAATAAACATCGGGCTTCTCTCGAATAGGAACGGTCGTTATGCTACCGAGTCGGTTGGGCATCCCAAGGATAAACCGGACAGCGGAAGAAAGGGCCGGGCGCAAGAATCGTGCCGGGAAACTTTTTTCGGCAGTGATTCTTGACGACGCCTTACCACCGCCTAGAATCATACGTTGCCACTGCGAAAAGGATCGCGTATGAGCATTCGTCGAATTCCCACTCAAGCGTCGTCGGCAGACGACCGAAGAACTTAGCTCTCGCCGGGAATTCGGTTCGCGGAAAGAGAGCCAAACCCGAGTGGTTTGGCTCTTGTGTTTCGGGAGGAACGACACCGCGGGTATAGCTCAGTTGGCTAGAGCGCAGCTCTGATAAAGCTGAGGTCCTTGGTTCGAATCCAAGTACCCGCACATGCGGCACGAGCGATTTTGGGGAAGTAGCTCAATCGGTAGAGCACCTGCTTTGCAAGCAGGGGGTAGCGGGTTCGAATCCCGTCTTCTCCACACCCGGCAAAGGAGTTTTTCCCCGAATTTTCGGGACGTGAGCGGGATCGACCGAAAAGGAAAGAAAAATCTTTCCGGGTGCGTTGACGATGCTGAATGGCGCCAGTAAGATTTCCCACGTGATTGACGGAACCGCAATCCAGTGATGGAGTTGCGTCCGAAAATTGCGAACGGATAAGGTCTGATCCGCAAGGATTAGGCCGACACGATCGGGCCGATACAGGTTCGATCGAATACGGCTCTTTGACAACTTGGTGGGCACGATAGTCGCATCGATAAATATCGATGCCGGCCCCGAGGCGCAAGCCGACGGGTTGGCAACCGATGTTTTCGTTGAGTGACATTGAGAATGCGAATCGTCTACGGTCGGCCTGCAGGTTGGGGTCGGCCGAAACGATAGCTTGACAACGTTCACATCCGCCGAGGCGGCAACGCCGACGAGGGTTTGAACAATGTGGCCAAGCTATTAAGGGCATGTGGGGGATGTCTTGGCACCAGAAGGCGAAAGGGCGTGGAAGACTGCGATAAGCCCGGGGGAGCTGTCAAACGAGTTCTGATCCCGGGATACCCGAGCCAACCCAGGGAACTGAAACATCTCACTACCTGGAGGAAGAGAAAGCAACAGCGACTCCGTCAGTAGCGGCGAGCGAACGCGGATCAGCCCAAACCGGTGGGGCTTGCCCCACCGGGGTTGTAGGACCGCATTTAGGATTGCGAGTAGTTTAGCGGAACGGTCTAGAACGGCCGGCCATAGAGGGTGAAAGCCCCGTACGCCAAAAGCGAAAGCACCGAGCGGTATCCTGAGTACGACCCAACACGTGAAAGTGGGTCCGAATCCGGGAGGACCATCTCCCAAGGCTAAGTACTCTCTGGTGACCGATAGCGTACCAGTAGCGCGAGCGAAAGATGGGAAGAACCCCGACAAGGGGAGGAAACTGAACCTGAAACCACATGCCTACAAGCGGTCGGAGGGCTACATCCCGCAAGGGAAATGCCTGACGGCGTGCCTTTTGCATAATGATCCGGCGACTTACCGTCACCAGCAAGGTTAAGCGGGTTTCCCGCGGAGCCGAAGCGAAAGCGAGTCTTAACCGGCGCGAAGTTGGGGGCGGTAGACGCGAAACCACGTGACCTACGCATGGCCAGGATGAAGTGGGGGTAACACCTCATGGAAGACCGAACTCACTAGTGTTGAAAAACTAGGGGATGAGCTGTGTGGGGGAGTGAAAGTCTCATCAAACGTGGAGATAGCTCGTTCTCTCCGAAATAACTTTAGGGTTAACGTTCGGGTAGTTGGCAAGGGGGGTAGAGCGACTGATTTCGAATGGGGGCCTACCCGGCTGCCCATCGAAGCCAAACTCCGAATACCCTTGTACCAAGCCCGGGCAGCTAGACGGTGGGGGATAAGCTTCATCGTCGAGAGGGGAACAGCCCAGATCACCCGCTAAGGTCCCCGAGTCGTGCTAAGTGCGAAAAGAAGTTGGACCCCGAAGACAGCCGGGATGTTGGCTT
>DASXPC010000330.1:0-13969 GCA_036493815.1 Fimbriiglobus sp. | reverse complement strand
ATCGTCCATGATTTTTTGCGTTCGCTCGGCGGACGAACTGTCCGGAAGTTGAATGCTGGCGATCAAAAACCCGCGGTCCTGTGGGGGAATGAATCCGGCCGGAAGGCGGGGAAATAGTCGCACCGTACCGCCAATCAGTCCGGCGTAAATCAAAAGCAATACGACAACCAGCGGCCATCTCAACAGGCCGCGGATGACCCGGACGTACCCACGTCCGGCCCACTCGAACCCCCAGCCGAAAAAGCGAAACAGCCATCCCAGCGTATGGTCGAGCAGCCAAGTCAGCGGGTCGCGGCGGCGAGCCCGGTTGCGAAGCAGCACCGCCGCCAGGGCCGGGCTGAAGGTGAGCGAGTTGAGCGTGCTGATCCCGCTCGAAACGGCAATGGTTAACGCGAACTGGCGGAAGAAACTCCCAACAATCCCCGGCAAGAACATGCACGGCAAAAAGACGGCGGCTAGGACGGCTCCGACCGCGATGATCGGACCGGACACCAATTCCATTGCCCGAGCCGTGGCCTCCTTCGGTGCGAATCCCTTGGCGATCTGATGTTCGACTGCTTCGACGACTACGATTGCATCGTCCACAACAATGCCGACGGCGAGTACCAGGCCGAACAGCGTGAGGTTGTTCAAACTGTATCCGCACGCGGCCATGGCACCGAACGTACCGACGATCGCCACCGGCACAGCCGCCAAAGGGATCAGGGCTGCCCTCCAACTTCCCAGGAACACCAGGACCACGACCGAGACGAGCAAAATCGAATCCCGGAGCGTCTTGAATACTTCCCGCAGCGATTCGCGGATGAACGGCGTCGTATCGTACCCGATTTCCGCAATGATACCCTTTGGCAGGTCGGCCTTCAGTTTCTCAACCCGGTCCTTGATCGCGTCGGCCGTCTCGAGTGCGTTCGCGTCGGAATCGAGGAAGACGGCCATGCCGATCGTCGGCTTCCGGTTAAACTTGTTGACGATTTCGTCCGTCTTCGCACCCAGATCGATACGGGCCACGTCCCGAACGCGAACGACGGCCCCGTCCGGTTCGGTGCGGACGATGACTGAGCCGAATTGTTCCGGTGTCGAAAGTCGGCCAAGGGTTTGCACGGGGATTTGAAACGAAGGACCGGCCCGACTCGATGCTTGACCGATCTGCCCCACCGGCACCGTCGCATTTTGTTCCTGAAGCACGGCAACTACGTCGGCCGCCGTCAGATTCCGCCCGGCCAGCTTGTCCGGGTCAAGCCAAATCCGCATCGCGTAGTCCCGCTCGCCAAATATCACTACCTCCGAGATACCCGGAACCCGCAACATCTCGTCCCGCACGCGCGTCAGGGCGTAGTTACTCATGTAGAGTTGGTCGTACGAATCGTCCGGGCTGTTCAGCATGATCGTCAACACAATTTCGGGTGACCGGCGGCGGACCGTCACCCCGGTCGCCCGAACCACGTCCGGCAGACTCGGTGTAGCCAGATTCACTCGGTTCATTACCCGCACCTGAGCCAGGTTCAAATTGGTTCCGGGCTTGAACGAAACGGTAAGTGTATACGTACCGTCGCTTGTAGACTGCGACGCCATGTAAAGCATGTCCTCGGCGCCGTTGACCTGTTGCTCGAGGGGTGCGGCAATGCTTTGGGCCACGTCGTCGGCGCTCGCGCCGGGATACTGACAGTCAACCTGGACCGTGGGCGGTGTTACGAACGGAAACTGGGTGAGTGGCAGGGTAAAAAAGGAAAGGCTGCCGGACAGCGTTATCAGCACCGAAAGAACGGTGGCGAAGATCGGCCGGTTAATAAAGAATCGGGAGAACACGTCAGGTCAAGGGCCCGAATCGTTTGGCAGTGTTGGCAACATTTCACGCGGTCGGAACGGCCGTCCCCTTCGCACCGGCGGCCGGCATTTTCAGTTACTAGCGTCCTCCGGACGCCGCGGTAATGGCTTGGCTTTGCACGACGACCTCGGGCCTGGTTCGCTCAACCGGTTTCGCCGTCACCTTGACGCCTGCCCGGACTCGTTGCAGACCGCTCACAATCACCCGATCGTCCACCTTCAGTCCGGATTCGATCACTCGATTCTTCCCCGATTGCGGCCCGAGCAGGACTTTGCGGTAGACGACTTCGTCTTTCTCGTTTACCAGGAAAACATATTTCTGTCCTTGATCGGAACCGATGGCTTCTTCCGGAACGAGAATCGACTTGTGGGGCTTGCCGATCGGGAATCGGAGGCGGACATAGAGGCCGGGTGCAAGAAACTTGTCGGCGTTGGACAATAAGGCGCGAACGCGAATCGACCCGGTCCGGGGGTTGACTTGATTGTCTGTAAAGTCAATGACCCCGGTATGGGAAAATCCCGTTTCGTCCGAGAGGCCCACGCCGATTACAATTTTCTCTTTCTGGATATTTGAGCCGGCCCAATCGGTCAACAGTCGGCGAAGGTGGAGTAGCGTTCGTTCGTCAACATCGAACGTCGCATAGACCGAGTCGAGTGCGACAATCGTGGCTAAAATCGTTTCGTCTGCTTTCACCAGGTTACCCGGGTCCACCATGCGTCGGCCGATCCGGCCGGCCGTCAGTGCCGTAATCCGGGTATAGTCCACGTTTGTCTGGGCTATTTTTACCGCGGCGACGGCCACTTTCACGGCGGCTTCGGACTCGGCCAAGTCCCCTTCGATCCGGTCCCGCTCTTCATTACTCACCGCCCCCAACGAAGCCGACATCACGCGGGCGTAGTCTTTCTTCAAGCGGTCCCGTTTGGCCCGCGCTTGAGTTTCCTCCGCCTGTGCACGCTCCAACACGGCCAGGTAGGGAAGGGGATCGACGGTGAACAGTAATTTGCCCTTCGGCACGTCTTCGCCGTCGACGAAATGTATGGCATTCAAATAGCCGGTGACCCGGGACCTCACGACAACGGAATCAACCGGTTCGAGCCGGCCGGGAAACTCTTCCGTATCGGTGATGTCTTCGATCGTCGGGTAATCGACAACCACCTCGACCAGTTTTCCCGGAGCGGCTGCCGGAACGGACGGCTTGTTACAGCCGACCAATGCGGTCAATATGAGAAAGGCTATGAGACGGGTCGGCATGGGATGGCCGGCAGTAACGGCGGGATTGAAGCTAATCTAATCGGTTCGGCGGGATATTACAGGGGGGAATACCGTACGAGTCCACCGGCCTTTCAGCGCAGGCCCGCAAAATCGGCTGGGAAGGCGATACGCGGGGGACAAGATTTCGGAGGCCGAACTCAATCGTGCCTGGCATTCCCGTTTACCGTCCCTTCACGTACTTGTCGAACCATGCCAAATCCCATTCCATCTTCGCTTTCCGATTCGACAATTTGGTAGGACCGTGGGGTTCGCCGGGATAGATGCACAATTCGCAGGGAACGTTGTCGTATTCCCGGATCGCTCGAAACAGCATCCGACTTTGTCCTGGGGGACACCGTTCGTCGGCGCCGCCGACGTGGATAAGGGTCGGCGTTTTCACGTTTCCGAGGCCATAAGTCGGCGAAGCCTTTTTGTAAATCTCCGGCGTTTCCCACGGGTGCCCTTTCTTGAGCACCCACGGGTAACCCGGTTCGTCGTTGAACCCCCACTCGGCCACCGTGTCGACGATCCCCGCCCCGCTCGATGCAGCCCGGAATTTCACCGGCGGATCTTTCAACGTAATGAGGCAATTCGTTAGGTAGCCGCCGTTGCTCCAACCCATGACCGCGACCCTATTCGGGTCCGCAATACCTTCTTTCACCAAATGCTGGATGCCGGCCAGGATGTCTTTCACTTCGATGTCGTTTTCGTGGCCGAGCAGGTCGGTTACGAACTTATCGCCGGAACCGGTCGACCCGCGATAGTTCGGGGCCAACACCGCATACCCCGCGGCCGCAAAATAAAGCCGGCCGTTGAGAGGATCGAACGCCATCTCCGCTTTCGCACTGGTCGTCGGACCGCCATGAATCGCGACCACGAGCGGCAGTTTGGTCCCCGGCTGGTAATCGGCCGGCAGCTCGAGCACGCCGCCGACAATCGATCCGTCCTTCGCTTTCCAGTTGATGTACGAAACCTTGGGAAGGAGCCAGTCTTTGGTGTGGGAATATAGATCGGTGAGTCTGCGTTCCTTCCCGCCGGGTTCCCAACCGACGGCATAAAGGTCCGGGAAATGTGCCGAATCCCCTTTGAGGAGAACCCCAATTTTTGCATTCCCGCTGATATCGAAATTCGTGACGACGCGATCCGGTGCCTTCTCCGGGAAAGGGATGCCGACCGGCAGCACAATCGTTCGGCCGTCCTTTTCGGCAATGTAGTAGAGAGTATTGCGGTCCCAGTTAAGCGGAGAGCCGTATCCGTGAACGTGGATGCCGAACGGTCGGGGTTTCAGTTCCGTCGTCCAACCCGACTCGCTGCTGGACAAGACGACCAGTTCCGTCGGGTAGCCGTCGAAGATGGCACAGAATGCGACCTTATCTCCGTCCCCGTTCCAAGTCAGATTTTCCAGCCAGGCGTGCGGCGTCGCGGCCTTGGCCCGATACGGGGCCGTTTCGGGTGTGACGACCCGCCCCGTGGCCACCTCGAACACGTCCACCCGCGATTCGCCTTCGCTGCGGATCACGGTATCGTCGTGGGCGGTGATCATTGCCACCCGTCGTCCGTCAGAAGTCACTGCAAATTCGCGGATATATCGACCTGCGGCCAGGACTTTTTCCGTTCGCCACGTTTTGATGTCTAACCGGTAGAGTTCCGACACTTTTCGGACGCCGGTGCCGTAAACGACTTTCCCATAGTTCTTTCGGAGAGCGGCAAACGGGTCTTCGTCGTGAATCGTGACGTCGACCGTGTAATAAAGGGCATCGACGTCGGACGCGATATCACACCCCGTTATCCCGCCTTCGACCCGCGTGACCGCGATGGGAAACGGCTGCCCGGACACCTCGGACGACTTCCAGACCTGGGTACTGCCGTCAAACGGCGGTTTCGTTTCACCCGCCCGGCGGCGATTCGCGAGGGTGAAAATGCTCTCGTTGTACCAGACCGGCATCCGGTCGTTCGCCCGATCTTGCGTGATACGGCGAGGGGATTGATTTTCACCCAACCCGACCACCCACAAATCGGCCTTACGATCGTCCGTTTCCGGATTCCACCGGGCCTCGCAATATGCGACTTTCGTGCCGCTCGGGTCAATCGCGAATCCGGTGATGGTCGACAGCGATTGATAATCGGCCGGTGTCACCGGGTGCGGCGGACCCGCCGACGCAACGGGGACAAACAATGCGAACAAGAATAACGCGGCACAACGCGGCATGGACGTCTCCGGAATACGACGCACCGAAAGGGCGATCACGACACGGCGCCTCGGCGGGGCGTTGAAAATCGAATTAGGTGACAATGTCCTTTATTACTTTTCCCTTCGTATCCGTCAGCCTCATGTCCCGGCCGGCGTGTTTGAAGGTTAGTTTTTCGTGGTCGAGGCCGAGGAGGTGCAAAATGGTTGCGTGCCAGTCGTGGACGTGGACTTTGCCCTCCACTGCGTCGAAGCCGTAATCGTCGGTTCGTCCGTAGCTCAACCCGGCTTTCGAGCCGCCGCCGGCCATCCAGGTGGTAAATCCCTTGGCGTTATGATCACGGCCGTCGCCGAACTGGGCCGTCGGTGTTCGACCGAATTCCCCGCCCCAAATGACCAAAGTGTCGTTCAGCATTCCCCGGCTTTTCAAGTCGGCAAGCAGCCCGGCCACGGGCTTGTCCACCGCCGTGCAATTCCTCGTCAGGTCCGCTCTCAGGTTCCGGTGTTGATCCCACCCGCCGTGTGTGACTTCGACGAACCGCACGCCGGCCTCGACGAGTTTTCGGGCCAGAAGGCACTGCCGGCCGAAGTTCTCGGTCTCGGCCGTACCAATCCCGTAGGCGTCGAGCGTAGCCTTCGATTCCTTGGAGATATCGGTGACCTTCGGAAACTCGGCCTGCATCCGAAAGGCGAGTTCGTAACTTTCGATGAGGCCCTCGACGCCCGGGTTCGCCCCGTCGCGGGCAAGTTTTTCGCGGTTCAAGCGTTGGACGAAGTCGAGTTGTTTCCGTTGAGCGGCAGTGGATTGGGCGGGGTTCTGGAGGTTCGACACTTGAGCGTTGCTGCCGAACCGGCCATTGCCGCCGATGCGGGTGCCTTGGTAAATGGCTGGGAGGAAGCTGGATCCGTAGTTGGCCGGGCCGCCGTTTTTGGCCGGCGGGCTGATCGAAACGAATCCGGGAAGGTTTTCGTTCTCGGTGCCGAGGCCGTAGAGCACCCAGGCGCCCATGCTCGGGCGGGGGAACTGGAAAATGCCGCAGTGCAATTGCAGAAAAGCCTGTGGGTGGTTGGGCAGGTCGGTTTGCATGCCGTGGAGCACGCAGAGTTCGTCGGATTGCTTCGCCAGTTGCGGGAAGAGTTCGGAAATCCAATGTCCCGAGTGGCCGGTTTGACTGAATTTGAAGGGCGATCCGAATAATTTCGCCCCGGCCAGCCGGCCCTTGCCGTACGATTTGTCGTTGTCCGCGGAAAGTTTCGGCTTGTAGTCGAACGTATCGACGTGGCTCGGGCCGCCTTCCATGCAGAGGAAGATGACCCGTTTCGCCTTGGCGGGAAAGTGCGGGGGCTTCGGCGCCAGCGGACCGGCCTTCGCGGCATCCTTGGCCGCGGCTTCTGCGGCCAAGGCAGAGAATGCGAGGTAGCCGAACCCGCAGCCCGTAGTTTGCAATAACGTACGACGAGAAAGCGGAATCATCGTTCACCTTCGCTTGCGCGGGCTCAATTCCGGTAAAGAAACTCGGCACTGGCAAAGAGTGCCTGGCAGAATGCGGTCCAGGTATTGCGTTCGGAGCGTTGGGCCGACCCGCGGCCGAATCCGCCCCGGCCGGCTGGCGGTCCGCCTCTGCGGCCGGCGGCCGGCCGAGACGGCGTTGCCCGGTATTCCTTGAGGAATTTCTGAGCGGTCGTGAGTTCCTGATCGGTCGGAGGCCGGCCGAAGAAATTGAGATATGCCTGCCGAATCCGTTCCGTTTCCGTCCCGGTCGTCTTCATCAACTTGTCCGCCGCGGAACCGGCGAGTTGAATCACGAACGGATTGTTCATCATAAACAGGGATTGAGCCGGCACCGTCGTCGCCGCCCGCTGGGCGACCACCATACTCGCGTCTGCGACGTCGAAGAGAGCCAACGATTCGGGCAGATTGTCGCGGACGACCGGCAGATAGATCGAGCGGTGTGTGTCGTTCGGGTTGGTGCCGATCATCGACCCCAGCCGCGGTCGGGAAGACGGGCCTTCGCCGGCCCGGGCCACCGGCGAACCCACTGGGGCGGAGGAATTCAACCGGCCGCTGACCGCGAGCATCGAATCCCGCAACACTTCGGCATCCAGTCGTCGCGGCGTCATGCGCCACACGTACTCGTCGTCCGGGTCGATCTCCTGATTTCCGGCATCCCCCTTTGAACCCAGTCGATACGTGTGGCTCAGTACGATTTGCCGAATCAATTTCTTTACCGACCAACCGTTGTCCATGAAAGACAGGGCCAGATAGTCGAGCAGTTGCGGGTTCGTCGGGGGAAGCCCTGCGGCACCGAAGTTGTCCGGCGTCGGTACTATTCCCCGTCCGAACAAGTGCAACCAGATTCGATTGACCATGACTCGGGCAGTGAGTGGATTGTTTTTCGAAGCAATCCATTCGGCCAGTTCCAGTCGGCCGCTGCTCGTCCGCTTAATCGTTGGCTTCGACAGGCTCACCACTTGCAGGACCCCGCGGGGTACTGTCGGGCCGGGGTGGTCGATTTCGCCGCGAGTATAGACTGGGCTGTCGGCGATGGTGCGCTGGCCGGCAAAAGGACCCGCCCCCCGCAGGCCGCCCATGCCGAGCGGGCCGCGGCCCGGACCGAACGGCCGACCGCGACCGGGGCCGAATCCCCGGCCGCCAACCGGAGCGGCCGGCTTATCCCGCATGCCCATCGCCTGCAGTTTCGGCGTGCCGTCCGCCTCGTACGAATTGAGTTTGCTCCGGTTGATCGAAATCTGGGAGACGTAGAAAATATTACGAACCCGGTCGGTACTCTCCCGCTGTTGCTTTTCGAGCGATGCAATCGTTTCTTCGATCTGCTTCCGTTCGCGATCGGTGAGTTTGTCGTGGGCAGTTGGGGCGGAGTTCGCCGGAAGGGTAATCAGCGGCGAGGGGTGGTTGGCCTGGACGAACCGGACCGTTCCGTAGCAGGTTTCGCTACTCCGGAAGATGCCGGCCAGGGCGTAATAGTCCTTTTGCGGTATCGGGTCGAATTTGTGGTCGTGGCAGCGGGCGCAGGCGGCGGTCAGGCCCAAAAAGGCCTGTGTGGTTACGTCGATCTGTTCGTCCGCCACGTCCATTTCGAATTGGGGCCGCATCCGTTCGTTGAGTGCCTTCGGGCCGATGGCAAGAAAGCCGGTGGCTACGATGTGCTCGGCTTTTTGCTTGTCGCTCTTGGCGGGCATCCGGTCGCCGGCCAGTTGCTCCTTAATGAACTGGTCGTACGGCTTGTCCGCGTTGAACGCGGCAATCACATAGTCGCGGTACCGCCAGGCGTTCGGGTAATTGAAATTCACCGTCTTTCCGCTCGACTCGGCGTACCGCGCCACGTCCAGCCAATGCCGGCCCCACCGCTCACCGAATTGCGGCGACGCGAGCAGTCCGTCCACTGCTTTCCCGAAGGCGGCGGGAGACGAATCGAACACGAACGCTTCCACCTCTTCCCCGGTCGGTGGAAGGCCGGTGAGATCGAGGTAGACCCGGCGGATCAACGTTCGCTTGTCCGCGTCTACGACCGGCTTCAACCCGTGCGATTCCATGTCCGCCAACAGAAACCGGTCGATATCGGTCTTAGCCCATCTGGCGTCTTTCACGGCCGGCGGGGCCGACCGCTTCGGTTGCTGGAAGGACCAGAATAAACGGCCCTTTTCGACGTCGCTTTCTCCGCGAACGATCGCCTTTCCCTCCCCGCGCGGGTCCGGCGCCCCGGCCTTCACCCACGAAACGAAATCGGCAATCACACGATCAGATAGTGTCTTCTTCGGGGGCATCATCAGGTCTTTATCCGTGTGTCGGATCGCCCGAATTAGCGGGCTCTTGTCCGGGTCGCCCGGCACAATAACCGCCCCACTGTCGCCCCCGGTGCGCACGCCGGCGCGGGTGTCGAGGAGCAAGCCACCTTTCACTTTCTTCGCATTCGCGGAGTGGCAGCCGTAACATTCAGCGACAAGCACCGGTCTGATTTTCCTTTCGAAGAAAGCAGCTTGCTCGTCGGACGGGGCATCGGTGAACCGGCTGGGATTCGTCGCATTCGCCTGGGATCGATTTTTCGGTGCGAGTGAATTCCCGGGCCGGGGCGGTTGCGCGTTCAACGCAATGACGGCCGCAATCAGAGCCGGGAAAACGAGGAGGAACCGGCGGGTCATAGGAGGTTCCTTGATCGACGATGTATTTGCGGTCTTCCCTTGGCAAGATAGAACGCGTCCTACGGATAATGTTACACCGGTTTCGGAGGACGTGTCATGGCCGAGCTCGTCGGAAGGCGCGTTTTGTACACCGGCCGGGTGCAGGGTGTCGGTTTCCGCTACCGGGCCGTCGAAATTGCCCGGGAATTCCCGGTGGTCGGGTGGGTGAGGAACTTGCCGACCGGGCAGGTGGAACTCTGGGTGGAAGGGGATGAAAAAGGGGTGAGTACTTTTTTGACCGCAGTCCGGGAATGTTGGGGGACGTTTATTCGAGACGAACAAACGGAGCAGGAGCCGGCGACGGGTCGGTTTCAGACTTTCGATGTGACGGTTTAGGGCGGTGGAAACGGCAGAGCACTTTCTCCAGGGCTTTGCTTTCCGAATCGAGGGTCGCGAAGGCCGCACAAGGAAAACGAAGCAACCCAAACTACGGCAAGCGACGTTCCGAAACCGAGCAGTTACTTCTTGTCGTTGGACTTTTGGTCGTCTGGTTTTTTGGTCACGGCCGGTTTCGGCACCGCCTTCTTGGCCGGTATGAGATTCACCGGATTGGTATACTTGGGCGAAGAATCGCGTAAGCAGACTAACAATCCGTTGTCCGAAGCCAGCAGAATTCGGTCGTTAATTCTGTTAGTGATCGGCACGCCGAAGTTACTCAAGTCGATCGCCGCAAGCGGATTCGACCGGCCGGTTACTGCATCGGCCACCCGATTCCGGTCGTAAATCCGCACAATACCGTCGCGGTCGCGGACGTAAACGTATTCGTCGTTTATGGCTAAGAGTCGGTCGTCGAGGGCGGACGTCCGCCAGACTACCTCCCCCCGGTTGCGATCCACCCGCGCGACACCCGACGCCACGCCCGCGACGTAAACCGAATCGGCGGTGGGAACCGGAACGCGATTCATGGACCCGCCCACGTTCGCCCGCCACAACGTTTTCAAAGCGGTCTTGACGTCCCGACCGCCGAAGTCGAGATCGATGGCCACCAGGCTACCGTCCGCCAGCGGTAGGAAACCGGTCGAACCGTCCTGACCCGCGGGAGCCGCGATGACGTCGGAGAGCGTGGCGTCCACGAGGACGTGGCGTTCGGCCCGCGTGGCGTCGAGCCGGTCGATCGAATAAATGCGGGGCGCGGTCGAGGTAATCCACATTCGTCCCGCAGTGAGGAGCGGACGGTATATCGCAGCCGTCGGAGGAACGTAGTACCACCGCTTCGTCGGTTCCAACGGCTTCGGGGAAATGTCGTTCAACTCGTACACCCGGGCCGATGACGGCGGGATCGTGCCGACAGAGGGAGTCTTGGTAATGTTCCGACCGTCCGCGTCACGAATGTGATAAGGCTGACGGAGGGATTGCAGGGGTGATAGAGAAGGAGTGAGTTGTTCGTAGACGCCGTTCGAATCCTTGAGCTGATAGGGGGGAACGATGGACGGGAGCATGGCCAGCGACGGCGTTCGTTGGAGCGACAAGCTCCCCGTCACGTCGAGCCGCAAGTGGCCGCGGGGGGTAAACATGTCTTCGCCCAACGACCCGTACGACCGGCCCGGATACCGGGCGGCGACCACGTCGGCCGGATTCTTCACGCGCGGCTGATTTCCGGCCATTTCCGAGGCCTTTGCCTCGGGGCGTAGGCTCGCGTCCGGCATCTCGACCTCACCCGGAATCTGGTAACACACGATCTGCTTCGAACCCAACGTCACATACACGAACGTTTCGTCGGCAACTGGACCTGCCGTGATCATCGACCGCGGGGCCATCAGCTTAACGACCGGGTCGAATGCAAATTCGAGCAGACCGGTATAGCGATTCAACGCATAAAGCGTCGACAGATTGATGACGAAGACGTATTTCGAGTTGACTGCGGCCGGGTATGGCGTGGCGTATCGGTACGGAAATGCGAACGACCACTGCCTTTGGCCGGTCTTCATGTCGATGGCCAGGATGACGCCCGACTTCGTTTCGACGAATAGCTGGTTTCCATCGACCAGTTGGGCGTACGCGACCGTATCGCGGAGGCCGTCGATGGGTAGAAACACGGCCCACTCGACAGTCAGATTCAGCCGTTCGAGGGCCTCCCGGGACGGATACCCCGCCGCAGTATGCACGTGCGATTGGGCGAAAGCGGGGGCGGAAACGCCCAACCCGACCAATGCCGCGAAAAGTGCCGAACGGATTCGCATGGTGCCGAGCTCCGGAAGCGGGGCGGGGGACGCCGTTCCCGTACTGTAACACTTTTCAGGGGCAGACGATAGTAGGGGAATTCCCGGTACCGGGGCGTTGTGGTAGGTCGGGACCGGATAAGACGGTTGTGCCGGGCAAGCCGCGGACTCACTTCTTGCCGAGCCGCCGCTTCTCCCGGAAGAAGTCGGATAGGACGGCCGCACACCGATCCGCCAGCACCCCGCCGATCACTCGGCACCGGTGGTTCAACCGCGGGTCGGTCGGGATCTGAAAAAGCGTGTCGCACGCCCCGGCTTTCGGATCCGGACAGCCGTACACAACCACCGGCACTCGGGCCTGCACCACCGCACCCGCACACATCGGGCAGGGTTCAAGTGTCACGTAGAGAATGCAGTCGTCGAGCCGCCAACTCTTCAAACTCGCCGCAGCCTGGGTCAGTGCGATCATCTCTGCGTGGGCTGTCGGATCGTGGAGCTGTTCCCGCTGGTTATGGGCCGCGGCAATTAGACCCAGGTCCGGGTGAACGACGACGCACCCGACCGGCACTTCGTCTTCGGCGGCGGCGTCCTGCGCCTCCTGCAACGCCCGTTCCATGTGGCGTTCGTGGAACGGGTGCCGCGGGTCTGTAAGGGTGAGGTCGAATTCGGAAAGCCCGGTCACGAAACCCTCGTGAAGGATTGTGAAAACTAACGATTCAGTGCACTCAAATCGCTCACGTTCTGCTCCGCGGTGGCTTTCGTGATCTTGCCGGCTCGATAAAGTTGCCGGACGGTCTCGTCGAACCCGATCATCCCTTCTTCGCGACCGGTGAGGATGTAGTTGTCGATGCTCTCGACTTTGCCGTTGCGGATCGCATTCGCGATCGGATGGGTGTTCCACAAGACTTCGACCGCCAGGTGCCGCTTGGCCCCGCGGGTCGTGCCGGGCAGTAACCGCTGGCTGACGACCGTCCGAAGACTCATGGCCAGTTGCGACCGCACGTCCTTCTGGGCGTCCGCCGGAAACAGGTCGGGAAACCGAGTGATCGCCCCTTTCGCGTCCCGGGTGTGCAGCGTGGCGAAGACGAGGTGACCCGTTTCGGCGGCGCTGAGTGCCATCTGGGCCGTCTCGCGGTCGCGGACTTCGCCGACCAGAATCACGTCCGGGTCCTGCCGCAGGCCGTACTTCAAGCCGTCGGCGAACGTCGGAACGTCCCGCCCGACTTCCCGCTGGGTCACCACTGAATTCGGGTACTTCGGAAACACGTATTCGACCGGTTCTTCGACCGTGATGATGCGATACCCTCCCGCCTTGTTGATCAGGTTCACGATCATGGCTAGGGTGGTCGTCTTGCCCGACCCGGTCGCGCCGGTGAGGACGATCAGGCCGTCTCGGAGGAACGCCAGTTTCTCGGCGAGGTCGGCGGGGAATCCGGCCCAATTCACGTCCGGGATCGAGGACGGGATGACCCGCAGACACGCGGCGAGCCGACCCCCTTCGCGGAAAAGATTGGCACGGAACCGGACGATCGACCCGGCGACGTCCGCCCCGAACGAGAAGTCGATATCGGTTCGGGAGACCAACCGGGAGAACGCTTCGGCCGAGCAGATCGAGCGGAGCATCCCCTGAAGCTCCTCGGCGTCGAGCGGCGGGTCGGGCAGTTCGACGAGGTCGCCGTGCTTGCGAATGACGGGCGGGTGGCCGGGGACCAGATGCAAATCCGACGCCCCGGACGCCACCGCGTACTCCATCCACCCGCGGAGTTCGTCCGGCACGGCGGTCACGAGCGTGGCGATCAGGCTCATGGGATTGCTTTCTGTTGACCTATTTCACCAGCGCGTTCAGCGTGTAATACGCTTCGGGATGGAGGATGGGCGTCCCGTCGGCGGTTTTCACGTCGGGCAGCCGGAACTCGTAGACGCGGCCCGGCTTCAGCCCGGCGACCGTGAGCGAGACAGTTTTCCGGTCCGCCGACAATTTCGCCTCCGTCACCTTCTCCCCGCGGGTGTCCATCTCCGGGCACCCGTATTGGCTTAGGTAGGCATAAGTGAAAGATTTGAGAGAAATTGCATCGGCCTTTTCGGCCGTGGCCGGGTCGAGCGGCTCCGTAAACGTCAGATCGAACCCAGCCTTCGATAGCGCGATGTGATGAATTTCCGCGGGGACCGCCCCCTCAAAAGAGATGCGTTGAAGGCCGAACGGCTTCCCGCCGACGGACCCCCAGCCGCGGTTGGTTTGTCCAACATAAAGAGATCCGTCCGGGCCGAACGCGAGCCGGTTCACCCCGCACTGAAACCCGCTGCGGAACGGAAAGCAGGTTCCCTGGTAAACGCCGTTGACCTTTT
>DASXPC010000329.1:0-11975 GCA_036493815.1 Fimbriiglobus sp. | reverse complement strand
GTCGGTGCATTTCCGCCGCCGAGTCCGCGTGAAGGAAGACGTCGTCCGAAACCTTGACCAGCAGCCCCTCGGCGCAGGCCACGTCGAAAATGTCCTTCACCGTTCCCGCTCCGCCCGCGCGGGCGGCATAACTTTTCGGGTCCGGCGGATTGAACTCCGCCGCTCGGTGTTCCTCCACAATGGCGTCTTTGAGCTTTCGCTGGTTCGCCGTGAGCTTCGGCTTGAAGTCGGCCCGGGCGATCCGCCTGCCGTCCCCGACGAGTCGTTTAGTCGCCATCAACAGGTCCGTCACCGCCTGCACCACCGCCTCGTCGCCGAAGTAGTCGAGCTTGGTCAGCACTTTTCCGCGGTCGTGGGCCGTGACCAACTGGGCATCGGCGTGCAATCCGGCCAGTACGGTCAGGATGCGTTTCCCGATCTCTTCGACCCGGTCGACGTGAAGCAGCCGCTTCCTGGCCGGGGACAGTTGCAGTTCGACAAGGGTTCCGGCCGCTAACAGTTCCCCAACAATGCCGTCGCGGGCGTCCGGACTGATCCCGGCGGTACGGACGAGGTCGTTCGGGGCCAGGCCTTCGGGACCCGCGGCCCAGGCCGCGGCCGCGGAACGCACGACCGGGTCCGGCGAAGCCAGTTGTTCGACTCGCACCAGCGTTTCCGTGTGCCGACGCCGCAGTCGGGCGGCGACCGGTTGCAGGACCGTTCCCCCACCGAGGGTGTGCTCGGCCGAGGCGTCCCGGAGGACGAACGGCTGGCCCCACACGGCCGTGACCGGCGATTCCAGATGGAGTTGAGCGATCGACCACGTGCCGGGATCGACCCGCTCGGCATCGAGGACGGCAACCGCGGCCATGACTTCGGCCGTGCCGATGTGCAGACGCACCGGCAACCGGTGGCGGATCGGCCGACGGCCCGCGGCCGGGGCGGTTAACCGCACCGTCAGCACTGACGCCGGGACCAGGTATCCGGGGGTCGCCAGTTCCTGCCCCCGCCACACCGCGTCGTGCGGCACACCGGCCAGATTCACCCCCGCCCGCTGACCCCGCCGAACTTCCGGGGCGGGGGATCCGTGGTTATTCAACCCGCGAACCCAAACCCGCTCGGAGATTCCGTCACCCTTATGCCAATCGAGTTCGTCCCCCACATTCAACCGGCCGGAGGTGACGGAGCCGGTCACGATCGTGCCGTGGCCCTGAACCACGAACGCCCGGTCGATGGGCAGGCGGAACCATTCGGCGGCGGTCCGCTCGACGATCCGTTCGCAGGCCGCGGTGAGGGCGGCCTTCAATTCGGGTATCCCCGCACCCGTTTTCGCAACCGTCGGAACGAGGACCGCGTCTTCGAGAAACGACCCGCGGACCAGTTCCCGGATTTCCAAAGCCACCACGGCCGCCGAGGTTTCGTCCGCCAGATCGGCCTTGGTCAGGGCGATAACGCCCTGGGTCAGGCCGAGCAATTTGAGGATGTCCAGGTGTTCGCGGGTCTGCGGCATGACGCCGTCGTCCGCGGCGACGACGAGCAGGGCGAGGTCGAAACCGGTCGCCCCGGCGAGCATGTTCTTGACGAACCGCTCGTGCCCGGGCACGTCCACGATGCCGATGCGGTAATCGCCCAGCGTGAGGGAGGCGAAGCCGATGTCGATGGTGATGCCGCGGTCTTTCTCTTCCGGCAAGCGGTCGCAATCGATGCCGGTGAGGGCCTTCACGAGGGACGTCTTGCCGTGGTCGATGTGGCCGGCCGTTCCGAGGATCAGGTCGCGGTTCATGGGGTCATCTTATGCTTTAGCCGCGAGGCAAAGCCGGGCTCAAGTCCCCTGCGCGCGTCTTCACCTCGTGGCTAAACCATCACAGATTACAGCCCCTCGACCTCCCACCCCTTGCGATAGGTATTTCTCACGAACTGATTGGCCGCGGCGACGTTCGTCACCTTCATGGCGGCCGAATCCCAGGCGAGCGTTTCGTTCTGGAATCGGGTGGCGAGGCAACCGATCAGGACCAGTTCCGCGAGAGGGCCGGAATACGAGAACGGGGCCGACGTCTGTCCGTTGCCGCGAACGGCCTCGACGAACTGGGCGAAATGGTTGTCGGTCCCGAACTTCGGGTGCTGAAAATCTTTGAACTTTTCGGTCGGGAAGAGGTAGTTTCTGCCCTCGTTGTATGCCGTATAAAACACGCCTTCCGTACCGATGAAGATCGACCCCTGTCCGGATAGCTGCTTCACCGGAACCAGTTTTTTCACCTCGTCGCCGGGCCGTTTGTCGCCGTCGTACCAGGTGAGGGCCAGTCGGTCGGTGGTGTACTTCGTGCCCGGATAGATGTATTTCACCAGGCAGTTGACGCCCCAGTTGGTTGCGGTGGGTGCGCCCGATTCGGCTTTGACGGAGAGGGGGTAGGTGAGGGCGAGGGACCCGAAGACGGGGTCGAGGATGTGGCAGCCCATGTCGCCGAAGGTTCCGCAGCCGAAGTCGAGCCGCCGCCGCCAGTTTTCGGGATGGTAATACCCGCCGCCGATGTAGGGCCGATCGGCGGCCGTCCCGATCCAGTTGTCCCACGCCAGTCCAGCCGGCACGGGATCGATCCGGTTCGGCAGGGGCTTGGCGTCCCCCCAGTTCTTGCCACTCCAACTGTGCACTTCCTTCACTTTCCCGATCGTTCCGTCCTGAATGATCTTCACCACGGCTTTGTGAAACGCGGCCGAGTGAATCTGAATGCCCATCTGGGTGACGAGTTTCTTTTCCGCGGCGACCTTGGCGAGTTGTCTCGCCTCATAGAGCGAATGGGTCAGCGGCTTCTGGCAGCAGACCGGCTTGCCCAGGAGTAACGCCCGCATCGCGGCCGGGGCGTGGGTATGGTCGGGCGTCGAAACGCTTACCGCGTCGGCATCCTTCATATCGTCGAACATCTTGCGGTAATCGGTGTAGATTTTGGCGTGGGGCCAATTCTTCGCCGTACCCGCGGCTCGACCCGGATCGACGTCGGCGAAGGCGACGAGCTGGAAAGCCTTGGAGCCGGCGAATTCGGCAATGTCGGCCGCCCCCCGGCCGCCGGCGCCGACGGCCATCAGCCGGACGGTCTCGCTCGGCGGGGCGGACAGGCCTTTGCGGTAAAGGAACGGGGCGGCGAGCGCCGCCCCCGCGGCCGCCTTCAACGCCGACCGGCGGGTCATGCGAACTGTCATTGAAGGCTCCTTACTTGTTAGTGGCGAGCGATTTGATCCGCACGTTGCGGAACATGACCGGGTCGTTGTGGCCGAGGAAGCCGAAGTACCCGGTCGTGCGGTCCTTGCCCGGGTGTTTGCTGTTGGCCATGAACTCGGTGACTTTCGAAAGGTCGCAATCGAGGATCTGGAATCCGTTCAGTTCGACCTTGATGGTTGAGCCTTTGATGGTGCAGACTTCGTAATTCCATTCGCCGATGGGCCGCTGGTATCCGCGGGCGGCGGCAACCATGCCGTAGGCCGAGCCGTGCGCCTGGCGGGGGTCGATCTCCTTGTAGTCGTCGTCGAGCACCTGGAGTTCGCACATACCGGTGTAGGCGCAGTCGCCGGTGCCGGGGTAGCGGATGCCGAGCCCGTTGTTGCCGTTCTTCGGCAACTTGATTTCGAGGGCGACCTGAAAGTCGGAGTAGTCTTTCTTCGTGTACAGGTTGCCGCCTTTTTTCGGCTTGCAGACGATGGCCCCGTCCCGGACTTCGTACTGGTCGGTCGCCCCCTGCCAGCCGTCGAGGTCCTTGCCGTTGAAGATCGTCTCGAACCCGTCGCCCGCCGCCGTTGCCAGATAGGCATTCGCCTCTGTGACCGGAATTTCCCGGGCGTACATGTTCCGCCAGCGGATTTCCTTATTCGGTCCGTGGGTCTGCAGAAGGATCGGGCCGACTTTGGGAAGCGGGACGTTTTTCTCTTTCGAATGGTCGAAGTAATTCGCCAGCCGGGCGTGATCGACCACGAGTTTATCGTTCAGCCAGACGGACACCCGCTCGCCGACCATGTAGATGCGGAACTTGTTCCACTCGCCGGTCGGCTTGTCCGCTCTAACGAGCGGGTCTCTGCCGGGCCAGGATTTCGGGTTGTTCCAAAGGCCGCCGCTTCCCAACTTGTTCCCGTTGGGGATTTGACGGGCATCGTCTGGATCCCACACCTGCACCTGCGGCGTGCCCTTCAAATAGATGCCGCTGTCGACGGTCTGTTCCATCTTGTATTCGATCAGGAATTCGACGTCGCCGTAGTCTTTGGTGGCGACGTAGGCCCCGTGTCCGTGGTTGACCAGCTCACCGTTTTCGACGGACCAGTTTTTCTTCAGATCGGCGGTCCAATCGGCGTACCACTTGGCCCGTTCCGCGTCAGACATTTTGGCGACCGCGGCGGGGGAGAAGTCCGGCTTATAGCCGCGGAGGCCGGTGAAGTCCTTGCCGTTGAACAGGGTGGTAAACCCGTCCGGGGGAGGCGATGCTGGCGGCGGGGCCGGGTCGGCCGCGACGGCGGGGACCGACAACGACGCGAGAACGAACGCGAACCAGATTCGTTTCATGGCGGATTCGGGGGAAGAGGGATGCGGGGTGGGACGGAGGTATTTTGCATACCGAGGGAACGGAAGTCGAGTGGCAATTTGTCTTGAAGTTGTGCAACGCCTTTGACGTTGCAAACAACATTGTTGGGACCGATTACACCGCAGGCAACTCGAACCCCTTCCGGTATTCCCGCCCCAAAAGCCCGTTGGCTTCCGGATCGCCGTGCAGGGTTTCCGTTTCCGCATCGAACCGCAACGTGCGGCCGGTGCGGTAGGCGATGTTGCCGAGGTGGCAGAGTCGGGTGCTCTTGTGCCCTTCTTCGATATCCGCGTTCAGCGGTTTGTTGTCGCGGACCGCGTCGAGGAAATTGCGGACGTGTGCGAGTTGCATGTCCGGCCCGGCGGCTTCCTCGGCCGCGATTCCGTCGCGCACGTGCCAGCCTTTCGGGGTGAAAACGAGCGTACCCTTTTCGCCGTGCAGGGAAATGCCAAACGGCTCCCCTTCCAGCCCGTTTTTCTCCCAGAACCGGTGTTCCCAGACCAAGGAACAGTTGGCGAACGTGAACGTGGCGATCTGCGTATCCGGCACCTCACGGTCGTCGTCATAGAAGAACTTGCCACCGGTGGAGGCGACGGCGGTCGGGGCATCGAGGCCGAGGACGTACCGGGCGACGTCGAGGCCGTGGATGCCGTTGTTCCCGATTTCGCCGGTACCGGTATCCCAGAACCAGTGCCATTCGTAGTGGAAGTGGTTGGGGTTGAACGGCCGTTCGTGGGCCGGGCCGAGCCAGAGGTTGTAATCCACGCCCGGCGGAACCGGTGCGTCGGTCTTTTTGCCAATGGACTTTCTCGCGCCCGCGATCCAGGCCCGGGCGAACGGCACCTTGCCAAGTTTTCCGGCCTTCACGAACTCGCGGGCGGCGATCACGTGCGCGGCACTCCGCCGTTGCGTGCCGATCTGGACGTGCCGTTTATATTTCCGGGCCGCCCGAACCATCCGCCGACCTTCAACTAAGTTATGCGACGCCGGCTTCTCGCAATACACGTGCTTCCCGGCCTGACAGGCCCAGACCGTGGCCAGTGCGTGCCAATGGTCCGGGGCGGCAACAACGACGGCATCGACCGATCGATCTTCCAGCACTTTCCGGATATCGGTCTCAACCTTCGGCGTTTGGTTTCCCCCGGCGGCGACGGCCATCGCCTTCGGTATCACGTTTTTGTCGGGGTCGACCAAGTGCGTGATTTCGACGCCGGGAATCTTCAAAAGCGTGCCGAGCAGGTCTTTGCCCCGGCCATGCACGCCCATAATGGCCAGGCGAACCCGTTCGTTCGGAGCGTCCGCGGTTCGCGCGTACGCGGCGGCCGAAACGGTCAGTGCGGTAGCGGACAGGAAATCCCTGCGGGAGAGTTTGGACATGGCCCGGTCCAGGAGAAAAGTAAACGGCGGCGGATGATCTGAATGTACGCGGCGGCGAATTCGGGGCGAGCCAGGAATTGGTGACAAGTTGAACGCCTCGTGCGGCCCGAGCGTACGGACATCCGTAAGAAAGACTCCCCGGATCTGCGGGTTTCCGCCATGCATCAATTCCCCCGATTGCCCGTTGTGCTACTAGCCGTGGTCGGTTCGTTTGGATTGGTCGCGTTCCGACCCGGCGGGGCGGCTCCCCAAGCCGCGAAGCCCCAGACAAAAGTAGCGGGGCCGGTGGTGCAATTTCAGAAGGGGGATCACGTCGTTTTCGTCGGCGACCTGCTTGCCGAACGACTGCAACTGACCGGCTATCTCGAAACTATGCTCCATTCCAAGTTCCCGGACCGGGAACTTGTGGTGCGCAATCTGGGCTGGTCCGGGGATACGCCGACGCAGCAGCCGCGGCCGCTCAACTTCGGCGACATGCCTTCGCACCTGAAAGCGCAGCAGGCCGACGTGATCGTGATGATGTTCGGCATGGCAGCATCGTTCGAGGGGCCGGTGGGGCTGCCGGCGTTCGAGAAAGGTCTCGACGCTTTGGTGAAACAGTACAAGGGGCAGGTGTTCGGCCGGGGGCCGCCGCGGCTCGTTCTGGTGACGCCAATCGCACACGAAACGATGGGCGGGGAGTTTGCGGACCCCGCCGGGCACAACGCGATTCTGAAGGATTATGCGGCCGCGGTTGTTCGGGTAGCCGCGGCGAACGGCGTCCCGGCCGTGGACTTGTTCACACCCACCAAAGCCCTGATGGCAGTGTCTCCGACCAAATTCACCATCAACGGCGTCCACCTCGCCCCCTACGGCGAATGGGCCGTCGCCAACCTCTTCTTCCGCGGCCTCGGGTTCGAACCGGTCTGGTTCTCCCGGAACTCCGAATCGCTCCGACACGTCGTCGACGAAAAGAACCGCCAGTTCTTCCTCCGCTGGCGGGCGGTGAACGGCGAATACATCTACGGCCGGCGGAAAGAGCCATTCGGCGTGGTGAACTTCCCCGGCGAGATGAAGCAACGCGACGAAATCGTTGCCGCCCTCGACGCGAGTATTCACGACCAAACCCGGCCGGAGGGGGAGGACCCGGGAATCCCGTTCTTGAACAACGGGAAACGCCCGCCGACGACGCCGGAACCGGTCCCGCCGGTCAAAACGGACGCCGAAGTATACGGCCAAACCCAGGGTGTCATCGGGGGGAAAGAATTCCCGACCGCGAAAGAACCCGACGAGGCGATCAAACTCTTCAAACTCGCCCCTGGCTATGCGATCAACATATTCGCCAGCGAAAAGGATTTCCCGATCCACAATCCGGTTGCCATGCGGTGGGATTCCCGCGGTCGGCTCTGGGTCGCGTGCAACCCGACCTACCCGCAGGACATCCCGGGCGTGCCGCCGAACGACAAGATTCTCATCCTCGAAGACACCAAAGGCACCGGCAAAGCGGACAAGTGTACGGTCTTCGCCGACCACCTCTACCTGCCGATTGGGTTCGAGTTCGGCGATGGCGGCGTGTACGTGTCCGCTCAGCCGAACCTGCTTTTCCTGAAGGACACCGACGGGGACGACAAGGCAGACGTACGCGAAGTGGTCGCTCACGACTTCGACTCCGGCGATAGCCACCACGCCATCCACGCCTTCCACTACGGCCCGGACGGTGGCCTCTACATGGGTGAAGGCACGTTCCTCCGGACCACGGCCGAAAGCCCCACCGGAGTCCTCCGCCTCTTCGACGCCGGCTGGATCCGGTTCGACACGAAGTCCCGCGACCTTTCCGCCCACGTCAGCTATGGCTTCGCCAACCCGTGGGGCCAAATCTACGACAGGTGGGGCCAGGATTTCATCGCGGACGCGTCCGGCGGCGATCACTACTTCGCCCTCCCCTTCACCGGCCACGTGGACCACCCGAACAAGCACCCGGGCATGAAACGGTTCGTACCCCCACCGCCGGTCGGCGTCCGCCCCACGTGCGGGTGCGTTCTCGTCACCAGCCGTCACTTCCCCGACGACACCCAGGGGGACTACCTGTTCAACAACTGCATCGGCTTCCAGGGCGTGAAACGCCACCAGGTTATCGAGGAGGGGTCTGGTTTCACGTCGAAGGAAAAAGAACCGCTTCTCTATACCAGCGACCGAAACTTCCGCCCGGTGGACATCAACTTCGGCCCCGACGGCGCGCTCTATATCTGTGACTGGTACAACCCGCTGGTGGGTCACATGCAGTTCCCGATCCGCGACCCGGAACGGGACCACTGCCATGGCCGTATCTACCGGGTCACCTACCCGAGCCGCCCGCTTCTGACTCCGCCGAAGATCGCAGGAGAACCCACGGAGAAAGTCCTCGACTGTCTGAAGGCGTACGAAGACCAGACGCGGTATTGGGCCCGGCGGGAATTGGCGGGTCGGCCGAAAGCGGACGTGGCGGCGGCGGTGAAAATCTGGGTTGCCGGCCTCGACAAAACCGCACCGGATTACGAACACAATTTGCTCGAAGCTCTCTGGGTTTGTCAGACGATCCACCACGTCGATGCGGAATTGCTTGCCCGGGTGTTGTCCGCGAAAGATCCGCGGGCGAGGGCCGCGGGGGTGCGGGCGATCCGTTACTGGAAAGACCAACTGCCGAACGCCCTGGCACTCCTCCGCACTGCGGCGAACGACGACTTCCCTCGGACCCGGCTCGAAGCCGTGGTGGCGTGCTCGTTCTTCCCCACGCCGGAATCGGTCGGAATCGCGCTGGAAGCCCTCAACCACCCGACGGATTATTATCTCGATTATGGGTTGAAGGAAACGATTGCTACTCTGGAGCCACAGTGGAAGGCGGCTCTTTTCGCCGGGAAGCCATTGTGCGAGAGCAATCCGGCCGGGGCGGCGTACCTGATGCAGTCGGTCACTACGGCCGACCTCGCCCGCCTGCCCCGAACGGCCGCGACGTTTCAAGCCATGCTCTCGCGGGACGGCTTGTTGCCGGACCAGCGGCGGGAAGCCCTGGCCGGTTTGGCCGCTCTCCACAAGACTACCGAGTTGAACGAACTGTTCTCCGTCATTCATCAGTCCGAAGGAAGCCATCACACTGCCGGTAATCATTCCGAGCACGTCCTCGCGGACCTGGGGGCCCTCCTCGTTTCTCGGCCGGTGAGCGAACTGAGGGCGGCGAAAGGCCACCTCGAAATGCTGGCCAAGGAATCGAAATCGCCGCTACTCCGCCGGGCCGCGTACGCGGCCTTCGTGACGGCAAGCGGCTCTTTCTCCGACGCCTGGAGGGACGCGGCCGCGTCGCCCGAAACCGTCCGTACGTTGATCGAGGCCATCCCGTTCATCGCCGACCCGGCCGTGCGGGCACAGGCCTTTGCCATCGCTCGCCCACTCGCACTGGCCGTCCCGCCGGAATTGGCGAAGCCCACGCCCGGAAGCGTTCCGGTCACCGGCCGGGTCATTCGCATTACAATTCCGAGCGGCGGAAAAACTCTGACGCTCGCCGAAGTCCAGGTGTTCAGCAACGGACGGAACGTGGCTCTGAAAGGGAAAGCGACGCAGTCCAGCACCGCTTACAACGCCCCAGCCGAAAGGGCCATCGACGGCAATACCGACGGCTCTTTCGCCGCCGGCAGTTCCACCCACACCCGCGAAAACGAGTTCCACCCCTGGTGGCAGGTCGACCTCGGGGTCGATTACCCCATCGACCGCGTCGTCGTCTGGAACCGCACCGACGGAGACCTTGGCAAGCGTCTTACCGGATACGTGCTGACGATCGCCGATTCGAAAAACAAGGTCGTCTTCTCGAAAGCGGACAACCCGGCCCCGGCCTTGAGTGCCACGTTCACGTTCCCCACCGATCCGGTCGCCGCGATCCGGCGGGCGGCCGTTGCCGCGATGCCGTCGTTCGCGGGCAAAGAAAGCGAGGCCTTCGCCCTGCTTTCCGAATTGGTCCGAACGGACGACTTCCGAGGCGAGGCGATCAAGGCGCTGCGGTCGATCCCGAAGAGTCGGTATCCGAAAAGCCTGGTGAAACCCCTTCTTGATGCCATCGTCGGCTACGTCGCGTCCCTTCCGCCGGCCGATCGGACCGAGCCGGCCGGGATCGACGCATTCCGGCTCGGTCAGGATTTGCTCGCCGCGTTGCCGGCGGAGGTCGCCAAGCCATATCGGACGAAATTGGGCGGCCTCGGCGTGCGGGTGGTGGAATTGAAGACGCTGCCGCACCGGATGGCGTACGACCGGTCGGTCTTGTACGCCGAGGCCGGAAAACCGCTGGTTATCATTCTCGAAAACACGGACGTCATGCCGCACAACTGGCTTTTGGCCAAGCCCGGTAAGACGGCCGAGGTGGGACTGGCCGCGGAACAAATGGCCGCGGTCGACCCGAACGCCCAGGCCCGAGCTTACGTGCCCAATAACCCGAACGTCCTCGTCGCTAGTCGATTGCTCGCCCCGCAGGAAACGCAGAAATTAACCTTCACCGCCCCGAAGCAACCGGGCGACTACGACTACCTGTGTACCTTCCCCGGCCACTGGCGGATCATGAACGGAAAGCTCAAGGTGGTGGCGAAACTTTCCGACGTGCCGCCGGAATTGCTCGACGCCGCCCCCACGGCCGAAGCGTCGGCCGGCCCCGCCCGGCCGTTCGTCCGCAACTGGACCATGGAGGACCTGACGCCCGACCTCGGCAAATTGGACAAGGGTCGGTCGTTCGCCCGCGGCAAGCAGTTGTTTACTGCCGCCACGTGTTCCCAGTGTCACAAGGTCGGCACCGAAGGGGGCGACGTCGGCCCGCCCATGAGCGAACTGGCGGCAAAACTTGCCGCCAAAAAGGTGGACGGGAAGTACGTCCTCGAATCGGTCATCCACCCGTCGAAAGTGATCGACGAGAAATATCGGCAGTGGACGGTGACGAAACTGTCCGGCGGATTCGTCAGCGGCGTGAAGGTGTTTGAGGACGCCGAAGTCATGCGGCTGGTGGCCGGGCCGAACCAGAAACCGGTCGAGGTCCGGCTCGCCGACGTGGACGAAAAGAAGCCGTCCGCGGTTTCGATTATGCCGGAAGGATTGCTCGTGACCCTCACCCGCGAGGAGATACTCGACCTTTTGGCCTACGCGATCGCCGGCGGCGGCGAGAAGCACCCGGCGTTCAAAAAGTAGGGCGGGCCCGCGGCCCGCGGTGTTCCAAACGGCTGGCCGCGGGCCTGCCAGACTTTACCGGAATCCGACCATGCGTAAAATCCTGTTGATGGCAATCGCCCTGACCCCGGCCGCCGTACCCGCCGCCGAGCCGGACACGAAACTCTACGAAATGCGGACCTATACAGCCGCCCCGGGCAAGCTCGACGCCTTGCTCGCCCGGTTCCGCGACCACACACTGAAACTGTTCGACAAGCACGGCATGACCAGCGTCGGGTACTTTGTCCCGGTGGACAACAAGGAAAACAAGCTGATCTATTTCCTGGCCCACAAAGACAAGGCCGCCAAGGACGCGGGTTGGAAAGCGTTCATCTCCGACCCGGAATGGACGAAGGCGTTCCGCGAATCGCAGAAAGACGGCTCGCTGACGACGAAAGTGGCAAGCGTCACGCTCGCCCTCACCGACTACTCCCCGGTGCCGAAAGTCGAAAAGTCGAAAGACGGCCACCTCTTCGAACTGCGGACCTACACCGCGACCAAGGGCAACCTCCCCGCCCTCAACGCCCGGTTCCGGGACCACACGATGAAACTGTTCGACACGCACGGCATGACCAGCGTGGCCTACTGGAACTACGCGCCTGGGCTGAAGCAGAAGGGGGAAGACGAGACCCTGGTCTACCTGCTCGCCCACAAGAACGCCGACGCGATGAAGGCGTCGTGGGACGGGTTCCGGACCGACCCGAATTGGCTGGCGGCGAAGAAGCAGTCGGAAGACAAAGCGGGCGGGCCGTTGACGGTAACGAACGGAGTGAAGTCCGTGCTCTTGAAGGCGACCGACTTTTCGCCGATGAAATAACGGGCGGGAAACAACAACGGGCGACCGGAGAACTCCGGTCGCTTTTT
>DASXPC010000328.1:0-6097 GCA_036493815.1 Fimbriiglobus sp. | reverse complement strand
CATTTACGGCCTATCTGAAAGCCGTCAACTCCGGCGTCGACCCGGTCAAGGCGTTCGAAGCCTGGGTCGGAACGGACGCCGTCGGGTATGAAAAGGAACTGGATTCCTATCTGAAAAAGCTCACGCCCAACGGTGTTGTCAAATAAGATCCGCGTTACGATGCCGACCGAAACACAGGCTCTTGCCGAAAACTGATCGCCAGGCGATTCCAGGCATTCATCACTGCAACGACATACGTCAGATCGACTAATTCCTTTTCGGAATACTGCTTCCGGGCTTCCTCGTATACGCCGTCCGGCACGCCGGTTTGCGAAACGAGTGTCACCGACTCCGCCCAGGCCAACGCGGCCCGTTCACGGTCGTCGAAGAACGGCGACTCCCGCCAGACCGGCAAGCTGTCCAACCGCTGCCCGGATTCGCCCGCGTGGCGCGCCTCGCGGGAATGCATGTCCACGCAATACACGCAGCCGTTGATCTGGGAAACGCGAAGTTCCACCAGTGCCCGCAAACGTTTGTCAATCGTCGAGGATTCGAGGGCCGGTCGTATTGCCGCGAGTGCCTTGTATGCTTCCGGTGCGATTTGCGGGTAAGCGATGCGTCGAATCACGAAAACCTCCCGGGTACGAGTAGCTGTGTCGAATTAGCAGAGCCGACTAAGCGGTGAAACCGCCGTCGATCGTCAGGCTGGCGCCGGTGACGAAGCCGGCCTCGGGACCGGCGAGGTATGCCACCATGGCCGCGATTTCGTCGCCCGTACCGTAACGGGGAATCGCCATGAGACTTTTCAACGATTCGGCAAATTCGCCGTCTGCGGGGTTCATGTCCGTATCGACCGGCCCGGGCTGAATGTTATTGATTGTGATGCCTCGGGGCCCGAGATCTCGGGCCAGACCTTTCACCAGGCCGACCAGAGCAGCCTTGCTCATGGCGTAAACCGCCCCGCCCGGGAAGGGCATCCGGTCTGCGTTGCAACTGCCGATGTTGATGATGCGGCCGCCGGCTTTCATGTGTTTGGTCGCGGCCTGAACGGCCACGAACACCGCCCGAACGTTGATCTCGAACGTCCGATCGAAATCCGAGAGGCTGAACGTGTCAACGGGGGCCATCGCAGCGATGCCGGCGTTGTTAACCAGGACGTCTAATCCGCCGAATTCGGCGGCCGTCCGTTCGACCGCCGCGACGACGGCCTCGGCCATCGCGCTGTCGGCCTGCACGGCCAGGACTTTCCGGCCAAGTGCCCGGACCGATGCAACGACTTCGTCGACCTGGTCGGATTGGCGGACGTAGGTGAAGGCGACGTCCGCACCTTCCCGTGCCAACCGCCGGACAATGGCGGCCCCGATGCCGCGACTTCCGCCGGTGACAAGAACCCGCTTGGACGAAAGGGTAATGCCCATTGGTTATCCGTCGTGTTGAAAAGGTGTCACGGTGATTTCGAGAGTTGGCATTCTAGCCACGACTCGACGTCGGCTCCGAACGAGGGTCCGATTCGGTTGTAGGCTTCCTCGCACCCCGAAAGAGCCAGGAAGAGCCGTTCCTCGATTCCCGTTTTTTCTGACTGAATTGCGATCATCTGGAACATGGCCGACTTGGCGGCTGGGAACTTCTGAAGGATTCGGATTACCTCCCTAACAATAGCCGCCACCGCCCGCGACTTTTCCGTTCCCACCTCCTCAGCCGCCCTTGCGAGAACTTCGGCCCATTCTCCAAATCCGTTGGCAACCCACTGCGGCAAGCCACCGTTAAATAGTTGCCACGTCCACTGGCGGAGCAGAAACGCTTTTCGCGAAATCGGATCGTTCCGTTGCCAATCCGGATCACGCAGGTCGCCGCGCCACTGTTTGTATGCCCGCTTGACGAGTTTATCCCACCCGGAGCGTTCCGGGCCGCCGAGAGCCTTGGCCGCGGCCTCGTCACGAAGCGCGGCGGCCTCGTCCTCCAGTGATCGAAAGGCGAGGGCCCGGCCGACGTAGGCGTTCGGCGCATCAGGTTCGAGCCCAATAGCCTCAGTAATTGCCGCCACGGCCTCGGCGTATTCGGACCGTTTCATGTGCGCAACGCCCCGATGAAAGGGAATCGTGGAGGAATCGATGGCTTTCGAAGGTTGGCTCACGATTACGTCCGAAAACCGAGTGGAGTCCGGAATAACTGGAGAGCTCAGGCGGGCATTCTTTCCGGGAGTCCCGCCACGTATTCCAACAACTCACATAATAGGGCGATCGATCGCGGGGCATTTTCTTCCGTCAGATAATCCCACGTCCCGTATCCGACACCCAGCACGGATTCGAAACAAACACTCGGTGCCGAAATGGTGCAGCCGGGACTGTAAACACTCACGTCATAACGAAGCTGTGGCGTAATCATCTTTCCACAAAAGCGGATCTGAAGGCGAATGGGCGTGCCGGACATTTTCCCGTCATACCGCCAGAAACCCGATCCGATGTCGGTCGCCACTGGGGAAAATGCGTCGGCCATTGCGGCATGAACCAGCTTTCGTAATTTGGGAATCCGGATCGGAACCAGTTCGGCGATTGACGGAAGCAGGTTATCGGGCGGCTTCAGGGCCAATCTCCCGACTCCTCTCGACTGAAACCAGCCGGCCAGCCCGCGGCTTCCATAATCTTTGGCCAGTCCGGCCAGCAATTTCACATTCGAATACCGGATCCCCTCCACCCGGTTTGGGTATGCCGTTGCCTGGGCGAATCGTTCGTAGGTCGATTGCGGAAGCGGTTCCGAAATGAATTTGTACGACGACCAGTCGGCGAGAATCGCTGCCAATTCCTGCTTTTGATCGGACGGCAGGCTCGCATAGTGGTCGAGGAATTTCACGACTCGCGTGTCGGGGATTCGACTCAATCGGGGGAAGCCGGCGCGTTCTTCCGCGGCAAATTCGGCCCGCAACCAATCGACCACGACAGAACGCGAACTCGACATGAGGGGGTCCGAATCCATCAACTTGGAACGTGCCGGCGGCATGTCGTAACGGGCTATTACGGCTGCCCCGGGGTCGTATGCACTTTTTGTGCACCCGCTTTGGCGTCTTCCAGAATACCATTCGCCGACGGCACCGGCACCTTGGGCATTTCTCCCGACGGCTTCTTGGCGACGTCATCCGGGTGCCGGTGGTGTTTCACTTTATCGATCGCGTGTTCCATTTTATCGAGTGCCCGCTCGGCCGCCTGTTCGATCGCCTGCGTTACTTTTTCGACCGGCTTCGCATAAATCGGCAGATCGGTGCGGTCCCCGGTGTTCACCGTCGTCCGGTTCGCTACAAGTCGGTAAATGATGACGCCCGCCACGGCGGACAAAACGCCGACCACGATAATCGGACGGTATTGTTCGATTTTGCTGAACACTTCCAGCACCTGGTCGGTCAGGAAGTAGGAAATCCAGAAGAGAATCGAGACGCCCGGGATGGCGTAGAGGGCGTCGGCCAAAATGAATTGCCGGGCCCGGACTTTCAAAATGCCGGCCATCACGAAGACGGGCGTTCGAATGCCGGGCGTCAGTCGTGCGGTGAGCAGGATCACGATGCCCCGGTCCTGAAAGTTTTTCTCGATCTTGGCCCGCTTGTCCGGCGGGACGACTTTGCGTTTCACCCAGCCGACGTCGAGGAGTCTGTGCCCCCAGGCGCGGCCGATGAAATAGAGGATGGAATCGGAGACGACGACGCCGAGGACGCACAACGGCCACATGAAGTACCAGTGGAGCCGGTGCGGATCGAGGGTCGTGGCACCGGCCTTCAGCGTGTCGGCGTGGCCGACCAGAACGCCGGCCGTCAATACCGGCAGCTCTTCCGGGATCGGCAACCCGAACCCGGCCGCAAGCAGGGCCGCGAACACTCCGACATAACCGTATTGCGCAAAGTTCGTGAACATTTCACACCGGACCACCCCGGACTGGCCAGAACGACCGCCGGGGGGTTCAATCACACAGCCTACAGACCAACCCGGCACCGGGTCCACCGCAACCGGGCGGTTGTCGGGATTTCTTGACGGAACGGAAGTGGAAACGACCGGAGGAATCTTTATGAAACTCGGACTTATCAACTCGGCGTGGGTCCAGGCCGGGCGGGGCACTGCGTTCGGCATTCGGAAGACGAAGGAGATCGGGTTCGATTCGATCGACGTCTTTGCAGACCCGTTGGACATCGACGCCAGGGAGCGGAAACTCATTCGTACCGAATGCGAGCACGTCGGCCTTCCGGTCGTCAGCGTCGCGTGCGTCGCCGTCGGCCTCGTCGATTTCAACCCGAGCGTGCAACGATTTCACCTCGGCCGGTGCAAGGCCTACCTCGATTTCGCGTTCGAGTTGGGGGCGAAGAACTTGTTACTCGTCCTCGGTGAGTATATCTGGGACCGGCAGGTGATCCCGCCGGCGGAGCAATGGGCCGCAGCGGTCGGCCACCTGAAGACTCTGGGCGACCATGCCGCGGGGCTGGGATTGCAGATCGCGATGGAGCTCGAGCCGTTCCCGCTCTCGCTCCTGAACGACGTGCCGAACATGGTTCGGTTTCTGGACGACGTGGCCCATCCGGCCGTGGGGGCTAACATCGACATATCGCACCTGGCCCTCGCCGGCACGAAGCCGGAAGAACTCCGCCGCCTGAAAGGCCGGGCCTACCACGTGCATATTTCCGACTGCGACGGAAAGGTGCACGGGGATTTGCCCCCGGGCCGCGGGGTCGTTCCGTTCGGGCCGTACTTGCGGGAAATCCGGGAATTGGGTATTCCCGGCGCCCTGAGTATCGAACTGGAATATGCGCCCGAACCGGACAAAATCGTCGATTGGGTGAGCGAAGCGTACGCGGCAACGGCCCGATTGATGCAAGAGGCGGGGATCGGACGCGAATAATGATCGTGCGGCTGCGGCCGCACGCGATGTCAACCGAGGATGTCATGGCCGATCGCCTGCTGGACGTGTTACCCGCGACCGAAACGACGAAATGGACGCACCACCCGCTTACGCCTCCGGCGGAATCAAAATTCCTCCGCGGGCCGCAAAAAAGACGGTTCGAGTTCGGTGAAGCGTTCAAAGTCATGCGCGAGATGATCTACGGGTTCCGAAAACTGCACTTTTCCGGCCCGTGCGTGACCGTGTTCGGGTCGGCCCGGTTCGGCGACAGCCACCCGTATTACGCGATGGCCAGGGACGTCGGCCGAATGCTGGCCGAATCCGGGTTCACCGTCATGACCGGCGGCGGGCCGGGGATCATGGAAGCTGCCAACCGGGGCGCCAAAGACGTCGGCGGCCGCTCGATCGGTTGCAACATCGTTCTGCCGAAAGAGCAGGCCCCGAATCGGTATCTCGACCAATGGGTCGACTTCGATTATTTCTTCGTCCGGAAGTTGATGCTCATCAAGTACAGCTACGCGTTTATCGTACTCCCCGGCGGGTTCGGGACGCTCGACGAGGTGTTCGAGGTGCTCACGCTGATTCAGACGGGCAAAGTGCAGGATTTTCCCGTCGCCCTCATGGGCACCGAATTCTGGACTCCGCTAATCGACCAGATGCAGGGAATGGTCTCGGCGAAGACGATCGACGCCGCCGACTTTGCGAAACTGATCGTCAGCGATCAGCCCGGGGAAGTGGTGTCGGCGGTGACCGACCACGCGATGAAGCGGTTCGGCCTGACGTACGGCCCGCGGTTGAAGAAGCGGTGGTGGCTGGGCGAATGGTGACGGGGATGACGACGCGCCGCCGGAGCGACGCGCCGCCGATGGGGACGATTACCGATCCGTATAGCTGGAATACACGCAAGGCGGCACCGAAGCGGCGGAACCGGTTCCACCGACCGGAGTGTGGCACCTTCCGAAGCCGAAACCGCAGTGCCGGCATTCGTTGCCCGGGTTGTAGAACTGGCTGCACGAGCCGAACGCGAAGGTCCGCTGAGCGTTGAAACAACTGCAACCGATGGGCATTTCGGTGCCCTTGCCGATGAATAATCCGGAGCAGATTCTGTGGCTTTGGGACGAGGCGGCGCCCGAGCCACAGGAACGGCACCCGCCCGCCGCCGGGGCGGCGATGACGGGAGTCGCCGGAGCCGGCGCGGGGGCCGGGGTTTGGGCGGAGGCCACGGAGAGCGATGCGATCAGGC
>DASXPC010000327.1:0-13264 GCA_036493815.1 Fimbriiglobus sp. | reverse complement strand
CGCTCGCCGCGCTGCAGAGCAGGTGAAACACTTCGTGCGGCCCGAACCGGACCGGTCCCGCCCTCATCCAGGGCCAGTTGGTCAGCTCACAGATACCCCCGGCGGTGTAAAGTAACGCCCCGATCCAAACCCAGTTCATGGCCCGCCAGCCGACGGAGCGGTAATACCGCAGGATGGGAAGCAAGCCGAGCCATCCCATGCCGAGGCTAACGCCGACCACCACGGCATAGGGTGGCTTGGGTAACGTCCACAGGCAGCCAATCCCGATCAGTGCGAGGCCCCAGATTCCCGCGAGAAGCCGTTTCCCCAAACGACCACCTACCAGAATGACGAGCGGCGGCGTGTTCGTTCCGGCGATCAGGACGAAAATGGCCGACTGGTCGAGCCGTTGGAAGAATCGGAATTCGACCGGATCGTTTTTTGCGGTGTAGGGGACGCCGTGGAACACCCCACTGGCGAGGAAGAGCAAAACCATCGACAGGCCAAACGCCGCCACCGCCAATTTGCGGCCCGGCTCGGGCCGGGCGAGGCGGACCATGAACGGAGTGACGAACAACGCCCACGCGGCCGTCAGCAAGTGAGAGAAAGCACAGAGCGGATCGCGAAACTCCACGGCGGCCTCTTTCGGGGCGGTGTGAATGGGAGGCCGACGCCTTCGCCCCCACAAATTCTGCCGGAATAGGACGGGACACTTATCAAATCCCGCCGGAAGTATTCCAAACGTTCGGGTGTCGAGCCCCAAAAATCGAAGCCGCGTGATCCGGTCATGTCAGCCCGGTAATATTGCCGTCGAAGTCCAGGCCGATGCGATACGCCTTGGGTTCGGCGGGCAGGCCGGGCATCGTGGATATTTCACCAGCGAGTGCGTAGAGGAAGCCGGCACCCGCGGACAATCGCACGTCGCGGATCGGAAAACGGTAGCCCCGCGGTCGGCCGAGCAGCTTCGGATCGTGGGATAGAGAATACTGCGTCTTGGCAATGCAAATCGGCAACTGGCCAAAACCGATCTCGCGGAAACGGTTCAATTGCTGGGCCGCTCGAGGGGCCAAATCGATCCCGTCGGCCCCATAGACCCGTTTGGCCAAGGTCTCCATTTTCTCTTCCGCGGACATTTCCAGCGTGTAAAGCATGCGGAATCTGGCAGGCTTTCGACAGGCTTCGACCACGGCCCGTGCCAATTCCTCACCCCCCGCTCCGCCATTCGCAAACACGTCGGAAACTGCAACCGTCTCGGCACCCTGATCGGTCGCAATCGATCGCAAAAGGGCAAGCTCCCGATCGGAGTCAGTCGGGAATCGATTGATCGCCACCACGACGGGAATGCCGAAGAGGCGAAGAATATCGAGGTGGGCCTGCAAGTTAACAGCTCCGGTCCTCAGGGCGTCCAGATTTTCCGCGAGCAGTTCCGGTGGCAGCGGCCGGCCCGGCTTCACCTGAAAGAGCCCACTCTGCAACTTCAAGCCACGGACAGTACAAACCAGGACCTCGACGTCCGGCGACAGGCCGCTGGCCCGGCATTTGATGTGAAACAGTTTCTCCGCACCGCAATCCGCCCCGAAACCGCTTTCCGTAATCACATACTCGGCGATTGGCAGGGCCGTCAGATCGGCGAGGACCGACGAATTCCCGTGGGCAATGTTCCCGAACGGCCCCGCGTGGACGATGGCCGGCGTGTGTTCGGCGGTCTGGGCGAGGTTGGGCCGCACGGCGTCTCGCAACAGGGCTGCCATCGCCCCGGCCGCCCCGAGATCTTCGGCCGACACCGGGTCGCCGGCGGCGGTCTGCCCGACGACAATCCTCGCCAGGCGGGCTTTCAAATCCTCCATGCCAGTTGCCAGAGCAATGATCGCCATGATTTCGGACGCCGCCGTGAGGTCGAACCCCGTCCGCCGTTCGAGCGGGTGGATCGCGTCCCCCGGACCGGTCGTGATCTGCGCCAGGCTCTTGTCACTCACGTCGATCACCCGTCTCCAGGTGAGGGAGGACGGATCGAGTTGGGGTTTTTTGCCGCGTTTGAGGTGGTTATCGATCAGTGCGGCCAGGAGGTTGTGGGCCGCGGCGATCGCGTGGAGATCGCCCGTGAAGTGGAGGTTGATGTCGTTGAAGGGGAGGAGCGTGGCCCGACCGCCTCCGGCACCGCCACCCTTGATGCCGAAGACCGGGGCCTGCGATGGCTGACGCAAAGTGGCCACCGCGCGGTGCCCGAGCCGGCAGAGTGCCATGGATAAGCCGATGGCCGTCGCGGTTTTTCCTTCGCCGAGTGGGGTCGGATTAATCGCCGTCACCCCCACATACTTGCCTTTCGGTTTGTCGGCGTAGCGAGCCCCCATTCCGAGCGCGAATTTACCCTTGAACCAACCGCACGGCTCAACCTCGTCAGCGGGCAGCCCCAATTTGGCAACGATTTTATCGATCCGTTCCGGAACCGCGGGTGTCGAGTCGTTCATGGAAATTCCTGAAGTGATGTCACCGAGAGGTTGTACTCCGCGGTCCGCCAATTTCAGGCGAGAATCGGCCACGGCGGTCGGCCGACTCCGGCGTCAAGAGGATTTTGATGGAATCGGGTCCGTTGTGCCAATTGATGCTGAGAAACGTGATATGCCCGCCCCGGCCGATGGCCACGTCTCGTCCCATTTCAATTTTTGATCCGCCCGGAATAGAGGCCGACACGAAAGTAACGTGGCCCTACGAGCGACCCGATACGTGTCGCCGTACAATCCCCCCATGTCCACGATACAGCTTGTGAACGGCACCGTTTACGACCCGGCCAATGGGGTCCACGGGACGGTCCGCGACGTTTGGATTTCGAAGGGAAAAATCGTTGCCAATCCCGGTGTCCCCGCCGACCGGGTTTACGATCTGACTGGCCTTGTCGTCATGCCCGGCGGGATTGACATGCACGCCCATATCGCCGGGCCGAAGGTGAACACCGCCCGAAAACTTCGTCCCGAGGACAGACGGGATTCGTCCCCGTTTCGCGGTACGCCGATGCTCCGCTCGGGCACGCTCGGTCGCACACCGAGTACGTTCGCCACTGGGTATATGTACGCCGGGATGGGTTACACGACCGTTTTCGATGCCGCCGTTCCGCCGCTCGGCGCCCGGCACGCGCACGAAGAGTTCCACGACACACCGGTCATTGATAAGGGGTGTTTCGTCCTTGTCGGCAACAACCACTATGCGCTAAAACAGATTGCGGCGGGGGAAAAGGAGAAACTGAAAGCCTTCTGTGGCTGGCTGCTACACGCAACTCGTGGATACGCCTTGAAAATCGTGAACCCGGGCGGCGTCGAAGCGTGGAAACAGGGCCACGAGGGCCTTATTGGCCTCGACGAACCGGTGCCGGGGTTCAACGTCACGGGCCGGCAGATCGTTCACGAAATCGCACTGGCCGCGAACGATCTGAAATTGCCCCACCCGGTTCACATTCATTGCAATCGCCTGGGAATACCTGGAAACTGGCAGTCCACGCGCGACACAATGCATTCTCTATGTGGTTTGCGGGCCCATCTCACACACATTCAATTCCACTCCTACGGCGGTGACCTCGACGACCAGGGAGCATTTTGTTCGAAAGTGCCCGCACTCGCGGAATACATCAATACTCATCCCGAACTGACCGTGGACGTCGGGCAGGTGATGTTTGGCGATACGACATCCATGACCGGCGACGGGCCACTCGGGTATTACTTGCACAACGTGACGGGGCGGAAATGGTTCAACGGCGAAACCGAATGCGAGGCAGGGTGTGGAATCGTACCCATTACATACCGGGAAAAGTCGTTCGTGAACGCCCTGCAATGGGCGATCGGATTGGAATGGTATTTATTGGTCAAGGACTCCTGGCAAGTTGCCATGAGCACCGATCACCCGAACGGCGCTTCGTTCCTCGCTTATCCGGAGATTATTGCCCTGCTCATGTCGCGGGATTATCGCCGGGAAGCATTGAGCCGGCTGCCGGAGAAGGTTAAGGAATGTTGCATATTGGCCGATCTGACGCGGGAATATACTCTTTCGGAAATCGCGATCATCACCCGGGCCGGCCCAGCCCGGATGTTGGGGTTGAAAGCGAAAGGTCATCTCGGCGTGGGAGCCGACGCGGATATTTGTGTCTATACGCCGGGAAAAGACATCAAAGCGATGTTCGAAATGCCGCGGTATGTGTTCAAGGCGGGAGAACCGATCGTGGAACAGGGCGAAATTCGGCAGGCACCGTACGGACCGGTTTGGTATGTGGAACCAGAATACGATGCCGGTGTATTGCCGGACGTGCGAATGTGGTTCGAGCAATCCTATTCGATCGGGTTCGACAACTATGCAGTCGGCGACGAGTATTTCGCGCACGGCAAGAAGACAAACGTGGAATGATGACGGGATTGAGTGAATCCTTTAACCCAGTCATTTATGGATTGGAATCTAATATGAAACTCATCCTCGCCATTATCCCGCCGTCGAAATTAGATGCCGTGAATCATGCCCTGAACGACGTCGAGGTGTTCCGGCTTACGATTGTGGACGTCCTCGGGTTCGGCCGGCAGAAAGGGCAAAGCGAAGTCTATCGCGGTCACGAATTGAACGTGAACCTCCTGCGCAAAGTGCAGTTGCAGATCGCCGTCAATGAAGATTTCGTCGAGCCGACGGTCAACGCCATCATGGCTGCCGCCCGCACCGGCCCCGAGGGCCGGGTGGGGGACGGCAAAATCTTCATTCTGCCGCTCGAAGACTGCATCCGGATCCGCACCGGAGAGAGGGGGCCGGAAGCCATCTAACGGCGAAGGCCGCAAGTGGAAGGTTCGCTCATCAGCCGAGGGACCACGGCTTCCGGTATTCCTTCGACACCCACTTGTTCGCGTCGGCATCGCCGACGAACTGTTCCTTCACCGGGTCCCAAGTCAGTCTTTTCCCGCTCCGGATGGCGATGTTTCCGAGGTGGCAGACGGTCGCCGAGCGGTGGCCGACCTCCACATCGCAGATCGGTTTGTTGCGAGTCTTGATGCAATCGAGGAAGTTCTTGTAGTGATTGTTGCTGATTTCCAGTTTCGACGGGCAGGGCTGCTTGGACAATTCCGCCGGCTTAATTTCGATTTTACCACGGTTGACGTGAATCGATCCCTTTTCGCCGACAAACGTCGTTCCACCGGCGGGAGCCCCTTTTCCCTGGCCGCAGTGCATTTCCAGGCCGTTCGCGTAGGTGTATTTCACCGTGGCCGTTTCCGGCGTCTCGAACCACCGGTCTTTGTTAAATGTGGCGGTCGCCTCGACCTTGGTTGGTCCGCTGTCATCCATGCCGAGGGCCCACTGTGCGATGTCGAGGTGGTGCGCACCCCAGTTAGTCATTTGGCCGCCGGAATAGTCCCAGAAGAAGCGGAAGAGGTAGTGGACGCGGTTTTTGTTGTAAGGCCTTTCGGGTGCGGGGCCGAGCCAAAGGTCGTAATCGAGCACGGCCGGCGGGACGCTGTCGGGGACCGGCCGCTTGGCCCGTTCGATCCAGTTCGGACCGGGCAGCCCAACTTTGATCGATGTCAACGTGCCGAGCGCGCCGTTCCGCACCAGTTCGCAGGCCTGATGAAACTCCTTCGCCGACCGCTGCATGCTACCGGTCTGCACCACCCGTTTATTTTTCCGGGCAGCTTCGACCATTTTCCTTCCTTCGGCAATGGTTAAGGACAGAGGCTTCTCGCAGAACACGTCTTTCCCGGCCTGGCAGGCCATGACCGTTATCAGAGCGTGCCAGTGGTCCGGTACCGTCACAATGACGGCGTCGAAGTCTTTCGCGTCGATTACCTTTCGGAAATCGGTGTAGGTTTGCGGCTTCTTTCCGGCCTTTTCCAGCGTGGCGGCCCCCGCCGCCAAGAAGTTCTTGTCCACGTCGCAAACAGCCACGACGTCCTTCAGGAACCGTTTCAGGTTCCCACTGCCCTGGTTGCCCACGCCGATCGAGGCGAGCCGAAGTTTTTCGCTCGGGGGTTGATCGGCCCCGAGGGCGGATTTGTACGTCGCGGCCGGCAACGCCAGAAACGCACCGGACAACTGGAGAAACGACCGACGGTTGGGGGCTTGGGAAGACATGGATACCTCGGGAAAGGACGTTGACCGGAGTATATCACGTTGATTCCCTACCGAGAAACCTCTTGACCGATTTCACTTCGACGCTATCGTCCCGCCCTCGGGGGGATCGTTCGACGGGGGGAACGCATTATGTGGCGGGGCTGGTTCGTTGTCGTATTGCTTTTCGCCGGATGCGGCACCACACGGATGACCGATACCAAACGGGCCGGCAACGAAATGCTGCTCGTTTCTCAGGCAGTCGATCACGCCGTAGGTCAAATCGACTTTTCCGCCCTGGCGGGCAAAACCGTTTTCCTGGACGACAAGTTCGTAAAGGGCGGGCCCGACGAGGCGTACCTCATTAGCTCCCTCCGCCAAAGCCTCCTCATCCATGGTGCCTTGCTTAAAGAAAAGTTGACGGACGCGGCCTTCGTGGTCGAGGCACGCAGTGGCGGAGTGGGGACGGACCGGCATTCCCTTCTGATCGGCACACCGGCAATTACGCTGCCGTCGATTACGGCCATACCGATCACGAGCATTCCCGAAATCGCGTTGATGAAAAAGACGGATCAGCGTGGCGTCGCGAAAGTGGCCGTATTTGCTTACCACCGACAGACGGGGCAAATCCTTTGGGCGAGTGGAATCGTCGAAGCCGGTAGCGATCTGAAAGACATGTGGGTGTTCGGCGCCGGGCCGTTCAGCCGCGGTTCGATCCGGCAGGAAACGGAACTGGCGGGGGAACCTCTTCCAAAGCTGCCAACGTCGATATTCACAGGCACGCCCCCGCCCCCGGAAACTGCAACAATCCCACCGGTCACGCCCGTTGCCGAAACGCACGAACCGGGGCGGTAACACACGCCGAAATTCGAGTCGAGGAGAGCATATCTCTTCGACCCTGATGGTTCATCACACTCCACAGGCGAAAGCGTTCTATGATTCCTTTTTCTCCGATTCTGAGTCACCTCGTGACGCCGAACGATTCGTCCGCATCGAACGGGACCGAACCGAACGCGGAACTGATCCGCCCAACCGGCTGGATGGTGAAATCCGTCCACGGCGAATACTGCGTGGCCTGGCGGGGGTCGGAGGAAATCGTCCTCCGCTGGCAAGACGGCGGCTGGGTTGTCGTGGCGGGTCGGGGCGAGTTCCAGACGGCAGGTTAGAAATGTTTGTAATCTCGTTATGCCTTTCGCCGTCGCCCTTCCGCCGGTGGACGAAAGGGTTTCGCCCAACGAACGTCTTTTCTGCCGTGGAGTTTCCGAACGTACTTCGACCGGTCGAGTCGCACGGAAACAAATTCCAAAACAAAAATCTGCCCTGTCGCAATTGGAGTCGATTCGGACCGCGACAACACGGCGGTCTCCGATGCCGCCGGCGAGTAGAATCTCGGCATGGCGGACCGGTTCTATACACCGCACCCCCTCGGCCCGGGGAGTTTCGTGCTCGAAGGCCCCGAAGCGCATCACCTGACAGTGGTGAGGCGATTCGTACCGGGCGACCGCGTCGTGCTGTTTAACGGCGACGGACGGGACTACCTCGCTCTCATCCTTGCGGTGGACAAAAAGAACGTCTTGTTCGACGTTTCCAACGGCGAGGAATGCAATCGGGAGTTGAATCGCCGAATCGAAATCGCGTCCGCGCTGCCAAAAGGGGACCGGTGCGAATTCCTCGTCGAAAAGCTCACCGAACTAGGAGTCGCTCGGTTCACCCCGCTCATCACGGACCGGGCGGTTGTTCGGCCGAAGCCCGGTCGGATGGAACGCTTTCAACGGACGGTTATCGAAGCGAGCAAACAATGCGGGCGGTCGACACTTATGGAAATCGGGTTGCCGGCAGAGTGGCCGGCATTCACCCTTGCCGATTGGCTGCCCCAAGACCGATTGGTTCTCCATACGGGCACCGACGACAAACCGGAGTTGCCCCAACCGGGGCAGAGTGTCCTGGTGGCAGTGGGTCCGGAAGGTGGGTTTACCGACGACGAAGTGGAACTCGCGCGATCGGCCGGTTGGAGGGTCGCGTCGTTGGGGCCGCGGGCGTTTCGGATGGAAACGGCCGCGATCGCCATTGCGGCCTGGCTGGCGGTCAATAGTCTTGCCGATCCAACTTCTCGAGCGCTTCCTTGAACTTGGCCACCGTCGCGAACCGCTTCTCCGGATCCCGGTCCACACTTTTCAATAACAACTGTGCCAAATCCGGCTCGATGCCCGGCTTCAGATCCTTCGGATTCCGGGGCGGGGTGTTCAGGTGACGACGAAGCGTTTCTTCGCTCGACACGGCCCGCTCCCAAGGCAGTGCGTTAGTAAATAGTTCGTACGCCGTCACACCCAGTGCAAATAAGTCGACGCGGTGGTCCGTCGTCATCCGCTTGATCAATTCCGGGGCCAGGTAATCGACCGTGCCGGTTCGGTTCCCCGGCTGGCAGTATTCCGGCGTGTATGGAATTGTCAGTCCGAAATCGATTAACTTGACCATTCCCTCGTTGTCGATCATCACGTTCCGGGGGCAGATGTCCCGGTGCATGAACTTGATGTCGTGCAGATACTGCACGGCGCCGCACAATTGGCACAAAATCGAAATCCGCTTGCCGTTCAACCGCGGACTCTTGGTCTCAATCAGATAGTTCAATCCGAGACCTTCGATCCACTCCATGACCAAGTACGGCTCCCCTTCTGTCGTGATCCCGTACTCATAGGTCTTGACACAATTTTCGTGCTTCAGGACCGAGCAGACTTCCCCTTCGAGGGGTTTCAACAACCCCATCATTTTGAACCGCTCTTCGAACTTTTTGGTCTTCACCTTGTCGAGGAGTTTCAGGCAAATGGTTCGGCCGAGATCCTTATCGTAGGCCTTATACACCTTCGACATGCTCCCCTGCCCGGTCCGGCCGTGAAGGTCGAACCGCTTGGTCGCGTCGATTTTCTTAAGCGTTTTCGCCCGCCCCTTCTTGGCGCCGAATAGGTTCTTGAGGAAGCCCACGGGGTCACCGGATGTTCGGAGTACGGGATTCGATTCGCCAAAGTACCGGCAAATCGTTGTAATACCAAACCGACACGGGGTGTCCGGATTTTCGAAACCGAATTCCCGATTATCGAATTTCGCAGTAGTCAATGATTCGGGCGACTTCCGTTCGCAGGTCGCGGCGGTGTATGATTCGGTCCACGAACCCATGTTGGAGCAGGAATTCGCTCGTTTGGAACCCTTCGGGGAGTTCGAGCCGGATGGTGTTTTTGATCGTCCGGGCCCCGGCGAACCCGATCGTGGCCTTCGGTTCCGCGAGCGTAATGTCCCCCTGCAACGCCCAACTCGCGGCCACGCCGCCCATGGTCGCGTGGGTAAGTACGGAAACGTACAACCCGCCGGCTTCGTGGAATTTTCCCAACGTGCAACTGACCTTGGCCATCTGCATGAGGGAGAGAATTCCTTCCTGCATCCGGGCCCCGCCGCCGGAGCCGGAAACAACGACGAGCGGAAGTTTTTCGGCCGTGGCCCGTTCGACGGCACGGGCGAGTTTTTCCCCGACGACCGACCCCATGCTGCCGGCCATAAAGGCGAAGTCGGTGATGCCGAGGACGACCGGCCGGCCGCGGATAAACCCCTTCCCGGTCACCGCCGCATCCGGCATCCCGGTCCGTGCCTGTTCCTCCACCAACCGCTGATGGTAAGGGATTCGGTCGACGAACCCGAGGGGGTCGATTGACCGCAGGTCGGTATCCCATTCCTCGAAACTCCCTTCGTCGAGAAGTTGTGCGATCCGGGCCGCGGCCGACGTGTAAAAATGGTGATCGCATTCCGGGCAGACGTTAAATCGCTCAGCGACCTCTTTTTTGAAAAGCGTAGCTTTGCACGTCGGGCACCGGACCCAGAGTCCTTCGGGCACGCCGCGCTTCGGCCGATCGGATTCGTTCATCGACTCAACCCCGGCACTACGCCCGTCGGAAATCTCGCACGGGAATCGTTTTACGACCGAACCGCGGCACCGGACACTCCGCCAGGGTTGCGGTTGACCGGAATCGGAACGGGCGTGTACCTTCCACCAAAATAGTATGCGACCGGAGGCCGATCATGTCCTTGCTTCGCCAAATCATGCCCCGCGGATTACGATCGCTCGTCCGCCGGGCCGTCGGGTCGGCCGCCTCGCCGAAGGAAACTCCCGAACTCTGGCTCCGAACGGGGTTCAAGTGGCATTTGGACCAGGTGCTGACGAACAACGGCGGGCTGGCGGCGCACGGATGGTTCGCGGCCCCGAAGGCCGACGCTCCGCATCTGGCCTTGGCAGTCAATGGCGAACCGTTTCCGCACCAAGACCGGCACCCGCGGGCAGACGTTTTCGCCGCAACCCCGGCCCTCCGCTGCCTGCCCGATTACGACGTTGTCGGTGTGACGGGGCACAGTTGGAACCCGCCCGGGGCCGTGCGTCCGGGTGCCTGGTACCGGCTGGAAATCCTCGACCGCCGCACCGGAAAGCCTGCCCTGAACCTCGGCCGGCCCACCTGGCACCGCCTCCCCCACCCGACCGACCCACCCGTTCCCAACCCGGAACGTATGCTTCGCGTCGGCGGACACGATACGGCCCGGGAATTCCTGAACGTCGGCGTTCAGGTGTTTGGGGCTTTGCGCGACACCCTTCGGGAGACGACAGGGAAGGACTTCAGTGACTTCCCCCGCATTCTGGACTGGGGGTGCGGGTGTGGCCGGCTCTCTCGGTACTTCGCCGATCTTCCCGTGCAGGTTACTGGCGGGGACGTGGACGAAGATAACGTCAAGTGGTGTTCGGCCCACCTGAAATTCGGGCGATTCGAAACCATCCCGCTTCACCCGCCGATGCCGTTCGCCGATTCGGCGTTCGACCTCGCCTTCGGCACCTCGGTCTTCACCCACCTGGCCGAACCGGTCCAGTTCGAATGGCTGACGGAACTCCAACGGGTCGTCCGGCCGGGCGGCATTCTTCTAATGTCTTTCCTCGGGGATGCGGCAATCCAGGTCTTCAACCTTACCGCCGAGCAGGTCCGCCAACGGAATAAGACCGGATTTCTCGACCTGACGAAGAATGCGATCCTCGACGGATACCTGCCCGAAGAAGACTACTACCGCGACGTATTCCACACGACCGATTACATCCGCCGCGAATGGGGCAAATACTTCGACGTGGTCGACATCATTCCCGGTGGGTTGATCGTGCAAGACCTGACGGTGCTGCGGCGGCGATAGGTCGGTCTCCCTCCCCTATCCGGGAGGACATTTTATCGCTCGTCGATTTGGGCCAGCGAGGCGAACTTCTTTCCTTCGATGTAGGCCAGGAACGCCCCGCCGCCGGTGGAGACGTGGGTCATTTTGGTGTCGAATCCGAACTGTTCCACGGCTTCCGCCGTTTCCCCGCCGCCGACGACCGTCACCGCCCCGCTCTCGGCCATGGCCTGGGCGACGCCCCGCGTCCCCTTGCTGAACGCCGGCTTCTCGAACCAGCCGACCGGGCCGTTCCAGATCACCGTCTTCGCAGCTTTGATCTTCTCGGCGAACAGGGCGAGCGTTTTCGGCCCGATGTCCACACCTTCGAACCCGGCGGGAATGGAACCTTCGCAAATCTTTGTCGTGCCGAGGTCGTCACTTTTTGCGGCGAGACAATCGACCGGCAAGGTGATCTTCGACCCGACGTAATGCAACAGTGGTCCGGCTGCGGCGAGTTCTTCCGGAGCCACCTGAGTACTCCCCACGTCCTGGCCCTTGGCTTTCTGGAACGCGTATGCCATCTTGCCGCCGATGAGCAAATGGTCGACCTTGTTGAGCAGGGCCTGGATGAACGCGATCTTGTCCGAAACTTTGGCCCCGCCCATGACGGCGAGAACCGGCTTTTGCGGATTGCCCATCAGGCCGTCAATGACCTCCAACTCCTTGGCAACAAGCAAACCCACAGCCCGGGGCTTGCCGTTGTTTTTCATTCGTTCCGGCACGGCAACCATGCTGGCGTCGTGGTCGTTGTGGCAGGTGCCAAAAGCGTCGTTGACGTAGGCGTCGCCGAGGCCCGCGAGCGACTTGGCAAACTCGGCGTCGTTCTTCTGCTCCCGGGGGTCGAACCGGAGGTTTTCGAGAAGAATCACACCTCCCGGCTTGAGTGCGGCGACCGCGGAGGTGACCGCCGGACCGACGACTTCATTCGCCGCTTTCCTCATGTCCATTTCGAGCAGATCGCCCAGTCGTTCGGCAACCTTATCCATCGTTAGAAACTTGTCCTTCACGGCATCGCCGCTCGGCCTGCCGAGGTGGCTCATGCAGACGACCGACGACCCGGCCTTGAGCAAGGCTTGAATTGTCGGAATCGCCCCACGAATCCGGCGGTCGTTCTTGATTTCCCCACTGAACTTGTCCAACGGTACGTTGAAATCGACCCGGATAAGGACCTTCTTGCCATTCAGGTCGCCGAGGTCGTGTATGGTTTTCCTGGCCATCGGAATCTCCTCAAATGCAGCTAACACAGCGGGAAACAGACACGGAGAAAACGGAACCCTGTTTCCATTTTCTCCGTGTCTGTTTCCCGAAGCGGGTTGTGATTTTACTGCCCCTTCGCAATCATGTACTTCAACAAATCAATGCAGCGGTTCGAGTAGCCCCATTCGTTGTCGTACCAGCTCACCAGTTTGAAGAACTTGGAGTTCAACTCGATGCCCGACCCGGCGTCGAAAATGCTCGACCGGTTGTCGTGAATAAAGTCCGACGAAACGACTTCGTCTTCGGTGTACCCGAGAATGCCTTTCAGATAGGATTCGCTCGCCTTTTTCATCGCGGCACAAATCTCTTTGTAACTCGTTGCCTTCACGGTCTTCACGGTAAGGTCGACGACGGAAACGGTCGGTGTCGGCACGCGGAAGGACATACCGGTAAGTTTCCCCTTCAATTCCGGAATGGCGAGGGCGGCCGCCTTGGCAGCTCCGGTACCCGACGGGATGATGTTGGCGGCCGCAGCCCGGCCCCCCTTCCAGTCTTTCTTCGACGGCCCGTCCACCGTCTTCTGCGTCGCCGTGTAGGAATGCACCGTCGTCATCAACCCTTCCTCGACCCCGAAGCCTTCCTTCAAGAGAACGTGGCAAACGGGGACGAGGCAGTTCGTGGTACAACTGGCATTCGAAATGATGTGGTGCGACTTCGGATCGTATTTTTCGTGGTTAACACCCATTACCACTGTGATGTCTTCCCCCTTGGCCGGGGCGGAAATGATCACTTT